>JBCBTQ010000029.1:0-35871 GCA_039818605.1 Cyanobacteria bacterium J06639_14 | reverse complement strand
CTCATACGGTGATAGAGATCTTCTGCACTCCAGTTGTGAGCATCTGTCCTCACGGTCTTGAGCGCACCATCAAACGTACCATCAGGGTTAGGAGCGCGATTCCAGGTTTGCCCTTTGTCTAGATGGGTATGAACATCGACAAAGCAGGGAAAAATTAAGCCCTTGGCAATATCCAAAGTGGATGCATCGGCTGGCACTGAATTGAGGGGCGCGATCGCCGCAATGTTCCCATGGCGAATTTCGATATCGGCGGCTACCAAGTCTTCGGCAAAGGGTGGGGCCGCTAGCGGTGCAATGATGTCGCGATACGCTACCGTTTCATCCAGCAAAGCTAGCGGTAAGCGGGCGTTCGTAATCCAGAAAGAATCGGATCCAGGGGCTGTAATAAAGGGGGCGATCACCATCGCGCGATAGATTCCCAAAACTGTTTTTCTTGCATCATCAAAGTATCGTGTTCTAATTTTCTCGCTTGACAGCGCTTTCGTGCCATTGTCCGAGCAAGCGATCCGAGAGCATCGTGAGCCCTACAAAAATCAGAACCCCTAGCACTGTTGTCATGAGCAATGCGGCAAACATGCGAGGAATTTGCAGATTGTAGCTAGACATCAAGATTTGGTAGGCGAGTCCCGACCGCGATCCGCCTCTACCGGCGACAAACTCAGCAACCACAGCACCAATTAGGGCCAGACCTCCACTAATGCGTAAACCCCCGAGAAAATAAGGCATGGCACTGGGCAAACGTAGGTACCAAAGCGTTTGCCAACGGGATGCTCCGTATAAGTGGAACAGATTTTTCAGGTTATGGTCGGCACTGTTTAAGCCCAAAGTTGTGTTGGACACGATGGGGAAAAAGGCGACAATCCAGGCACAGACGACCAGCGCTGCAAACGTATTATTGCCAAACCAGATAATGATGAGGGGGGCGATCGCCACAATGGGTGTGGTCTGCAAAATAACCGCGTAGGGGAAAAAACTCCGCTCGATCCATTTACTTTGCGTAAACAGTACCGCAATCAACAATCCTGATACCATCGCGGCTAAAAACGCTACGACTGTGATTTGGAGCGTAATCAGGAGGGATGGAAATAGCTGTGGCCATTCTTGAATCAGGGTTTGCAATACCAGTAGCGGTCCTGGCAGCAAATAAGGAGGAACTTGAAAGAACCGGACTAAACCTTCCCACATGACGAGCATGCAAAGACCAACAATCAAGGGGGCAATCAACTCAGGGTTGGCAAGTCGTACCCACCACGCTTGTTGGCGGGAAAGGATTTTTGTAGAGGCTAATGTCTTCTGAGCTGATACCGGCTGCTGAGGTTCTTTCAGAATCATAGTGCTATCACCAAGAGCGAATGGATGTGGCCGGATCAGTAATAGGGCCTGCTGTTTCTTGAGTCGAGAGCGTGTGTAGGATATCGCGACAGTATTCGTTAAACAAAGATGAGGTCCGGAATGCTTCATTCCTGGGATGTGGTGCGTCAATTGGAATATCGGCGACGATACGACCGGGATGGGCTGCCATGACGACCACACGATTTGAAAGATAAACTGCCTCGTAAATGTTATGGGTCACAAACACGACGGTCCAGTGATAGCGTTCCCAAAGATGTAGAAGATCACTGTTGAGTCGACTACGAGTCATTTCGTCAAGAGCCCCGAACGGTTCGTCCATCAACAGCAAATTCGGATAGGTTACCAGTGCCCGTGCAATGGAAACCCGCATCTTCATTCCTCCCGATAGCTGCCGCGGATAGCTGCGTTCAAAACCTTGCAGATCGACTAAGTTCACAATTTCTTGAATACGGCTGCGGCTGGAGCGTAAGGACTGCCCCTGAAGCTTCAAGGGCAGATGGATATTATCAACGACCGTCGCCCAAGGCATGAGCGCGGCATCTTGAAACACAAAGGCCAGCTTGCGGTCCTGCTCCGAAAGTCCCCAATCCAGGGTCCCGCAACTAGCTTCTCCTAATCCGGCAATCAGTCGCAGGACAGTGCTCTTGCCACACCCCGATGGCCCTACCAGACTGACAAACTCTCCCTGATGAATTGTCAGATCAACTCCTTGCAGGGCAACTGTGCCGTTGTTATAGACCTTGTCAACCTGGTTGAGCGCGATCGCGGTGGATGTCATTGATATTGCAAAATACTGCTAGAGACTGTTCCTGTTCAGACATGGGGCCGTTGATGGTTGGTGGTTGTTTGTTGGGGGGAATGAGTAGGCGGTTCCTGGCAACGGTTTTGCACCATAGATTTTGATGGCTGGAAGCGTTCAGATCTTTGTGTAAATGCCCCTCTTTTGTCGAAAAAGGGAGAGCTGTAGATAGCTGAGACACGATGTTTCCGAACCCTTCCTATTTCTCAACCCCGCGATCGCCTCTCAGTGAACTCGCCCTTACGTTTATCGATCCAGTAGTTTCTGACTTCCGACTTCCGACTTCCGACTTCCGACTTCCGACTTCCGACTTCAATCCCGTCCACCCTTACTTTTTCTTCTTCTCTTCTACCCCTTGTAATATTCTGAACCTTTATTCACAAAGTCTAAGCTGAATGCCTGGGTGTAATCAGTATCAGCGCTAGCGACGCCAGCTTCCACCAAAGTATCGAAGAAAGATTTCCAACGGGTCTCGGTCATGGCTCCGATCCCTTGTTCTTCAGCATCACCAGATACGACAATGCCGTACTCTTTCATTTTCTCAATGCCATAGGCAATTTGCTCATCCGTCATTTCAGGATTGGCTGCTTTAATCAGTTCATTCCCTGGGGTTGGATCACCCTCTAGATAGCTGTACCAGCCCTTAATCGAAGCATCAACAAAGCGCTGTACGAGATCAGGATCGCTGTCCACCAGTTCTTTGCGCGTTTCGATAGTGGTGGAGTAAGGCTCATAGCCGTAATCGGCTAATAAAAAGACGACGGGTGTAAAGCCGCCTTCTTTTTCAATCGCGAGTGGTTCGGAGCTGAGGTAACCTTGTTGGGCGGAATTTTTATCCGCCAAAAATGGCCCAGAGTTGAAGTTATACGTTCGCTTCATATCCTCTGTAAAGCCATACTTCGCTGCCAGCAAGGGCCAGTAAGTCACATTGGCAGCCGAAGAAATGAAAATGGGTTTACCTTGTAAATCTTCTAACGTTTCAATGCCCTGATCGGGGTGGGCCAGTATGATTTGCGGATCTTTTTGGAAAATCGAGGCTACAGTAATTTTGGGAATTCCTTCGGCAATGGCTTTCAAAGCATCAGAACCATAACCCATGAAGAAGTCGATCGCGCCTCCCATCAGAAGCTGTGTGCCATTGACTTGGGGACCACCCATTTCAATCGTGACATCTAAGCCATGCTCTTCGTAGATGCCGGTAGCGACGGCTTGATAAAAACCGCCATGTTCAGCTTGGGCATACCAGTTAGTTCCATAAGTCACTTGGACTAATTCACCGCTAGCGGGCGTTGCTTCTGCCGGAGCTGCCGCAGTGTCTTCGGGCTCCGCAGTGTCTGTCGGTGCGGAATCGCTGGTAGTCGTCGTGCCGGTACATGCAGCAATGATGCCAGCACCGACTGTTAAAGAGCTGTACTGGACAAACCGTCGTCGGCCAAACTGTCTAGGAAGAATAATTCGACGTTGACTCACTGCTTTAACCTCTCTCATCACATCTTGTATCGTCGAAGCACTTGTAAGGAAAACTTCTGAGTTAGCAAGAAAGATTTTTCCTTAGCGTAATTCAAATCAAAGAACATCTCGCCTCAGGAACCTGGCTTCTGGTAGCGCAGCGAATGACTGTCTGCTGCTTTTTCATAAGGACTCAGTTCCTGGATATAGATGCCTTGCCCCTTCTAATTTTGCCGATTGACGACCCACTCGATGACTTGCTGCCCCAGACTGACACTATGCAGTCGATCAATTTCGCGAATACCGGTCGGGCTCGTAACATTCACTTCTGTTAAGTAGCCACCAATTACATCGATACCTACGAAGATTAAGCCATCGCGGCGCAGGATGGGGGCAAGTTGGCTACAAATTTCGCGATCGCGCGCTGTGATTTCCGTTTCAGCAACTCTCCCACCCACGGCCATATTGCCCCGAAACTCATTGCCCGTGGGAATCCGATTCACCGCTCCAATGGGTTCGCCATGCAGCAAAATAATCCGCTTGTCCCCGTCTTTTGCTTCTGGCAGATACGTCTGAATCATCACGGGCTCACGTCCACGACTGGTGCTAATTTCAATCATTGAATTGAAATTGCGATCGCCGGTTTCTAAAAAAAGAATCCCCTCGCCCCCTTTGCCTCCGAGCGGTTTGAGCACAGCCCGCCCCCAACGTTTAACCGTCTCTTGAATGACTGTTTTGTCTTGACTCACGATGGTTTCTGGGATGGCTTGGGTGAACTGCAAGGCATACATCTTTTCGTTCGCAGCCCGGATGCCCTGAGGCGA
The DNA here is from genome assembly GCA_039818605.1 of Cyanobacteria bacterium J06639_14. Taxonomy (GTDB): domain Bacteria; phylum Cyanobacteriota; class Cyanobacteriia; order Phormidesmidales; family Phormidesmidaceae; genus SIO1E4. Next base: position 31,446 of record JBCBTQ010000029.1, on the reverse strand, counting down.
GTTCACAACGAGTGTTTGCGTCGGGTCAATATAGTCGAGGATGTAGGTGGCGTAGAGATAAGGGACTGTGACTGGTGGATCAGTACGCATGAAAACGGCATCCATGGTTTCCATGGGCTGGTAGGCGATCGCGCCTAGGCTATACCAATCCTTATCAGCTACCCAAAGCCCCTTTTCTAGGGTCACAGGTTTTAAGGTGAGGGGCTGCATTCGGGCGGTGGCTTTACCCCCTTCAACCCCCAGCCAATTTGCCTGAGTTATCCAGACTTCGTGGCCTAAGATCTGAGCTGCCTCCATTAAGGCCACACTGGTATCATGTCCCGGATCCAATAGATGGATGGGATCAATAATAAATGCTAATTTCACAAATGCTTTCCCTTAAACCCCAAGGTTGATTTTGACATGATTAGCGATTTGGGTGGATGGGTAGGAGGGGAGAGGCATCGGTATGGGGCAAGATTTTGTGTTCGCATCAAAGGGGCGCGCAATTTTGTGAAGGTGCGCAAAATCTTTTGGAGGCGCAAAATCTTGCGCCTGTACGAGGGGATTCTGTCTATGAGCTAAGCAGTGTTGTGAGCCAGGTGCGATCGGTCTCTGACAGATCAGGGGGTGGTGGGTTTTGGGTGTAGTCAATCGATAGCCTGTAAAACGCTTCGTCATAGATTGCGGTGAGCGCAGTCGATAGATCGAGGGGAACATCCGGGTCAGGACTTTTCAGGGGGATGGGAATGACGGGTAGCGGATCTGGTAATTTCAGGGGCCAAATTTCTACAACACTTTTCTCAGCTCGCGTGAGAGCAATGGCATAGGCAATAGTTGTCAGTGTTGAATGGGTAAATGGTCGTTGTCCCCGGCGCAACAAATCAATCTCGAGTACGTGAACGCCCGCTTGATGGAGTCGCTGCCGCTTTTGGCGATAGCGGGCTAGCCCAGGGTTACGCTTATTGACGGGCGATAGAATCTCAATGCAGGTCACCAAAAGGTTTTCGCGGGTATCGCGGATTTCAACCGTAGGAATTCTCACGGGGACTGAACTGATAAAAGGAATCGTCAGCGGAGCGGGCGTGATAGCCAGGTTCCCGGAAGTCTGAAGCTCTGTTGCTTGCTGGGCTTGCCTTCTCTCGATAACTTCGACATCGGGATAAATAATGCCGACTTCATTTTCGGGAAATTCATCTTCTACAACGTATAGCTCTAAGCGGGCCACGTAGCGGGGTTGAAGTTGAGGGGCGAGGAGCTGTCGAATCTTAGCTGCTAAAGCATTATGAACATCTGGCCACAAGTAGCCTTCCAGATAGGGATCCATACCAGGGAAAGGAGAGGGCATTGGCCAAGTAGTGGTTACAGTGCCTTGATTTTAGCGATGCCATTTGCGATCGCTCTCCTCATTCTGGGTAAAGTATTAAGATTAGTAAAGAACAATTTGCCTGAGGATGTATTGTGCAGCTAGTGGAACGCTCATCGTTTCGTGGACAGGTTCAGGTACCTGACCGTCCGCTGGTATTAACGACCCGTGACTTGGCTAAATCCTATGGTCGAGGGAAGCGGCGCTTTGAAGCCGTAAGGGGCGTATCGCTGACCCTGCGCCAAGGAGAAGTACTGGCCTTTTTGGGGCCGAATGGAGCCGGTAAGACGACGACAATCAAGATGATTGCTGGCTTGGTACGTCCTGATCGTGGCCAGGTTAGCATCCTGGGCGAAGACCCGCATCGGCAGGCAAGAGCGCTGCGTCAAATTGGGGCCGTTTTAGAAGGGAATCGTAATCTGTATTGGCGTCTCACACCAGCAGAGAATTTGGAATATTTTGGCGTGTTGCGGCAGGTACCGCGAAAAGTGGCACGTCGGCGGGGAGCTGAACTCCTTGCCCGATTTGGTTTGCAAGATAAATGGCAAACTCCGGTCCAAAAGCTGTCGCGAGGAATGCAGCAAAAGGTGGCGATCGCCGTTTCCCTAATTCATAATCCTCAACTGCTGCTGTTGGACGAACCTACTCTGGGCCTGGATGTAGAAGCTAGCGAGACCGTCAAGCAGCTGGTGCGTCAAATTTCTAGCGAAGGCTGTGCCATTCTATTGACGACTCACCAGTTAGATGTGGCCGAAGAACTATCTGACCGCGTGGCCATTATCCGGCAAGGACGCATCATTGCCGAACAGCCGACCCAAGCGCTGCTGCAAGAATTCTCGGGTTCGACTTACTACCTGGAAGTGGAGGGCTCGTTGACGCCTCAGCAATGCCAGGAAATTGTTGCGCTAGGAGGTGGCATTCACGACTCAAAGATTACCTTCGCAGGATCCCCAGAGTCTCTGTATGCCTTGCTAGCCGTTTTGAAGCCGCTGCCAATCATTTCAGTGCAGCGCGATCGCGCTGATTTAACCCAAGTTTTTCTCAAACTGGTTCAAGATACACAGGAACTGACATAAACCATGGACTTACTTATTGGTGAACTGAAGCGAACCTGGATTCAGTTCATTCGCTACCCAGCAGAAGTCATTGCGGGTGTCGTGATTACCACTTCCGTCTTTTATGGGCTCTTTCTCAGTGCCAAGTATATGGTGGGTCCGGGGTTTGCTTTTGGCGATCGCCTCGATGCCGTCGTCGTGGGCTATGTCCTGTGGTCACTCACCCTATATATCATTAATGACATTGCGATCGGTCTCCAATCAGAGGCACAGACTGGGACATTAGAACAAGTCTTCCTTTCACCCTTCGGTGCCCCCCGCGTTTTTCTGGCCCGAGCCTTTGCGAGTCTTGTCCTGCGACTAGTTCTTATTGTTGGTATTGTGGCAATTCTGACTGGCATCACGGGTAGTCGCCTTTCGTTCCCCTTCACACTGGTGTTTCCCTTACTTTCACTCGTGATGGCAGGGTATGGCCTCGCCTTCTTCATGGGAGGCTGTGCTCTGGTCTTTAAACGCGTTCAGCAGGTCTTGGGTGTTTTTCAGTTTGTGCTGCTGTTTTTACTCGCAGCACCTGTCGAAGAATGGACCGGTCCGATGCAGTACCTGCGCTATTTGCTGCCCATGTTGCCCAGTACTGGACTGCTACGTGACTTGATGGCACGTGATATTGGCCTCAATTGGTCGAGTTTGATCTTCGCATTCCTGAATGGTCTGGCTTACTTGAGTCTCGGATTACTCGTTTTTCGCTGGTCCGAGAAAGTGGCCAAGAGCAAGGGGAGCTTGAGTGGCTACTAGGTTGTACGCGTTGTTGATTAATGGTTGATGGTTGGCGATGAATCACGAACTATGAACTATGAAGTATCAACGACTCACTACCACCTACCAACGACTACACCTCTTCCACAGGAACCAAAAAACAGCCGGCAATGCGCCAATCTTTGGATCGCTGACGTTCCATGAGATAAACGGCTTTAACGATTCCCCCTTGTTGGTCCATCACCAGCAGGGTTTGGGCCGGAAAGCCTTGCATTTCAGTTAACGCGCTAAAGATAATCCCACGAGGACGGTAAACCGGATAATAGGTGCTTCGCACCATGTGCATGAAATTAGCAACCGTCTTAAACTGTTGGCGGATAGTGGGTGCGGCGTATAAAAATGCTTGAATGCCATCATCTGCTTGAAAAGCTTCAAGTTGGGCAGTGATGACTCGACGAATCGCGGTACGATCGGTTTCTGCGAGATCTATGAGTGCCATACTTTTGGCTCCTTGACCGCAACATTTAGACTGCATGATAAAGAAGGTGAAGTCATCTTTACTGTCGTGTAGATACCATCCGCCCAGGATTTTAGATTTTCTTGATGAAGAGGGTTGCTGATTCGATATGCCAGTCATTGACGTTCACGGCCTGAGAAAGGTGTATCCTGTTGCTGTCAAGGAGCCTGGCCTCAAAGGAACTCTCCAACATTTTTTTCGCCGTACTTATCGCAATGTCGAAGCTGTACGCCAAGTTTCGTTTCAAATTGCGCCTGGTGAAGTCGTTGGTTTTTTAGGGCCCAATGGGGCGGGTAAAACGACAACCCTCAAAATGCTGACGGGACTCATCTATCCTTCCAGTGGGAAAGTGAAGGTGGCTGGTAAGATTCCGTTTCGTCGGACGCCTTCCTTTCTGCGACAAATCACCCTAGTGATGGGTCAGAAGCAGCAGTTGCTATGGGATTTACCAGCATTAGATTCGCTACGGATTAACGGCGCTATTTATGGGCTGAGCGATCGCACATTTCGCGATCGGGTATCTGAGCTAGCAGAAATGCTTGATGTCAAAGATAAACTCACCCAGCCAGTCCGTAAGCTTTCCCTAGGGGAGCGGATGAAAGCAGAAATGCTTGCGGCCCTGCTCCACCGGCCCAAAGTACTCTTTTTGGATGAGCCGACTTTGGGACTCGATGTGAATGCTCAGGTCGCTGTGCGAGAGTTTTTGCGGGAATACAATCGTCGCTATGAGGCAACAATTTTGCTCACCAGCCACTATATGGCTGATATTACTGCTTTGTGTGAGCGGGTTTTGCTGATTTATCAAGGAGAACTTATCTATGATGGCAGTCTTGAAAGCTTGTTAGCTCAGTTTGCTCCCTATCGTGAGGTCAAGGTTGAGCTAGCGAATCCCACTGATGCTTACCAGCTCTCGCGCTATGGAGAAGTCGAAACGCTAGAGGGTTGCTCTGCCCGTCTTATTGTTCAACGCAATACCCTAACTCGAACTGTCTCCCGTATCTTGGCCGAAGTTGCTGTTCAAGATTTGACGGTAACAGATCCCCCAATTGAAGAAGTCATTGGCCGTGTTTTTCAGGAAGGAACAGTAGCCAGTACTTGAAGGTGAAACAAGGTACTCATTTCCTGGAAATGATGATATCTCTGGATAATTACTGAGAAGTTCGGTGAGATTTGACTTCCTACTTTAATTTCTCCTTGATTTCATGCAATATCCAGATTAGAGGGTTCGGAATTTACGAGTCTAAAGTCTTGAAAGAAGATGAATTTAAAAAAAGTATTTGAATTTCTCGTTATATTTTCGGAGTCGATTTTTTTTGGCTCACTCTTTGCCTAATTTTTGAGGATTTTATAAAGGGCTAATTTAAACTTTTTAGCATGATCTTTATCGTTTCTTTTTGATTGAGACGATTGCAGTTTTTTGCAGAATTCTTAGAAGAATAGAGGTCAGTTTCCGCATAAACTCTGTCGTTTTTTTTGATTAGATTCAGATAGTTTTGAGGAGATCTTAACCTTCTGGAAATCGATGTTCAAGCTGAGACTTAAAGATTTTGTTTTGCACTCTTCCTTTTCTGGAGTGGATTGCCTGCGCTGGATGTCCCCTGTAGCTTTAGCTGCATGTGTTTTGGGATCTGCTGGTAGTGCTCAGGCCATGCAACTCTTTGCTACCGATGTTGTTTATTACGACAATAACGGTACATCCATGTCGGGTTATCGGGAAGATACTTCTAATGCTCTAGGTAGTCCTGAGTTAATGGCAGATTCCTCCAATGGATACACTGGCAACAAAGACTTCCTAAGTTTAGGTCTGGGTGGACGGGCCGTTTTTGACTTTGGTCAGGATTTTGCGGGTGACGTTACTCTCTGGGAGACAACCTGGGGGTATAAGTCCAGCCAATCTTCCTATGATGAAAGAGTTGATATCTACTACGGTAACTTTGATGATGTAACTGATTGGGATGCTCTGGCAAATGACCTTTCTCAGTGGTCCTATGCTGGCGATATCTTTAATGTTGATGACAATGCTTACAATACTGCTGCGGGTGCAACTAATTCCGGGGATGCACCAGAAGGAGTATTCAACTATGTACTCTTGCTAGATAAGTCAGTGACGCAGGGCGATGGCTTTGATGTTAATGCCATTTCTGTACAAGGTGTTGAGAGTCAAGATGTGCCTGAACCAGTTTCCCTGATTGGTTTGCTTTTGGTCGGTACTGTTGGTGGTTCCCAACTTTTAAGACGCCAGGTGGTCTAAAATTTGCAGGCTTTAACTAAGCGATCAAACGACAGGGGAACGAATTCTCTGTCGTTTTTTATATTCAACCCTTCCTTTTCTGTACCTGCCTGCCTGATAAACTCTGTTGATCTCATTCTGTCCTAGGACTCGACGGCGTAAGTTTCCGGACTAATTCGATAGTGGAAGGGTAGTTGGGTGGAAGGGGGGTTGGGGCAAAGGAATAGTGGCGGTATTTTTGCCGTAGGTTACTGGTTAGGATGGAGCGTAATCCAACGAAACCTTTGCCAAAGTTTGGTTTTGCTGTGTTCTAGTCCAACTACAAGCGTGATTTTTGTCAGTCAGTTGTTTTTCTTGAGCGCTGAATAGAACGTCTCTGTAAACGATAGTAGAGATATCGTGGCTCAATCGCTGGTTCAGGGAGTTGGTGTGAGTGCTGGCGGCAGGCGCGATCCGCATCATGAGAATTGTTGAGCTACTACGGGCAGCTGCATGTACGGTCTACGGTAAAGAACGTGCCGTAAGGAACGCATCTCAAGATAATGGCTGAAAGGGCAGTATGGTCATCCTTATGATGGGGCACGCCTATTCTTGATATGTGATTGGCGATCGCTAGCATGGCCTCTGGCACAATTGAAATATGAGCAGGTTTGCTACCAATTCTTGTCATCAGGGCTGCAGACGATATTTCATTACACCCTCTCTACATCACACCTCTCTTACAATATGTAGCGCTATCTCGCAAAATGAATATATGCCAGGGATGTGGGGCGCATGCGTTTCGAACCAATTTCATAAAGGCAAAGTGACGCAACCCTTACAATTTCTGAATAAGTGTTCCTCTGCCGGAAATAAAGTCTTACGAGAGCCTAAAAAGGTCAGTAAGGATCGCCCTTGATAACAGTTTATGAGTGTAGTTTCTTACTATTGGCATTTGCAACGGTTAGACAGCACTGGACAGTGTCGTCGTCAACTGCTTGAGGTAGCTCGGATGTGGCTTCAAAGCCAGCCGTCAGCGTTATCTCAAGTGGTAGATGGGGATGATCGTTCTTTGCAGGCTTACCTTCTGGCCCAATGGCGACAGGCTCCAGAAGAAAATGTTACAGCACTATTATGCCTACGATGTTGCGTCTCCCACGCGATTCGCCAAGCCTGCCTGCAGCTTGTGAACCAGTTTGGTGACTATTACCAGTTTCAGGGAGCAGACCTGTTTCCCTTTGTATTGGACGATGATGGTAAACCTGTGGGTCGCTATCGCCCCCTTAGTGTTCACATCATTGAGACCTTTACCCCCGGCAAAACCAGTTTAGAAAGCTGGGCTATGCACCTAACGCGCAACCAGTCTGACCTGAATCAGTTCCTGATTGAGCGCGGACTTTACCGTGTTAGTGACTGGGCCATCTTGAATGATACGACGCCGAGTCAGCTGCCCAAAATTTTAGGTGAATTTCATGCCTTGACCCCTGCCGAAGTGGAAGTGGCCCAAGCGTTGCTGAATCGCTACCACCAAGTTTATCGGCGCGATCGCCTGCAGCAACGTCAGAGTGGTAAGGGTGGGCGTTGCCGCCAGCCCAGCGAAGCCCAACTGCAGGAAATTGACCAGACAACAGCGCCTCAAGGAGTACTTGCCAACTTGAGGCAACTGGCCTACTGGCTGCGTCAATATCGTATCCACGCTCGTGGCGGTACCCCTTTGGCTGAATCCCTGGATGCCTTGGAAAATCCCGACGTGTCGGTGTCCCCTCCGAGCGAAACTGATCACCAACAAGCCGATTTTCTCCAGGCCTATCGTAAGCAAGTGAATGTTGCCTTGGCAGAGGCCATGACGCAAACATTGCAGGCATATTGCGAGAAATTGCAGCGCAAAAAAGCCCCTAAGGATCAGGTATTTTTACAAGCTCTGGAGTTGTTTCACTGCCAGGGACAAGGCATGAAAGCGATCGCTCCACATGTGGGCTTAACGACTCAAGTGCAGGTGACTCGCTTAATGAACCTAAAACGGTTGCGGGCAGATGTTCGTAATACTTTGTTGGCCTACCTGCAAGGTCGCATCCAAGATGCGGTGCTGGCCGTCACCTCGGTAGAGCGGCTCCAACAAATTGGTGATCGCTTAGATGCACTCTTAGCAGAAGAAGCTGATCGTCTCATTGCCGAAGCTGAATCTGAAGCCAAAATTCCCCAAAATCGTACAGCGAAGAGCCTCTTTGCTCGTCAACTGTGTGAGAGTTTACACGCGTTCTCCGTTATTCCCAGCCCATCCTCAGCCTCTGTTTTTTAAGGAGCCGATCTATGGTTAACACACTATCTGTACTTCCGGATTTCACGACGTTCGCAGAAGTCATTCATTTGCCAGATAATGCTTTCGAGTGGGCCATGGGTTTGTGTCGCGATATTTCTGAAGGTGAAGAACAGTGGCAAAGCTATTTGCGATCGCTGGCCTTGTTGGGGGCCAAGCAATGGCTTGAGGAAGGAGTCACACCTTATGCTATTGAGCTGGATGAACATCAATGTCCTGATCAGCCGATGACACTCCAGGTCAATGGTCTAGGGGTTGGTGTTGTGCCGGTCGGTAGTTTGCCTCCCGATAGGTTGCTGTTGCCTCAGGGGATGGTCGAGGGAGTGCGGCCGATCCACTTTTGGTTACTGGTCGAAGTTCAGGAAGAGTTGGGGCAGGTACGTGTTGTTCAAGCTTTGGAGAATCAACAAGTCCCGCGTCAAGCTGCCTCTAGGAATGCAGATGGTGATTATCGGGTGCCGCTGACAGCTTTCAATCTGTCTCCTGATCGTGCTTTGTTTTATCTCAGCTATGTACCGCAGGTTCTAGAGCAGACGGTGCCAGTAACTGCGAGTGCGCCTGCTCTGCCGCTCAGTCGGCGGGTGATGAATGTTGGGCGATGGTTAAACGATCAGTTGGATGAGGTCGCTCAACAGTTGGCCTGGACGTTGTTAGATCCGTTGACCCCAGCAGTAGCCTTGCGGTCACCTAACCAAGAACTCGAGACCATTTTGGCTGAAATTGAACCGCAAGGGGTGGCAATCCCAGCTCGGGCTCGAGCTGCCTATACCGAGGTGCAAGTCTCCGATATGCCCCTGCGCCTTTATGCTTTGATCTGGAACGTTTTTGAAGGTGAGACACCAGAGTGGAGCCTCATGGTATTCTTGGGGCCATCGCCTGGCGATCGATTACCTCCAGGACTCACCTTGCGCATTTGTGATGCTGATTCAGTGTTGACCCAACAGATCTTTTCCGCCGGATCAGACTCTACTTTTCTATATGCTCAAGTATTTGGTACTTGGGATGAATCCTTTACTCTGGAGATAGTGCCGCCAGAGGGTGGTGCCTCTCTGACTCTCCCTGCTTTTGGCTTCCAGCCAACCCTGTAAGCTGCGTCATGACTTATCAGCTCAGCATTCAGAAAATCCAGGATGTGTGCCTGTTTGAGTTGACTTGGGGACGAGGTCAGCGGCTCCGCGCTCAGGTGCCTTATTCGGTTCAACTCAATACCTGTTATCAACAATGGCAGCGTGCCTATGTGAATTTCTACAAGCGATCGCTGCGAGGTCGTGTGGGAGTCGTAGGTCAGGTCAGGTCTTCGAGTCCTGATTTGCATAGTGAGTTAGTTCAAGCTGAGGCTCGTTTACTCTCGGAATTTCATCGCTGGCTTCGCCAAGGAGAACTCACAGATATCCGCAAAACTCTCAGTGTTGCGGCTCGGGATACGCCCATTGATCTATTTCTTACCTGTGCGCCGTTAGAAACGGCCCGATTGCCATGGGAAACTTGGGAAATTGCTTCTGAGTTTGGTGGTGGCTCGATTCGCATTGCTCGCTCACCTAACAATATTCGTCTGGCTCCCCAAGCGTCTGCGCCTCAGCGTCGCAAAACCCGAGTCCTTGTAATTTTGGGGGATGAGACAGGTCTTAATTTCGCCGGTGATCGCCGCGCTCTAAGATCACTCCAATCCCTGGTTGATATCACGTTTGTTGGTTGGGCTCCGGGACAAGATACGGTTTCCCTCAAGCAGTCTATTTGTCAGGCGATCGCCGATCCGCTGGGATGGGATGTGCTTTTTTTTGCGGGACACAGTAACGAAGCGGATGATGTGGCTGGACATATTTACGTCGCCCCTCAAACAGCGCTGGCGATCCGCGAACTCCACCCCTATTTACAAACAGCACAAGCTCATGGATTGCAATTTGCGCTATTTAATTCCTGTTCGGGGTTGACGATTGCTGATGCCTTGATTGAAATGGGCCTGAGCCAGGTCGCCATTATGCGCGAACCGATTCACAATCAAGTGGCTCAGAGCTTTTTGTTGCAGTTTCTGCAGTCCCTAGCGAAGCATCGGGATGTGCAGGATGCTTTGCAAGATGCCTGCCGCTTTCTCAAACTCGATCAGCACTTAACCTATCCCTCGGCTTATCTTGTCCCCTCGCTATTTCGCCATCCGGATTCGGTTCCTTTCCAGATTCGGGCTCAGGGGTGGCAACAGGTAATACAGCAATGGTTGCCCGACACTAAGCAAGCGCTGGCACTGGGAGTTGTTGTGGTGCTGAGTGTACTTCCGAGTGTTCGGGAAACGCTGCTCTCGAGTCGTTTGTTAACGCAAGCGATATACCGTAACGTGACACGACAGTTACCGACAGTGCCGCCTGAGGTCGTGTTGGTCCAAATAGACGATGCTTCGCGACGAGAATCATCAGATTTGGTCAATATTTCACCCATTCATTTGGGGTACTTAGCCAGTTTGCTGGAGTCGTTGACTCAGCTTCAGGCCCGCGTTATTGGTATTGACTATCTGCTTGACTTTCCACAGCCAGATTTAGCACCTATCTTGGCGGCAACTGTCCGTGAGACGGTTGAGGAGACGGGCGCTTGGCTTATATTCAGTGCCGTCATTGAGGGCGAGCAGGAAACCGGGGTTAATCCAGAGTCGCAAATTATCGATCGCGCCTGGGCTATGCAGGCTTATACCAATGCACCTCAATGGTATCTGATGCTGCCTTGGGAACAGGAAGTGTGTCGTGATCTTTGTCCGTTTCCTTATCTCCTCGCACTAACGGCTCGGCATCACCAAACAGCCGGAGCTCCAACACCTTCTCTGACTCGCCGTATGCTTTTACGTGCGGACTTAATGGCTGCGATCGCGGCTTCTGAGGATCCTGCTCTTCAAGCTGTTGCTCAGCGTCGTATATCGGCGGTAACGGCTTTTTCATCGCCATTGCAACAGCGATGGTTGCGCCCGATTCTAGACTTTTCCTTGCCGCCCAATCGGGTTTTTTATCGGGTGTCGGCGCATGAATTAATGACGGATGCGGTAGACGCAGAAACGGCCGCTGCGATCGCCAATGCTTCAGTCATATTGATTGGGGGAGTCGGCTATGTCGAAGGTGGGGTTTATGCGCCAGCGTCTGACATTTACCCAACGCCTCTGGCAACTGCTTACTGGCGTATTCAAGGCAGTGACCCAACTCCAGAAAAGACCCTGGCTGGAGTGGAAGCCATGGCTTACGACGTGCATCATCAATTGCAATCTCATCTGGTTTTTCCGGTTCCGGTGTTGTGGTTAGTAGGAGTGGCCGCATTAGTCGGTCCAGCGATCGCGATCCACAGCATTTCACCGCTCAAGACTCAACGGCGAGGAATGTTGTTCCTTATTGCTCTCACAACTGGATATGGCTGGATAAGTTTGCAAGCCACCATCACCACAGGATTACTCTTGCCGTGGCTACTACCTACTGCCACTGTTTGGATTTACGGATTACCGCGCATTTGGAGACTGAAATCATGACCTGGAAACCAATTTGGAAAACAGTAACCACGAGTACTCTGATGATGACTACTGTGCTGGGCGTCGGTGGACTAAGCTTACCGAGTTGGGCGCAATCATCGACTGAAGAAACAGATAGATCCTCCACTGAAGCAGACGCTACTTTTTTAGATTGGCTGCGAGGTTTGGCCGTCAACCCAGATGCCAACGAACCCCCGAGGACCAAAAGGGGAGGCAGTGAGTTTTGCCTAGTTGCGTTCGATGTACAGACAACGACACCTGTCTGGAACTATCGCCCTGATTTTGTTATTCAAGGCGATCTGCGCCATTTTGTTCTATCCAGTGCAGATAGTGACGAGCCATTATGGACGTCGTCTCCGAATGAATCGGAGACCGTTAGCTATACGGGGCCACCCTTGCGTTCTGGTACTTTGTACACGCTCCGAGCTGAGAACCCTCAGAATGCTAATGATTTTGAGGCCCGAAGCTTTACTTTGCTAGAGCTTGAAGACCGTGTCGAGGTTGCTTTCGATCTCCTGGAGCTGGAAAACGAGATGCAGACGGCTGGCCAGTCTGAAGAAGCGATTGTCTTGGCCCGGGCTGATTATTTTTGGCAACGCGGACTCGCTGTCGATGCTTGGGCCGAAGTGGTTCCGCTACAGGATACTTCAGAAGTTGCAGCGGCAGCGATCGCTACGGCTTATGAGCGAATTTGTGATTGATACCTCGTGGTTGGCAGTGGGAGTTTTAAGGGCTCAGTTTTGAGTGATAGGTGCAATCCCAAACTCAAAGTTTGGCAATTTAAAACTCCACTTCCTGCCAACCCACGCTGCTTCCTATTCAATCTGCCTCGCTATTTTCCCCGAATTGAATAACCTTCCCACTGCCAGATGTAAATACCTATAAGTTCACTTCCAATAGGTATTTGATGATGTGTCCCCAACTTTTGCTTCACTTTTATCAAACAGCACAGCCGGTTTCGATCGCAGCTCGTTGGTGTGATACGTTGCCAGTGTTGAGCTATAAACCAGCATCTGATGCTCAGACAGCCCTGCGATGGGGCATGCAGCACTTTGCTCAGCGGCGGTTTGATAAAGCGTTGAAGAACTTCGAAGCGGCGTTGCAGACATATACCCGCGATCAAAATCTAGTGGGTGTGGGCAAGAGCTTGAATGGTCTCAGTGCTGTTTATTTAGAGGCACAGGAATACGAGCGATCGCTAGCGTACAGTCAAGCGTCTGTCTCCGTGCTGGAGGATACTGGAACACCAGAAGATTTGGCTTTAGCAGTTTATCAGTTAGGTGTTAGCCATCTTCAGCTAGCAAACTTGTCTGAGGCTGAGTACTATCTTGACCAGGCATTGACGCGATATAACGCTTTGGGTGATGTTCTGAATGAGAACCGAGTTGTCCTGCACTTGGGTCTTCTGTATGCTCAGCGTCAAGAATTTATGTTTGCTTTAGCTTGTTATGAGTCAGTTTTAGATGATCTGCTGAAGTTTCCTTTCCAGGAGACTCAAGCGCTAGTTTTGGAAGTCCTCAGCTTAATTTTGCGATTAAGTGAGGCAACGGGGCACACCACCCTCGAAACAGCGCCTTCCAAAAAGCTAGTAGAGTACTACAGCGATAAAGGTTATGCGGCTAATATAGCTGAGATTTTTCAACAGTTAGGAAAATTCCATGAGTCGCAAACTCGCTACGGTTTGGCGTTTGAGTGTTATGCACACGCACTGCAAACTATTCCCCCTGTGCAACTGGCGTAACGGTTTTGTTTCATCTAAGTTAGTAAGTAGTGCATCCTGCCCGATTGTTATGTTGGCTTGGCGGATTCAATCAGTATGCTGACTGGAAAGTTGCTGACTCGCTTCAGGAAACTTTGCTAAAAAGTGCATAAGCTTCTCGCTTCCGGACGTAGATCCCTATGAAGCCTCTTTGAGTATTCTGATATGTATCCCCAACAATTTCTCCACACTGACCAAACGACACAACCGATGGCTACCCCAGCTTGTTGGTACAGTACAATGCCTAACTACTCAGCAGCCTGTGCTGCTTCGATGTCTCTGGTTGAAGCTGCCTCAATGGCTCACAACCTTCTAGAACAGGGGGTTCACTGCTGTAATGAGCATCAGTTCGATCAGGCACTTGAGCACTTACGAGCAGCCTTGCAGACATATACGCAAGCGGAAGATGAGATCGGCATGGGTAGGAGTTTGAATGGTTTGAGTGCTGTTTATCTAGAAATCCAGCAGTATGAACAGGCGATCGCCTGTAGTCAGGCAGCGGTTGCTGTGCTTGAGAACACTACCTTACTCGAAGCCTATGCTCTAGCAGCCTATCAACTCGGGGTCAGCCATCTTGAACTGCACCACTTTTCTCAAGCTGAAGATTGTTTGAATCAAGCATTGAGCCTTTATATGACCTTGGCTGATTCGATCAACGAGGATCACGTTGTTTTGCATCTCGGCCAACTCTATGCTCAAAACCAGGAATACATGTTTGCTTTGGCTGCCTATGAATCGGTGATCGATAGTCTGTTAGAACGGCCCCTGCATGAGAGCACTCCAGAGTTGCTAGCAGATGTGTTGGATTTAATTATGCAATTGGGTGAACAGAGCAATCAGGGCGATATTGTGGCGATGCCCTACGAAATGGTGCTTGAGCAGTATGTGACTGCAGCGACCCCCGAGGCGATCGCCCCGTTCTTTCAGCAGCTTGCTAAATTCTACGAGGCACGCGAGTGCTATGGGCTCGCAGCTACGTGCTATGCTCAAACACCCTCAAATGAGTGAAGGATAAGATCCTGTCGGCTGATCGAAGGATGGTGTCGCCAGCCTAATTTGCATTAGCGCGGTGAGTCATCAAGCGTTTGCAGAAGCCTTGACCTGCGATTGTTGACGGTATAACAAGATAATAACTGGCGAACGGATTGCTCAAGGCATTCGTGAATAAGCCTGATTTCTCACTTTTGATGAGGCTGTCTCGGCGAATTGAAACATATGTTTTTAGGAAGCTACCGTGACCGAATCTGTTATTTGTTTTGGAGAATGTTTAGTTGATTGTCTGTTCGAGGTTGGTGCAAATCGGACCGATCTGGCCAAAACGTGGACTGATCATCCTGGTGGTGCACCGGCGACTGTGGCTGCAGCCCTTGCCAAACTTGGCATATCGACTCGTCTGATTAGTTGCCTGGGGCAGGACACGTTGGGAGATTGGCTCATTCAAGTTTTGCAAAAACAGGGAGTAATCTGTTCGAATGAGGTCGATGCATTTTAAAAATCGCGGCAGGTTAGTAACAAAGCAAGTCGCGATAGATCTATAACAACTCTCGCAACTTAGTAGCTAAAAAATATATCGACAGTTTCATAAAATGAAGCTGTCGATATATGTCGAGGTCAAACTTAAGATTCTGGATGCGTTATTTCAAAGGACAAGGCTTAAGCTTGATACAAGCAAGATAGACCTGGTAATCGTTTATGATGATTGGCACGCTTGATCTGGCAATTCTTGTTTGCCGGATGAAAAATTAGTAGGCTAATGTCTCTAATGTTTCGCGCAGATAGAGGCGTACAAGTTTATCTAATGGCTGAGTTTCGAGAGAACGTTCTTCTTGTTGTTGTTTCCAGCCTTGAAAACCAGAACTGCTCGCGATTGCATCCCTAAGACTTGCCCAAATCTCAGCGTCTTCAGAGTCGTTGCGTATTGTTGCTGAAGGGAACATGGCCATATACACTTCCAAAGTGATAGAACAAACCCATCTATAAAGAGTTTGCGACGCCAGTATACTTTCACAGAAGAATGCAGCTAGCGCGCAAAATTTCAAGATACCCTAAGCATAACGCACGGAATTGTGATGACATTGTGTGAACAACCACACTTTGCAATAAATTAGAGATTATTATAAAAAATTTTGCCTACGCTACTTAGCTGTTACAGTTTGGCATGTGTGGAGTCACCCCATCAGTAACATTGCCTTAGACGACGCTAGAACGCGAAGACGTGCTTTCTGTTGGTACTACTGCTTCGATATTGTCTGTATTGATAAGGTGCTCTGACATGTCTTCAGATGTGTTTTCTCCAGCATCGTTAGAATTCACAGAGGTTAAGAATTCCGTTGGCGATGAGGATGCGGTGAACGCTGGCAAAATGCGAGAGACTCTGATGCCAAAAATCGTAAAGTCCTGCAGTACTTGAGAAGGCTCATAGGGTTGAACCGTCATGAGTTTTTGCGGCGACACCATCAACATAGGTAGGATGGAAGCAGGTACTTGTACAAAAAGATTCGCCAGTAAAAAACTAGCTGCACAAATTAGCCAACCTGTTGTTCGGGACTGGCCGACAAATGGTGACGTTGTAGCAGCGATGGGAGCTAATTGATAAAGCAATGCCAGAACGGTGAGTAGGCCCATGGCTGCTATGAATACAAGCAGCCGTGTTACCCAAGTCTGCTGTAGTGATAATAGTCGCCGTCTGTTGTCCTCAAGCCTGTCAGGGCGAATCGCGATCGCAAGTAGGCTAAAAATATAGAAGGGTCGACGCCACTGCATCCACAGAATAGGAGCACTCCCAGTTATACCCAGCAAGCCGAGTTCAAGCCATGGAGGAACTATCGGATCCCCAACTGCTAAACTCGCTAGGCATATATCCAACCAAAGAGGTAAGGTTGCAAAACCAGCCAGGTGAATCCAGAGATAGGGATCGCGACGGAGTGAAGTCATGACACGATTAGTCGGGGCTCAGTTTACGACGTTGAGTCACTAAGCGGAAGGCATCGATCAAATCGCCTTCTTTCCAGGCATTGAAGTTATCGATACCGATACCACATTCGAAGCCAGCAGCCACTTCTTTGACATCGTCTTTCATCCGTTTTAGAGAATCAAGATTCCCTTCATAGATAACATCATTACCACGGCGAACACGGACTCGACAGTTGCGATTTACTTTCCCAGAGAGAACGTAGCAACCTGCTACTGTTCCACGGCGCACTGGGAAGACAGCCCGGACTTCGACTTCACCCAACGACTCTTCAACTAATTCGGGTTCAAGCAGACCTTCCATGGCACCCTGGATATCATCCAGTAAGTTGTAGATGATGTCGTAATCACGAACATCAACCCCTTGCTGATCTGCCGCTTGACGAGCACCAGAAGCCAGGGTGGTATTAAAACCAACTAATACAGCGCCACTCGCGGCCGCGAGGTCAACATCTGTTTCACTAATCTCACCAGGCGCACCTAACAACACACGAATTTGAACTTCATTTTGTGGGAGCTGTTGTAGAGCTGCGAGAATCGCCTCGACCGATCCTTGAACATCAGCCTTAAGAATCAGGTTGAGTTCCTTAAGATCGCCTTCCTGTGCTTGAGCTGATAGGCTGCTAAGGGTGACGCGACGGGATGCCATGGCCTGTTGTAGGCGTGACTGTCGCTGCTCAGCAGAGCGCGAATCGGCTACGCTACGAGCTTCTTTCTCATCAGCGAAGACATCAAACTCATCACCGGCAGAGGGGACATCGCTAAGCCCCAAAACCTCAACTGCGAAGGACGGAGCTGCAACATTAACCCGCTGACCGCGATCGTCAATCATGGCTCTGACTTTACCAAAAACAGAGCCTACAACCAGGCTATCGCCTACATGTAAAGTGCCATTTTGCACCAACAATGTCGCTACTGGCCCCCTTGCTTTGTCCAAGTTGGCTTCAATCACGCTTCCTTTGGCTAAGCGATCAGGGTTAGCGTGGAGATCCTCTACCTCAGAGACTAGAAGTAGCATTTCGAGTAAGGTATCCAGATTTTCCCCGGTGATCGCGCTTACGGGGACCATGATGGTGTCACCACCCCATTCCTCAGGAACAAGGCTATGTTCCATGAGTTCTTGCTTGACCCGATCGGGTTGCGCGGTCTCCTTATCAATTTTGTTGACGGCAACTACAATGGGCACACCAGCAGCCTTGGCGTGACTAATGGCTTCAATTGTTTGAGGACGTACGCCATCATCAGCTGCTACGACAAGAATGGCAATGTCTGTGACTCTTGCGCCACGTGCCCTCATTGCTGTAAAGGCTTCGTGACCTGGCGTGTCAAGAAAGACAATTTGTTGACTTTGGCCATCGTGTTCCACGTCGACATGGTAGGCCCCAATATGCTGGGTAATGCCACCTGCTTCTCCCTGGGCGACTTTTGTTTGACGAATCGAGTCTAAGAGTGTGGTTTTGCCGTGGTCTACGTGACCCATGATGGTGACTACAGGGGGCCGCCGACTTAGATTTTCTAAGTCACCAGCATCCAACATTTCAGTAACTTTCTTAGCTTCTGATTCTGCCTCAGCAGTCTCAACCATAATGTCAAATTCTTCAGCCACCATCTTGGCGGTGTCAATATCGAGCGTTTGGTTGATATTTGTGGCAATCCCCTTAAAGAAAAGGGACTTAATGATTTCCGTTTCGGGAACCACGATGAGGTTCGCCAACTCGTGAACGCTCAGACCAGTTGTCAGCGTAACCAGTTCAGGTCGTTCTTCTTTAACCTCTTGGTCACGACGTCCCCGCCGATGATTACGCCCACTATCCCGCTGCTGAGGCTTATGGGACCGGGGTGTACTGGTTGGCTTAGGCCCTGCTTTAGATTTTGGTTTGGGCGGACGAGCCAACGACATGCTCAGTGCTGATGGTGTACCGGATTCGTTATCTTCGCCTGCAACATCATCAAGATCGGCTAAAACATCCTCTTCATCTTCGATAAAGTTGTGTCCACGACGCTTGCCTTTACTCCCTTTGCCAGATTTCTGTTGTTCTGGCTCATCCGGTGTATCGCGCTCCTTGTTTTTACGTTTCTGACGAGGGGGCGAAGGACGTCGCAGCGTCGTCTCCTCTGCAACATCACCCAGAATAGGTTGTGTATCCGCTGTTTCCTCAAGGTCATCGCCCTGAGTTGCTTCTCTAGCTGGATCTGGACGTTTGGGCCGAGGTCGTCTCAGTTCTGGCTTTGGCTTTAGTTCCTGAGAGGTTCCTGCTTCTTCGTCAACTTCGCGAATTGCGATTCTTTGTGGCGAGGTGGTTTCTACGTCCCTCGATGGTGCGTCCCCTTTAGGGCCGCTACTCCGATCGCGTTTCTTCACCGGTCGACTAGGACGTCCTGGCTTTTCAGGTCGACTGGGTGGGCTCACCAATTCAAGTTTGGGCCGACTGGGCGGTGTGGGTGCCGTCACCGTAGGGGGTTCTACGGGAGTATCAGCCACCATTTCTTCAGGAGGAGGGGCCGGTCGACTGGATTCGAGCGCTTGAGGGCGTCGTGGTTTTGGTTTTGGGGCTGCAGGTGCTTCAATTCGCGACACCGGTCGATTAGGTGTTGCAACTGCACTTTCTTCAGGCCGATTGGTGCGATTCTGGAGGGTTGCCGACTTTTCAGAACGCGCTGGAGTTGGAGCTTTGGCGATCGGCGGCTTGGGACGATGACGTCGAATTTCTAAAATTTGCTGCTGTGGTTTTTTCGGACGGGGCGTTTCCTTTGCTCCTGAATTAGGCCGACGCGGTGGCGGAGAGGGTCTTACAGGTTTATCGAGCGTCTTACCAGCAGTTTGTTTGAGTTCACCGCGAATACGAAGTGCATCTTCATCAGTAATTGTGCTGCTGTGACTTTTTGCTGCAATATCTAAGCGATCGCAGATTGCCAGAATATCCTTATTTTCCAAATTGAGTTCCTTTGATAACTCATATATTCTGACTCTACCGTTGTTCATCCAAATCTCCCTCGTGAATACCGCTATGCCATAGAACAAACCTGCTTTGCTAGACGAAACTTACATCTACTCATTGTGACAGGTTGCCACAACACCACATTCAAGCTATCAAAACTAGGCCGATACATCTTCAGAGCCTACAAAAGTTGACTCTTTCGAATTATTGGGGACAGAGTACGATGCTATCAAACTCTATCCAAAACGGAGTAGTCCAGCTCGATACCAGTTTTGCTAGGGGTGGTTGTGACTTTGATACAGCTCTAGTTTCCAGAAATCATCTCTTCCTGCTCCAAGGCATTAGCTGATGACGACATCAGTCGCTGCCAGAGCTGGTCATAAATGTTCTCGGGAACTGCTGTACGTAGGGAACGTCCCAAACGATTTTTCTTCTGCGCTGCCTTTAGGCAAGCCGCCTTGGGGCAGAGATAAGCAGATCGCCCTGTTCCCTTATCTAATTGTACTGTTCGGTTTGGATAAACCCTCACAATACGCCAAAAAGCTTCTTTAGGAGCAATTTCTCGACAGCTAATGCAGCGTCGATAATTAGGCTTCATAATTTTCAGACTCAGATTTCTGCCTCCTCTTCATCTTCTACAGTCTTCATCACAGGAGTCTCATCTTCCGTATGAAACGCTGTTTCTGCCTCGGCTTCAAATTCCTCGCTGGTGTCTACATCTGATGCTGCTGGGTCAGCTGGCAGTGTTGCCGTATCTTCATCATCTACTGTATCCAAACTAGACTCTTCTGCCGGTGTCAAACTCTCGGGTTCAGCTTCCTCCTGGTCCAGGGTAAACTCTTCTGCTGCAGCTGCCAGAGCGGCGATCCGAGCTGCTTTTTCGGCTTCATAAGCAGCGTCCTCTGCGGCATAAGCGGCTTCTTCAGCTGCGAGGGCGGCGGCTTCTTCAGCCGCGATGCGGGCCGCTTCTTCTTCCTCTGCCTGACGTGCTGCTTGGAGTTCTGCTACCTTGCGATCTTCTTCTGCATGATCATATTTGGCCGTATCTTTGATATCGATTTTCCAGCCTGTAAGCCTTGCGGCTAAACGCACGTTTTGTCCTTCTTTACCGATAGCTAAACTTAGTTGATCTTCTGGTACCAGTACGTGCGCTTGCCGTTCTTCGGGATTCATCAAGCGAACTTCATCGACGCGAGCTGGGCTCAGGGCATTAGCAATGTAGGTGGCAGGGTCAAGAGAGTATCGAATGACATCAATTTTTTCACCCCGTAGTTCGTTGACAACGACTTGAATGCGAGAGCCTCGAGCACCAATGCAGGCCCCAACCGGATCGACATCCCTTTCAGCCGTGTCGACTGCAATCTTGGTGCGCGGCCCAACTGACCGGGACGGTGGATTTGCTTCGCGGGCAACAGCGACTATGCGGACAATTTCATCTTCGATTTCAGGAACTTCGTTCGAGAAAAGTTCGACCACAAGGGCTGCATCTGCCCTGGATACTAAAAGCTGAGGCCCGCGGTGAGAGCCTTCAGAAACCCTTTTGAGGACGACTCGAAATTTAGAATTGGGACGATAGTTATCATTGGGTAACTGATCCCGTTTCAAGAGTTCAGCTTCTACTTCCGGTTGACCCGAGCCACTGCTGATGGTCATGATGACTGACTGCCGCTC
This sequence comes from Cyanobacteria bacterium J06639_14, assembly GCA_039818605.1. Lineage (GTDB taxonomy): Bacteria > Cyanobacteriota > Cyanobacteriia > Phormidesmidales > Phormidesmidaceae > SIO1E4. The sequence continues at coordinate 10,412 of JBCBTQ010000029.1, read as the reverse complement.
AAATCGTTGCACAGTCGCCATCAAAATAGTGCCTTCCAGATCTTGGAATTCTTCCTGGATGAGCTTACGCTGCTGGTCTCGAAGTTTTTGGGCCAAGACCTGTTTTGTCTGAATAGCTGCCATACGCCCAAAGTCTTTCTGTTCAGGCGTAACATCCAAAACCACCGTGTCGCCTATTTGGGCTTCTGGAGCAACTTCTAGAACCTCTGCCAAGGCAATCTGGTGGTCGGCACTGGTCACTTCATCCACAATTGTTTTGGTTGCCAGAACACGGAAACCTTGCTCATCTTCATATTCGGTATCGAGTTCAACATCAAAGTTATCGAAATAGTCTTCTTCGAAGTGGAATCCCTCGGCCAAACGTTGGGTGCGGCGAAAACGCTCATACCCTTTGAGCAAAGCTTCTCTGAGGGCATTTTCAACAGCATGCTTGGGCAAGTTTCTCTCGCGGCTAATGCTATCAATGAGGTCCTGTAGATTGGGCAGGCTGACTAGAGACATGTTCAAACTTCCTCAAAAAATGGTGGCGATCGCAGGGTTTAAGCAGTTTCAGTTGATAGCTTTGGAGACTTTTTAATCAGGTGGCTGATCACTGAGTTGCACTACTTCCACCAGGGATCTGGGTAATTTAATAGGTCTTCCTTTAAGGCTCAGGTGCAGCATGTCCTCGTCGCGCTTCACGAGCTGTCCTAGCCAAGTCTGGCGACTTTTATAAGCTTCTGTCAATTTCACTTCCACCATGAATCCCTTGAAGGCGATAAAGTCGCGATCGGATGACAGTAGCGGCGAAATTCCAGGACTGGATACTTCTAGGACATAGGCATCTGGAAGAAGTTCGGTCTCATCAAGAACAGCTTCCAATGCCTGACTCATGTGTTCGCAATCTTCCAAACTCGTATCTTCCTGCTGGCAATTCCGCACATTAATCCGTAGTACAGGAGGGGAATGATTGGTTTGAAAAACGGCATCCACCACATCCAGACCCAAGCGTTCCGCCAAAGGAGCAGCTAGATTGAGGACTTGGGGTATGAGAGGGTGAGCCATACAAAACTCCAATAAAAAAGTGGGTGCGACCCCACTTCCCACGAATTTCAGAATCAGGGAGGAACAGATAAATGCATATCCGTCCAGTCAGCAATGTTAGCGCATAATTGTCGATACAGCGTTTATCGTCACTGGCGTCCTTGAGTAATGTTGTAAATCCGATAATTTTCTTCCATCAGTCGTTCAACATCTTCTACAGACAGTTGGCGAACATAGTTGATCTTGATTTCTTCCAAGAGCGCGATTGTCCAAGTTTGGAGATCTTCAAGGGTACGATTCTCTTGAATTTCAGTGCGTACAGTGTCGGCGATTTTATCGATTAGCTGTTGGGTTAGAACACCGCCCTCTTCGTCCTCTAGGGCTCCGGTTAAAACTTGGTAAAGGTTTTGAGAGAACAGACTCACGACTTGCTGGGAAATTTGATCGGGCAAATTCCCAATCCCTGGTAGCTGGCGAAACCCTTGGTAGCCCGGAGCCTGATCAAATGCTTTTGTAACGTTGTGTTGCAAGAGGGCGTCAATTTCAGGTTTTACTTTGGGTAAAACTTGATAGAACATTAATGAAGCAAGGCGGCTTACGATCGCTTGCACCTCATTCACATTATTGATATCGACATACTGATCGTTGCCTACGGTTAAAAGGCGTCGAGCGATGTCTCCCTCTTGAATTAGGTTTTGAACTTGGTCGATGACTCTTAATACAACGACCTCAGTGAGTTCCACGGCAAAGTTTGTGATCAAGATACGGTTAATTCGATTACGTAGGGGGACCAAATTCACGAGTTGTGATTGGTTCAAGCGTACGGTCACGGGAATCACACGGAGCCAACGCCAGAAGGGCAGCAGCAAAGGTAAATCGTACCAACGGAGCAAAATGGCATCCAGCCAGGTGTAATTTTTATACTTACGGCTGACGTAAAACGTTCTGGCCAATAGCTCAAGCATAAAGAACGCAATAAACCAGCTATCAATCTTCCAGAAATTATCTTTGGGTAAGCCATTCTCCCCGATCCCGCGAAAGTAGTTGGTTTCCATCAGGGGTTTAATTTCTGTGTTGAAGTAGCTAATCTCTTCCGGCCAGCCGTTCTTGGTGAGATGTTCTTCGCTCCAAAATTCACTGAAGGCAGCTTTAGCAGAGTTAACCCCGATGCGATCGCGCATAGAATTTTTGATGCGCTCCAGCGTCCCGGATTTGTTGGCGATGGCAAATGGATTTTCGTCAATCATGGCTACGCTTTGTTCGCGTAGGTCATCCAAATAGGTCTCTACCTGAATGGACTGTAGACTGGCTTGTGCAACTTGTTCTTCTAAGTCGGCAACGGTTTTCAGGTAGGTTGAGGTGGAGCGTTCTGGTTCAATTCCCTTCAAGGTTGTGCCATACCACATTGTGAAATCTGGCAAGAATTTTAAGTAGAAGTCCCGGAATCGAATGTAGCTCACGTCGAATAGGACAAGGATGAGGTTACAGAGGGCAATTAGCGCCACAATTCTTTCAAACCAGAGTGCTGTTGCTTTCACAACACGTGGGCGTTTTCGCGGGCGGGAAAGAGCAGCCATAAACTTTTAGGGATCACGTCTTTAGCGAGGCCTGTGCTGTTGAACAGAACTGTCAAACAGAACAATTGTTATCTGTTTGTGAGAATAGACTGCTATGGCACTTTTCTCGAACAATCGCAAGAGTTTGCAGGATTTTGCATAGGCTGCTGCAGCTCTATGGCGATTCGTTATCATGGATTTACATTTTGTTACAAGCTGAGATATCCATGGCAACGGCGATCGTAGACAGTCCCCACAATGCAACGCCCCCGTCTGGGCAAAGCTGGATCTGGCAGGGCCATCGTATTTATTACGTCAAGGCTGGTAAATCGCAGGGGAATCATCCACCCTTGCTGCTGGTTCACGGTTTTGGGGCATCGACTGATCATTGGCGCAAAAACATCCGTGATCTCATGGGTGACTTTGAAGTCTGGGCAATTGATCTACTAGGTTTTGGCAGATCGGCCAAGCCTGACTTGCAATATAGCGGTACGGTCTGGCGCGACCAACTGCAAGCATTTATTGCGGATATTATTGGGCGACCCGCTGTGATCGTAGGCAACTCTCTCGGTGGTTATGCTAGCCTCTGCCTTGCCGCCGATTACCCTGAAGCTGTTGCTGGGGTTATTTTACTCAATAGTGCTGGTCCCTTTCAGGAGGATGTATCGGTTCGGCCGGTTAATCCTCTTCAGAAGCTGACTGGCCAAATAATTCGCTCTATACTTTTGCAGCCTCTACCAAGTTGGATGTTGTTTCAGTATGTGCGTCAGCGATCGGTGATTCGCAAGACCTTGCAGAAGGTGTATTTGGATCAGACTGCTATTACCGATGAGTTGGTTGAAGATATCCGACGGCCTGCTGACGATCCAGGTGCTGTCAAAGTTTTCGCCTCAGTTTTCAAATCTCCCCGAGGTGATACGGTTGATGTTCTTCTCAACCGTTTGAGTGCTCCGTTACTGATCATTTGGGGCGAAGCCGATCCCTGGATGAATGCTCGTCAACGGAGTGAAAAGTTCCGCCAACATTATCCCAGTCTCAAAGAGCATTTTCTCCAGGTGGGTCATTGTCCCCATGATGAGGCACCGCAACAGGTGAATCCTCTCATCAGAGATTGGATGATGGATTTAGGAGTGTAGCACCGGATGGTGGGGGCTTAGGGGCAATTAAGGTGGCTGCCTGGGAGACGTGAGTTCAAGAACTGCAAACCTGACACTCAGAATACGATGACTGTCATTACCCTAAACCCCATTTAAGACCTATGCTCCATAACCCACTCCCTTATCTAGCTGCTCATGCTCCAAAATAGGTCGGCTCATTTCCTGGTGCCCACTTGATATTGCATCCGATGCTGGGTTTTTGTTCAGATGTTATCGTTTGACCTGCAAGGATAGTGTCTAGGGCTGCTCGTAGGTCTTTGCCTGTGACAGCGATATTGTTGCCGGGGCGGCTGTCATCCAGTTGACCTCGATAAACCAGCTTGCGATCGCTATCAAACAAGAAAAAGTCTGGTGTGCAAGCAGCGGTGTAGGCTTTAGCTACCTCTTGAGACTGGTCATAGCCATAGGGAAAATTGAACTGTAGTATCGCGGCCATGGCTTTGAGATGTTCAGGGGCGTCCTGAGGATGTGTCTCGACACTGTTTGAACTGACGGCCAGTATGCCAACGTTCTTAGGACCGTAATCCTGGCCTAACTTTGCCAGTTCATCTTGGACATGTTTCACAAATGGGCAGTGCTGGCAAATGAACATGATCAAGAGAGCTGATTTGCCGGTAAATGTCTCTAGGGAAAGGGGCTTGCCTGTAACAACGTCAGGCAATTTAAAGTCAGGGGCCGGTGTCCCCAGTTCTAGCATCGTTGAGCTCACCATCACCATGGCATAATTCCTCCCAGCGTCATTGGGTTTATCTTATCGGCTTAGGATTAATCGTGACCCGGAGGATGCGGTTCCAGCAATAGGCCCTAATCTGTATCTAGCGTCATGCAAAATACGCTTGCATTTGTCGAAATTCTGCATATCCTTGTGTTCGAGGGGAATACATGGGGAGAAGGCAATGCGACCCCGAAGTCGGCAACAACCTAAATCTAGTCTCTGGCGGTGGAATTTTCCTGGATCAGTGGCGATCGCTGGAATTATGGCTACTACTGCGATCGTGGCTCCTGTCCGGGCCGCCGTGCTAGATACCTGGGTGTTTGATTCAGATACCCATCAACTAACAGTTATTTTGCCGGATGACGTTACGCCAAATTATTTCTTGTTGGCGGAACCAGCCCGCATTGTGCTGGATTTGCCAGGTACAACCTTAGGCAATGTTTTGCGGGAACAGGAGTATGCCGGAGCGATTCGCAGTATCCGCTTTTCTGAAATTTTAGGCGGATCGCGTGTTGTTGTTGAGCTAGCACCCAACACTGTGATCGATCCCCGTCACGCTGAACTCGTTGCCACCGATGCCGATAATGGCCTTACTCGCTGGACACTACAACCTTTAATTCAGGACGGCGAAGCCATTACTCCGATTGCTGCGGCATCCACTACATCTCCTGCCGCGATCGCTGCCGTGCCCGATCCAGACTCGCAGGCAAACGTCTTTGAGGATGCAGAAACGTGGGTTGGTCCTGCAGAAGAGACGGCGATACTAGCGGAACCTGGAGAAGATTCTGTATCGGTTCCACACCTTCCTCCACGCGCGTTATCCGCTGAAACAGTTGATGCTGAGCCTACTGAAACAGTCGAGGCTGAGCCTTCTGATGCGGAGGGTGCCGATGCGAATGTTGACGCGCAGCTTCCTGACTCTGATAGCGAGCCAGATCTGACACTTCCTATTGCTGTCACACCGCCTGAACCAGGCTCATCTGACTCTGTGGCAAGCCCCACAGAACCTACTTTGCAAGTTCCGTCTGACCTATCTGACAGACAGACGGCTAATGTTGATGATCCATCCCCTTTTCTCCCTGAGGTGTCTTCTTTACCTGCGGTTGCCCATACAGCTACAACGGGAGCAGCTCAAGCATTGCCGAGTGGTCCCGATCCCCTACAAGGAGTTCGTACTGATGCAGCCGCTTTAGCCAATGGAGGAGAGGAGGTAGAGGTAGGCTCGACGTTGCCTGCCGATGAGCTGCCCCCAGATTCTTTGACAGGGTTAGCTAATCCAACCGTTTCAGTGCCGCCTTTAGGCGATCGTGCTAGCTCGCCAACTGCTCAGGTGACAGTTCCTTCTTTAACGGAAGTCCCAGAGGTTCCATCAGTTCCCGATGCTGTTGATCTACCTGTTGCTGAGGTTGGGGAGAGTCCAGTTGTCCCACCTGCTCATGATGATTTAGCCCGTGAATCAGAGTTAGAAGCAGAGGCGATCGTGACTTCTAACCCGGATCTTGCTACTGCATCTTCGATTCCTACACCTGAGCCTGATTCTGTGGGGGTACCGCCGTCTCCAGAGGCGATACGACCACCTCAATCTGATGCGACTGGATCGCCACCCACCAACGTCCCTTCCGTTGAAGAGCCTCCTGCTCTAGAGACGCTACCCGCACCCGCTGATGCTGTGGCACCCATCCCTCCGCCTGATGATGATGTCGTTGTCTTGCCGCCGCCACCGACGATATCGACCACTGAAGGGCCACAGACGCAGGCGGCAATGCAGCCTCCTGTTGTGGCCAGCTCTGGTGTGAGTCCAGTTGAGTCGCCGCCATTTTTAGCGGAAGCTGCTGCTGTTCCGGAAGCGGAAGAACCGAGTATTCCACCTCCACCCATTAGTTCTCAAAGTGGGCGAGTTGTGCCGTTTGGAACGCCCTTGCCGCCTCAAGGAAAGACTCTGGATGAAACTGCAACATCGCCTGTCGGCTTGGAGAGTAGCGGCACGATTCCAGTGGGGACGCAACTTGTATTGCAATATCCTGGGGCTGAAACATTAACACTGACTCAGCAGGAGCCTTGGTATGAAGTGTTGGTTGTGGCGGAAGATGTTTTGCATCCTGTCACGAATGAACGCTTGTTGCTCAAAGGCACTCAAGTGATTGGTCGTTTTGAGGGCTTAGACGATAGCGATCGTCGCTTTGTAAGTCAGGTTTTTGTTGAAGAAGGGGGCGATCGCCGTTCCTTATTGGCCGAGTCTGATTGGTTGGTTGGATCACCGCAGCCCAATGGAAGTAATCTCCTGACCCATTCTGGTATTGGTGCTGCTGCCTTAACAGTATTGTCTGGATTTTCCGGGATTGGCTTGATTGGTGGAGCAGCCTTGGGAGCAGCGTCTAGTTTCGCGACTGCCCCTCAAAGTGTAACGATTGAACCTGGACAGTTAATTAGGGTTGAAGTTGTTTCAGTGGTCAGTAGCTCGTTGGATGAGGTGGCAATGAGTGATGTGGCTAGCGTTGTTCCATAATTTAGCTGCAACCAATATCAGGGTGGGTTGATGCAACCTTTGTGATCATCGTCAAGCATGAAAGCCAAAAATATCACCAGCTAGTCAAAAATTTCTCACCCACGCTAGTATGCCCTAGATGTCATGATGGCAGCCATAAAGCAAACCCCCTTGCTCTCTTATGGTTCTCAATCGACTCTTGACTGCTCTTCTTTGCCTTGGTGCGATTCTTTTGCTGACAGGTCCTTCACCATCAGCCAGATCCTCTGAAAAGGAACCACTGATTCGCTTTGTCTGGGCAAATGCAGTAGCTCATGAGCAGTTAGACAAGTAACTTTTGCGATCATCGAGTATTTTATTCACAGAAGATCGCTAGCTAATTGCATTAATTGCAAAATGTGAGGCAAGGGTACCCTTGCCTCACATTTAATTTGGATAAACTGGATGCTCAGAAATCAGAATCTAGCGCCCAATGCCGATGTACTGAAAACCGATCGCTTCCATCTCTCCTTGGTTCAGGAAATTCCGTCCGTCTATCAGTACTGGCGTATTCATGAGCTTGGCCATTTTACTGTAATCCAGTGACTTAAACTGTTTCCAATCCGTCACGAGAACTAGGGCATCACAGCTATCAGCCAAACGCTCAGGATCGGTTTCCACAATAACGCCCGATAAACCATCGCGCAGGCCGCTCTGAGAAACAATTGGATCGTAAGCCTTTACTTTTGCGCCTAAGCGATTCAGTTGCTCAATCAGGGTTAGAGCGGGTGCATCACGCATATCATCAGTATCAGGCTTAAAGGTCAGACCCAAAAGACCAATGGTTTTCCCTTTAAGGATTTTCAGTTCTTTTTGCAGCTTCTCAAGGGCGATTGTACGCTGACGCTGGTTAACAGTCACTGTTGCTTTGAGGAGCTCAGCTTCATAACCGTAGTCATCCGCAGTGTGGAGTAGTGCTAGCACATCTTTAGGAAAGCAGGAGCCCCCCCAGCCAATACCTGCCTGCAAAAATTTATTGCCAATGCGGGAATCTAAACCAATGCCACTGGCAACTTGCGTAACGTCCGCCCCGACGCGATCGCAAATGTTAGCGACTTCATTAATGAAGCTGATCTTTGTAGCCAGGAAAGCATTGGCTGCATACTTCACCATTTCAGCTGAACTCAGGTCCGTCACAACGACTGGAACCTCAGGCATGGAGGGATCATCAGCGAACTTGCGCTGAACTAACGGTGCATACAACTCCTGCATTTTTTCGATAGCCTTGGGGTTGCTGCCGCCCAAGACGATGCGGTCGGGATTAAACGTGTCGTAAACTGCAGAACCTTCGCGGAGAAACTCTGGGTTGCTCACAACATCGAAGTCAGCAGTAATCTCTTCCGGCCCGGTTACGGGAGCTCCTGCGCCTACCAAGGACTTTTGACGCTCAGCAACGCCATCCATGACAATCATGCGAACCCAGTCCCCGGAACCGATCGGGACAGTGGACTTATTCACAATCACTTTATAGCCACCGTTTAAGTGCGCGCCAATGCCACGAGCAACCGCTTCAACATAGCGCGTATCGCTTTCGCCAGTTGGTAGAGGTGGAGTGCCTACGGCAATAAACAGAATTTCGCCGTGCTTGACCCCTCCTGCCAAATCACTTGTGAAGTGCAAGCGTTCTGCCTGCATTGACGACTTCATCAGCTCCGACAATCCGGGTTCATAAATAGGAGACTGCCCAGACTGCATGAGCTTGACTTTCTCTTCATTGTTGTCCACGCAAATGACGTCGTGCCCAATGTGGGATAGGCAAACGCCCGTTACTAGACCAACATAACCAGTTCCAATGACACATACACGCATAGGGTTCAATCCTTATAGAACTAAGGTGATTTATCAACGACAACACCCATCCTAGGAATCATTCCAGACAGGTTTAACATTCCCAGCCACCGAGGGGAAGCAATGTCTTGAGAATAAGGAGGATGCCTAGTATGCCCAGAAATAAAGGGCAGCAGCATCACTTCCCTTTAAGAGACTATTGCTTGCAGAGAAGGTTTCTTCTCGATTTGGACACGAGTCCGAAAATCTTCAATTGTTTTTTCGAGTCCTGTTTCCAGCGGGATGCTCGGTTCCCACTTTAAATATTGTTGGGCACGTGTGATATCCGGCTTGCGTCGCTTAGGGTCGTCCTGAGGGAGTTGTTCAAATGTAACCTCGACATCAGGATTAATCATTGCTTGCACTGTTTTAGCAAGTTCTAAAATCGTATATTCGCTAGGATTCCCTAGATTGATAGGTCCAGTCGAATCGCCATTCATTAACCGTATTAAACCCTCGACAAGGTCTGATACGTAGCAGAAGCTTCGCGTTTGTGAACCATCGCCATAGACTGTTAGAGGGATTCCCTTCAAAGCTTGAACTACAAAGTTACTCACAACCCTCCCATCGTTCTCTAACATGCGAGGGCCATAGGTATTAAAAATACGAGCAACTCGAATATCAACCCCATTCTGGCGGTGATAATCAAAGGCTAAAGTCTCTGCCACACGTTTGCCTTCGTCGTAGCAGCTCCGGATACCAATGGTATTAACGTTCCCCCGGTACTCTTCAGATTGAGGGTGAACCTCTGGGTCACCATAGACTTCAGAGGTGGAAGCGAGTAAAATTCTGGCCTTGACCCGTTTTGCCAAACCCATCATGTGAAGCGTCCCCATCACATTCGTCTTAATCGTCTTGACGGGATTGTACTGATAGTGAACTGGCGAGGCAGGACATGCTAAGTGATAGATCTGGTCAACCTCTAGTCGGATTGGCTCGGTAATATCGTGGCGGATTAACTCAAACTTGGGGTTTCCAAACCAATGCTGTATGTTACGCTTATGGCCCGTAAAAAAGTTATCGAGACAGATGACTTCATGGCCAGCTTGCATTAGCCGGTCAGTTAAGTGTGACCCGATAAACCCAGCACCGCCAGTTACGAGAATTCGCATAAGTAAAATTATCTAAATGGAACGTTGACAGTAAGGATTCCCACCATGCCGTGGAAAATTCACATATCCCCTGATGCCAGGTTAGCTCCGTCCAAGCAAAAACTGAGTTTCTCAAGTGAGCTAAGCTGTAAGAGGGTGGATAACCTTCCTGGCGGTCAGGAATCTCCTTGTACCCTCAAACAAAGACAAACTGTCTCTAACTCTGGAGCTGACGCTTTACATCCTTACAACAGATATATGCATCGAATTCAGCATAAGCGACGGAATTTGTCTGGCTTGGACCGAATGTAACAGCCACAACGTGTAAACCTTACGAAATACTAAGCATTTCATTAAAACTTCAAGTTTTCTAGGGTTTACTAAGAAGCTTAAGCAAAAGATGCTTTAACCCAATGCCTTTAGTGCCTTGGAGCAGATTAACAAAGGCGGCACCCAGATTCGAACTGGGGGATGGAGGTTTTGCAGACCTGCTCATTCAAGGCTCAAAGCTCTTGACTG
>JBCBTQ010000028.1:0-36033 GCA_039818605.1 Cyanobacteria bacterium J06639_14 | reverse complement strand
AAGAGCAACTTCCATTACCACATCTGTTTGCATTTCCATTCAACTATCCTGAAGCTGAGGGATTGTTTTTAAGAGGTTGTATGGAATCTAGCAAGTAAGATTTGGCTATTTGGCTAAGATTTATTTTCTTCTCTGAAAAACAATCCCTCAGCTTCAGGATAGTTGAATGGAAATGCAAACAGATGTGGTAATGGAAGTTGCTCTTATAGATTAGTCTAAGGAAGTTAAAATTAATGCTAGAAGCGATTTTTTGGGGTTGCGCTAACGCTAATCCAACCTAGGCAGAATGACAATTTCAAGAGTTTTTTTAGGCAGCCAACTTGGTTGCCCTCCTTGTCTGATCTCCAGTAGCTAATCGACTTTATTCTCAATGGCATTTAGTTTCATTAGCGTAGTTGGACGGTCACTATCCAAAGCTGCCAGCGTCTTTGTGGCTCTCTCTTGAACTGCTGTCAAGCGCTCAATTGTGTCGATTGAAATACTGCCGCATTTCTTCGCGTTCTAAGCAGGCTTCAGCGACTTTGTTCAGCATTGCCTGAGTCGTACAAGTATTGCTTTCTACCAATTGTCAAAGGCCATTATCCATCTCAGCGTGTGTTCCCTGCATGCCTACTTCATAGGATGACAGTGGTTTAATGTTGGCTCATGATGCTCTACAAATCATCTGGGTTAATCCCTTTTGCCTGTAGTAAATTCCTCAATCTGGTTAATTCTGCTTCGGCGTCTTTTGCCCGCTGTTGTTCCTGCAAGATTTGCTGCTGAGCAATAGCAATCCGCCGTTGCTCTTGAGCCACTTGTTCCGAGGGGGTTGGGAACAAGTTCCCGGCTTCATCGTACCAGCGTATCCATAAACGCTCGATTTGCTTGTAGCAGCCTTGCCATAATCCCAGCCCCACCTTGAGTTCTGGCAACCACAGCCGACCTGCCGTTACATCCAATTCTTCGTAGTGCCCAGCTTTGAGATGACAGGCCCGAAACTCATCTGTGTAGCGATCGAACACAATGTAGTAAGGGACTCGCAGGATTTTTTCGTACACTGTCCACTTATCCGGTGGCGCGTCTGATCGGGGCTCCGTTTCGCCCAGATCTTCTTTTTGTGTACCGGGAGATAGGAGTTCCACCACGACAAAAGGATTCACACCTTCCTGCCATACCACATAGCTCAGACGCATGTCGTGATTCTCGTAGAGGCGCGATACCCCAACGGACAAAAACCAGTCAGGCCGCTTATACCACCTAGGATAGCGGACATCATAGTAAAGATTGAGGTCTTTCCCCGTAAAGAAGTTGTCGTCTGCATAGTCGGCCAATCGCAGAGTAAGATTCAATAACTCAGGCTGATGGTCGTGAAACTCGTCTGGCAAGCCGGGTTCCTCGGGGTCTTCGCTGGGAAGGTCGTACATCGTCGGCAGCGTCTCGCGGGGCGATCGCGGCGGGTCACTCTGCGGGATATAAAATGGTGTAGTGGTCATAACCCTATTCCCAGGCTGTGTCTCTTGATTATGAATCATTTGTTTTAGAGGAAACGCCAAGTTCCTAAGCACCAGGGGAGTTACATGCAAGTGGCATACAGATACACTGCTTGATGGGCAAGGTTTTGGGCCTTTGCTCGTCCTCCGGCGGGGATGCTATTTTCGGCAGATCCTGAGAGGCTTAAATCGACTACGTTGTCAGGCTTAATTTCTATTGGGGCAGTCAGTTCCTATGACCCAATCCATTACCAAACCCCTTAGCTTTGTAGAATTCCTCGCAGCCTGCCCCGATGATGGCAAGCGCTACGAACTTGTCAATGGCAATCTGATTCAACTGATGGCAACCCGAGCTCACGATGATGTGGCAGACTTTATTTACGATACTTTTCGTGAGCAGGTAAACCGATTTAAGCTCAACTACAAAATCAGTCGGTTTGCCTCGGTGAAAACCACTCGCGATGACGGTCTTGTCCAGGGGCGAACACCTGATGTTAGGGTTATCGATAAGACTCTTTGGGCCTCAGAGCCAAAGGCATATGCTGCCCTAGAGGATCCGATTCAACTAGCCGTTGAGGTTAGCTCCACAAACTGGCGGGATGACTATCTATACAAGCTTGCAGAATACGAAGCCCTAGGCATCGTGGAATTCTGGATTGTCGATTATCTGGCTATTGGAGCTGCGCGCTATATCGGGACTCCGAAAACACCGACTTTGTCGATTTATACGCTTGCAAATGGGGAATATCAGCTGCAACAGTTTCGGGGTAGCGATCGCATTGTGTCCCAAACATTCCCAAACCTAACGCTAACAGCTGAGGCTATTTTTCATGCAGCCGGGAACTGATAAATAATAGTAGGACAACAACTATTTTCTTCTCGACATGGCCTCACTGCGATCGCTCTCTGACCTCACAGGTGAAACTCAAGTTTTAGGGATTATCGGGCATCCGGTCGAGCATTCCTTATCACCCCCGATGCAAAATGCAGCCTTGCAGGAGTTGGGGATGAATGCGGTGTACGTGCCCTTTCCCGTGCAGCCTGACCAGATTGAGGCCGCGATCGCAGGTTTATGGTCACTGGGTATTCAAGGATTCAACGTCACGATCCCCCATAAGCAAGCAGTCATGCCTCACTTGGCCACAGTTACAGATATTGGCCAAGCAGTCGGGGCCGTGAACACAGTTTGGCGCACCGAACAGGGGTGGGCGGGGACAAATACGGATGTGACTGGATTTGTGTCGCCCTTGAAGGAGCGCGATCGGGATTGGTCGCGATCACGGGTGGTGATTTTGGGGAACGGTGGTGCGGCAAGGGCTGTCGTTGCAGGCTGTACCACGCTGGGATGTACAGACCTGTGGGTCGTAGGCCGTACTGCGGCGAAACTGCAACAGTTTGTCGAAAGCTGGCAAGGATCGCCCTTGAAACCAACCATTCAGACCTGCTTGGGAGCGAATTTAGATACTCTGCTGCCAGAGACGTCTCTTCTGGTCAACGCCACTCCCCTAGGAATGCATCCTCAGGTGGAAGCATCGCCGGTAACTGCAGAGCAGATGGAATTATTACCCACGGAGGCGATCGCCTACGACCTGATTTATACTCCCAGCCCGACTCAGTTCCTAAGACTAGCTGCCCAACGAGAATTCGCTACCTTAGATGGGGTTGAAATGCTCGTACAGCAGGGAGCGGCTGCATTACAAACTTGGACTCAGCGAACACCTCCAGTTGACACAATGCGCCAGGTATTGAGAAACCAGCTAGGGCATCATTAATTTCTGCCTGATTCTATAGAGATTTCGCGATACGCTGATTTGAAAGGATTCGTACACACTGACTTGGGGGAGAAGAGAAGCCATGATGCGGACCGGATTACGGGCTATTTTCGCAACGCTTGTCGTTTTGGGAGTTTGGGTGATGACATGTCTCAGTACCCCACCGGCCCATGCAATGACTCAAATCACGCTCAAAGATCTTACCTACACCCATTGTCCAGAAGAATTCGAAGGCATGGTAACGGCTGGCTCTAGTCAGCGCGCTAACTGTTTTCTGGTTGAAGGAACAGCCGTAAACACCTCTGGGAAACCCGTTCTCAATGCCGACATTTTTGGGCGTATTTACGACGCAAATGACAATCCCGTCATGCAAAACCGAGGTCGCCTTGGTGCCATCGACGAAGTTCCTCCAGGCGAGAGTCCTTTTGAGCTGCGGATCTCGGTGGCGGCTAATCAGCCAGAACCGTTGAAATTGAAACAGTTTAAGGCTGCCGGATTTACTGGTCGGGTGAGACGATAGCCACGAGCAAAGAGTTAAAAAAATCTGCCGATGACATGATCAGCCAGGGCCGGTTTTGATCGCGATCCCCAAACTAGGAATGTGTATTTCTGGTTAAACCTGCTCTTACAAAATCAGTATATTTTGATCCTTGAGGATCCTCTAAGCAATACCTTGCACGTGTTGAACACACCCCAACTCTAACCGTGCGCTGTTCTGGTTGAGGCGACATAGACTTGAGGACGTGGATGTGTAACTTAGTAGTGCAATGCCAAACCCTAAAGCGTGGCTTCAGACCTTGTGGCAATGGGTGCGAACCTTTTGGAAGACATATCTTTCATCGGGACGTCGAGTGTCACCCCAGGCACTCAACTACATGACGGATAGTCTTCTCGAAGACAGCACAGCAGGAACTAGCTTCGTTGTGTTGATTGTCGGGTCTTGTGTCATTGCAACGCTGGGTTTGTTAGCCAACAGTACTGCTGTCATCATTGGAGCGATGCTAATTGCACCGCTAATGATGCCAATTCGAGGATTAGCCTTCGGTATTTTAGAGGCTGACCGTGACTTGATTCGGACAGCTATCAAAGCCTTGGCTATGGGGATTGGGTTAGCAATCGTTATTTCCTCACTCTTGGGGTTATCGCTAAATCTTTCGGACTATGGCAGTGAAGTATGGAGTCGATCGCGCCCGAATCTTTTGGACTTAGGTATTGCTATCACCGCTGGGGCCTTGGCAGGATTTGCCAAAATTGAAGCCAAATTATCAAGTTCACTAGCAGGTACTGCGATCGCAGTTGCCCTGATGCCACCTCTGTGTGTTGTTGGTTTATGGCTGGCGCAACTGGATGGCAGAGAAGCGATCGGGGCTCTTTTGCTCTTTGTTACCAATTTAATGGGGATTACCTTGGCCTGCATGATGGCTTTCTTATGGGCCGGCTATTCTCCTCTGAACCGTGCCCGTCGTCCTTTGGGACTCACCTTTGCAGCAACTTCCCTCTTAGTTTTTCCGTTAGGCTACACCAGCTATCAATTACTTCGCCAAGATCGCCTCGAACATAACTTGCAGCGTGCCTTACTGGATCGAACCGTTACCTTTCAGCGGGTACGATTAGTGGCGATGGAAACTGACTGGCTGCAAGCTCCTCCTCAAGTCACCTTAACCGTCTATGCAAACTCGGAAGTAACCCCAGTCCAAGTAGGGCTTTTGGAAGAGTTTGTGGCAAAGGAAATGGGGCAACCGTTTCAACTCATTTTTCAGGTTGTCCAGTTCAATGAGGTTACCAATACCCCTACTCGATCAATGGACGAAATCAATCGCCCAGAGGGACCACCAGTATGGTTGGGGAACTAGCAAATTCCCCCTTAAGTTCCCTAAGGAACTACCAACTGGGCAATCAAAGGTTCAGCTATTGATTGCCGTTTGTTGGCCCAGAGAGCTATCAGGTGCATGCGAATGCGATCGCGTTGTGGAGCGTTCAGCATGTAAATTTGCCCAGACTGCCGGGTAAATAGTCGTTCTGCCCCCAATTCCTGATCGATTTCTCGATCCAGTGTTAACTGACTCAAATAAGGGTTGATTGACGCATCAGGAATCAGGCCCGGGGGTAAGTGTCCTTCCAAGATAGCCAGAATGCGAGATCGGCACGCATCTGTATTAATGCCTTGCTCCTCTAGCAAATGTAGGATGCCATCTAAGGGTAAGGGCTGATCGGGCAATGTCCGGACAATTTTGTGTAGGAGGAAATAATCACTGTACTGATGTCGTGGCACATCGAGAACCTGCGGATAGCGACAGAGATTAGCCAGTCCATAGGCAACCCGGCTACAACTTGGCGAACGATTAATCGGATACGTGTCTTGAATAATGGTGGCATTGGGAAACTTCTGTCGTAGCCATCGAGAAATTGCAGCAAAGGAAACATTTCCGCCGGTGCAAATCACCTGATTAATGCTTTGGGGAGATAATCCAGTTTGACTCAATAACCCACTGAGTTGTTGATTAAGCCGCTGGATATAAGGGACGAGTACTCGACTTTCTAGGTCGCGTCTTAGCACTCGCCAAGACTGATCGGCCAATTCTAATTGAAACTGAGATTGATTTTGCAGGATGAGTTTTAGGTACCGGGCGGCATCGAGCAGACTTTGCCCCAGTCTGGAGATTTCTAAGTACTGACGTAAGCGGACTCTAGTGCTTACATCGGGTTCTGCGAGTTGGGGTAAATTAACGGACTCTAATGCTAGGCTGTCCCATTGCTCATTTTCAGTTTCTGGGAAACGGGGTTGCCAGTTGCCACCGGAGCGACTACCTCTTGTTCTCGGTTTGCGGCGCTCCGGTGGCATTAGCAGTTGACAAATAATGTCAAGGTCGAGGGCATCCCCCCCATAAGGTAGATTACGAAGGAAGAAGTCTTCCCGGCTGACAGCATCTAGTGGGTGAGGTAAATCGACAATTCCCAACTCTGTGCAAGACATCCCAGCGCTAATGACGACCGTACCTCCCTGCCAACTACACTGATAGAGCGTTTGGGTTTGTCTGATCTGCTGTGGGGGTGGATCATTCGGATCGGGTAAGCCTGATAGGATAGCTGCGATCGCTTCTTCCACAAAAAATATCTGATTGGGGTTATCAACCAGACGAGCCGCCAGAACAGCCTCTCGCAGGTTGATGCAGTAATTGTCAGGCCAACTACTAGGATGGCCCACAATAATACCTTGCAGATCGTCCAGAACTTGGTGAAGCTGATTGGCCCCTAATCCCACCGCTCCGATTTCCAATGGTGTGACAGCAAAGGGGCGCACTAGTGAAAGTAAGGCTTGTACAGCGGCAACTAACCGCTGAAGCGGCAATGATTGAACATCGGACCATTGAATCACAGGCTCCCACGAATCTGATAATTCAGTTTGATGTGGAATGCCGACTTTCAATAGTGGTTTCAGGGTATTGATCAACTGTAAGTCTGGGTTCTCAGCCGCCTCAATAAGGGCTGAAATTCCTACGGCTCTGAGTTCAGAAGATGGATTCTCACTCCCGGTATGTACCCGCAGAGCGGCCACAGCTGGTATCCGAAACGTATTATCACCAGAAATATTGGCGTCGCCATGGGACCAGTACAGCGGGTGAGCAGCACCATTCAAACGATTCATTAAAACTGCTGACAGTCCACCCGTACCAAAATCTAAGCCTAAAAACCACTCATCTCGGGGTGCAGTAGTAGAAGGTGGCAGTTCCGGTTCTTCGGCAGCAGGCTCTTCGGCAGGAATAGCAGCCAATAGCGCGGATGTAGAGGGAGCATCCTCAACAGCAGCTATTTCTGTTTCTGTGTCAGGTAAAAAATCTGGAGGTTCTACAGGAGCCGTCTCTCGAGCAGAAATAGCTTCGGGTGCTTCGATGCTAGTCGACGAGGCTCCAGTCTCGGTTTCGATAACGGCTGCTTCTGCCTCTGTCGAAGGAATAGGTTCTGGTGGCGGATTATCACCGATAGGAGCACTTTCAGTAACGTCTAAGTCTTCTAGAAGCGTGTTAACTTCTTCAAACGAAGGGGAGACTCCGACATCAGCACTACCTGTCGCTTCTAAATTTGTTGTACTCGGATTATCCGCATCCTCAACTTCGATTAAGGGAAACTCTTCTACAAAGAGGGCTTCTAGGTTCTCGCTGGAGGGTGTCTCATCAAGGGGATCCCCAGTTACACTTTCCAGCTCGGAAGCGACTGCGCCTTCAACTTCCGGTATTTCCGTAACCAAAAAGTCGTCCAAGCTTTCTTCTTTTGCTGTCTCAGGGGTGTCTCCAGCAAAGGTCGTCTCTAAAGCGGTCTCATCAAGAATGTCTCCAGTTGCACTTTCAATTTCAGATGTTTCCGTGACTTCGAATTCAGGTATTTCTGTGGCAAAGAGCGCATCGAGGCTTGTCTCATTTGCTGTCTCAACGGTGTCTTCTGTTAGAGCCACCTCCAAAGCGGTCTCGTCCAAACTATCTGTATTTGCAATAGCAATATCAGGAGTTTCTTCAACAAAGGTAGACTCCCAGCTTTCTGGATCTGTTGCTGGAGGCCCAGTTTCAGCAAAGGCAGCGTCTAAACTGCTGACCGTATCTAAACTTGCCGCCTCTTCTGGCCCGGGTTGGGATGTTTCACCCGTGAAAAGGACTTCTAAATCGTCATCTTCTTCTGTCTCGGCGATATCTTCGGCAAACGCGGCCTCTAAACTCGCTTCGTCTAGACTTGACTCATTGACGCTGAGGTTTTCCGGCGTTGTTTCTAAAAACATAGCCTCTAAGCTTTCTGTAGCTTCAGCCTCGGCGATATCTTCGTCCGCAAAAGCAGCCTCTAAACTCGCTTCGTCTTCATCTTCAAAGAGGGCATCAAGGCTGGGTATGCTAAATTGCTCGTCGACCGTCGCTCTTCTTTGCGTCTCTAATGAGGTTTCACTTGGGATATCCAAAGCGTCTTCAGTCGCTGACGCCATCTCATCAGGACTTTCTAACTCGTCTTCAATCGTCAAAGCATTCTCACCTGGAATATCCAACTCGCGTTCATCAGGGATTGCTAACTCGGCTTCGAGCGCTGATGAGCTTCTATCTTGAACATCCGGTGAATCTTCATCTTGAATATTTAGAAGAGTTTCGTCTTCAAATGCGAATGAGTCTTCGTCTTGGCGATCGATTGAGCTTCCTTCTTGGAAAGCTGAGCGAAAAGCCTCATCATTTTCAATATCAGCCTCCGAAATCTCCTCCATCGACAAGTCAAAATCAGCCAATTCAGAGGAGTCAAAAGGAATATCGGCTTCACTGTCGGCAGTGGATGCTATGGATCCGTCATCGCCCAAAAGATCAGACAGGCTGTCATTGATCGGAGGTATTTCGGCGATGGTATCGGTTGCTTCTGGGGAAATATCCAGTGTTTCGTGGTCTTCTATTTCATCTTCGGCTACGGCTTCATCTTCGGCTGCAGTGGCAGTCTCCTCTAAATCGTCCTCTGCAGCTTCAGATGAAGTTATGAATAGATCCGTAATCGCGGCTTCTGATTCGCCTGAAGTTGGCGGAAATAATTCGTCAACTTCCGAGTCTAGTAATCGATCAGTAGCATCTTCGTCGGCAGCCGGAATCTCAATATCGTCCAGTACGAAATCTACGATCGGCGATTCTTCAAGAGAGACCTCAACTGCGTCAGGTGAAGTCTCTGGAGAGTGCTCGTCTAAGGTTGCTGCTAACGGGAGCGTGGTTTCCTCATCGGCAGGTGGAATTTCGATGTCGTCAAGAATGATGTCGGCGATCGCCGATTCATTGAAAGTCTCATCAACCGTTATTGCGTCTAGGTTCTCGTCATCCGTAACATCGCTAGCATCCGTAGGAAGTTCGGTAATGGCTGTCTCTAAATCATCTAATCGATCAGCAACATCATCTAAAAGATGGAGACTTTGCCCAAGGGTTGTATCTTCTGGTGACGTGGACAAAGCCGTTGCGGTATCTGTTTCTGTCGGACCTGCCGTAGGAGGGAACAATTGCGCCAACTCTTCATCCGAGAGTGGTCCAGCTTCCTCCTCAGAGCTTGCCCCGGTTTCTGATGTTGGTTCAGTTGCGTTTGCGATTGCCGTATCTACGACTAACGGCTCTCCTTCTACAGGGAAGTTAGCCAAAGTACGCTCATAGAGGGTACTTAAAGTTGTCTCGTCTGGAAAAGCGCTGAATCCGGTATCGACTGCCCCCACCAGATTAAGGCTGGATGTTAAAGGTGATTCAGGATCGTTTTCGACGTCTTCAGGACGTTCTAGCGGCTCAATCAAACGATCAAATACGGTGTCCTCATCTCCGGCTAGTAAGTCAGGTAATGTAGCATCGACCTCTAGATCGGAATTGGCAGATTGTGGGATCTGGGGAAATAGCTCGGCCATTTCTTCATCCGAAATGGGTTCCAGATTAGCTGTCGCAGCTACCGTACTGGGTGATGGTGTTGCTGTATCTGGTCCCACAGAGAAATCATCGTCAGAGGCCGGGGGAATTTCTGCAAGCGCTTCATCCAGGCGACGACCTATGGATTCTGATTCAAGCGCGAGGCTAAAGCCTTCATCATCAGAACCCACTATGTCAAAACCTGGATGGGGTGAGCTTTGGTTAGACTCCTCGGGGGCGATCGCAGATGAAGTGTCGGGCAAAGCTGAATAGAGTTCTGGAGAATCCGTATGAGGCTCTGGGAAGTTGACGAGAACCCTGTCGATGAATTCGGTGAAAGTCGCTTCGTTATTAACAAGGCGGTACCCTTCCGCCATCGATCCTTCCAAGGCAAAGGCAGTCTCGGGTAGGGGACTAGCAACATCAGGCTCAGCTATAACCGGCTCACTATCCGGTTCAGGGCTAACTGCCAAGTCAGCTTCATCATTGAGGACCCCGGCCAATTCATCCACTACATCAAAGTCTACGTTGTCAGTGGTGGTAACAGATGATTCTGGTTCACTGTCCAGCGATAGGTTGAGATCGACATCTAGGGAGAAAGTCGCTGTTTCATCGGCCTCATTTGGGGCATCTACCTCATCTGGGTCATCGGGAATAGAGGCCATCTCAATCGGAGCATCAACGCCGCTTAGAACGTCTGGATCATCGAGCGAAGGAACTGCCTCCGTTGTTAGCGTTGTCGATTCTTCAGTAATCTCAGGAAGCTCTAGATCGAACGAAATATCATCGAGAGAAAGCTCTAGCCCTAAGGACGATTCAGGGAGAGATTCTGATGCAACATTAGTTATTGAGGGGGCAACTGCTTCCTCAGTTTCAGATCCATCGAGTAAGGTTTCATCTTCATCTTCATCTTCATCGTCAGAGGAAGCATCGGTCTCAGTGCTAAGGAAATTTTGCGGCAACGCTTCGTCTGTGGAGGAAAAGTCCAATTCTGTATCTTCTTCAGTTGAAGACTGACCGAGAAAGGCTACAGCGTCCTCTAAACTATCTTCTACATCATTTTCTGAGGGCGCAAGCGATGAGTCGATTTCCTGGAAATCAGGTAATTCCACATCCATCGCAATAGACTCTAGGTCCAAAGGAAAGGGATCTTCCAACGAGATGATGTCAGATTCATCCGCTTCTGCCGGTAGTTCAACGGCTTCCACATCAGTTATTTCTGATTCGGTCGGCGGGAAATCTTGCTGTGAAACCTCTAAACCTAAATCTAATAAAGGATCACGACTCTCACCCAACTCTGATGCTAGGAACACTGGCAGAGAAGCCTCTTCTTCAGGCCCATCAGCCGACTCTGAACCACTGTTTTCAAATACTTCTGGAGTTAGCTCGGTAGTTAGCTCGGTAGTCTCTGCAAAAGTATCAGCTAACGCGGACTCATCAAGACCCGCGTTAGCTGACTCGTCGGTCTCTGTTTCAATCTCAAAGACATCCTCCACAGAAAACCCAACCACAATTTCATCATTGAGTTCCTCTGCCATATCTTGGAGGCTGAGAACATCGTCAGAATCCATCGCTCCGAAGTCAGGAGCAATGTCGGCTACAGGTAAATCACGATCATCAAGGGGCGTGACTGAGTCATCGATTAGATTTTCGTCTGCTGTTGTGTCCCAAGACGATTCGTCAAACATAGACTCAGAAGCAGCTTCGAGATCGGAGAACATCTCCAAATCAACAGCCTCGTCTGCTTCTACTGCAAGGACCGTGCCCGAGAGCGTGTCGTCGGAATCAGCATCGGGATGCGCTTCACCATCTGCGGGAAGATCGGCAATACTCAATACTTCCGACTCGATCGCGGTGTCCGAAATATGCACAGTATCGATATCGTTATCGATAAGCAATCCTTCCTGGTCGATTGTTGCGCCAGGATTTTCGGCACGTTCTTCCTGCTCAATTAGCTCGAAGATGGCCTCTACCTCGGGGATGAGGGCCGGCTCTTCTTCACTGTCAGTCAAAGTTTCAGCCTGCTCCGTTGCGGCATCCCCATCTTCGAAGTTTTCTGAGAAAAACGAGTCTTCTAAATCGTTTGCAGCCACCCCTGCCAAGAATTCTTCATCGACCACTGGTTCAAAGGCAGCTTCTAAATCCGCATCAGAGAATTGTACTGTGTCATCTGGATCCCTATCGTCAGCGTCCCAAGTATCAAGCGGGTCAGTTGTGAAGTCAATTGCTTCTGAGCCTGTCGCTTCTGAAGGTTCCTCATGGTCAATCAGATCCGTGACCGCATCTGAATCCGAGAAGGTTTCAGAACCTGAATCTTGGTCGCCAAAAGCGTCTTCTGAGTCAATGATGCCGTCAACTTCGTCGCCTTCGGAAACCGCCTCATGCGCAACCAACGACTGCAGCGGGTCAGCACTTTCGGAGCCACTCTCTAGTGTGGGTTGACTCTCATCAGGGAAGATACCCAAGCTAAATGAGAGTTCCCTTCGCAGAGCATCAGAGGCGGCTTCTTCTAGCTGTGAGAGATCCTCGTTGAGTCGTCCTAGTGCTTCTTCGCCTAAAGATACGTCGATTTCCCTGGTAGAGCTTTCGACCTCATCAGAAGCTAGCAGGTCTTCTTCTGGAGGGGCTGGGATAAAGGTGTCTTCGGAGGTTTCATCCAGAGCTGTAAAGGGATCGACAACATGCTGTTCTGCTATCGCATCGGTAGCAGGCAGTAAATCGTCCAAAGATGTAATCGTGTCAGCCTCCAGCGACAAATCTTCAGGAGGTGTGAGTTCAGCTGCTACTTCAGTGCCTAGAAAGGTTTCCAGAATATTTTCAGACTCTGGATCTGACGCTTCATCTAAGTCTTCTGAGTTCGGAGCCTCAAAGCTATCTTCCTGTTCCGAGTCAGTTAACGAAGTTGAGATGTCTGGAGGTTCTAATAAGGTTTCCAGAGAGGCGTCTACCGTTTCTGAAATGAAGGGGGCGATCGCCTCATCGCTGGCCACTGAGATGGTTAGATCCTCAGTGGATGTCTCGTTTATTTCGTTTGTCTCGTCTGTCTCCGGAGCATCCCAACCGAGGTTAGCGCTCTCGACACCGAGCAAGGTTTCATCTAAATCCTCCACAGATGTCGCGATTGGGGGAATTGTTTCAACGGAGGCGATCGCTGTTGTTTCTAACGTGACTGCTTGAGGTTCGGTAGCAACTTCTTGGAGTTCGGCTTCAGTATCCTCACTGACTTCACCAAACAAACTTTCGTAGAGTGCATCAATTTCTTCGGCGTATCCGGCATCAGCATCAGCATTGTCAGCGGATGGCTTAGTAGTATCTGCTGATTCTGTCGCCTCAGAATTTACTAGGCCAACAGCCACATCCCAAGCAATTGGTTCAGTCTGAATAATAGTTCGTTCCTCATCCGCCGCCGCAACGGTAAGTTCATCATCCGTGGCTAGCTCATCAATTTCATCCTCATTCGCTAGCTGAAGCTGAGTAATATCTTCATCTAGTTGAAACAGCGTGATCTCTTCGCCAGATTGACCTTCTGCATCGAGGTCAACATCGTCAAGATCAATGATTGATGTTAGTAAAGGATCTTCTGGCTCCGCTTCTGGCGATAAGCTTTCTGCCAATACTGACTCATCGTAGGTTTCATAGGCAGCATTTTCGCCAGTCAATAACTGAGCCGAGTCTTCTTGGGGGCTACTCGTGATGAAACCAGATTCCTGCCGCAGTTGTTGGGCGAGACTATTAATAAAGGCCCCAAAGATAACCTCTCCCTGCTGCCCTAACCCATGCATTGCCTCTAACCCTTGGGCTAGAGAATCACAGTAGCTTTGCAGACTTTGTTCCATGGACTCAAAGACTGCTCGCAGGTTGGCATCTAGTTTCAGCAGCAGATGATCAGTTTGCGATTGAACTTGCCGTAGTTGATCTAGCCGCTGCTGAGGATGCAATTGCGGTAGTTTAGCTGCGATTTCGCGAGGATCTTCAGAGGCTCCATAAAGAGTGGGGGCATCATTTATTTGGGTCTGCAACGCCTTGAGTTCAGGTGTGAGTTGCTCTAGAAGCGATGAACGTAACTGATCAACAACATCATTCACCCAAACTGGATTAGCTGGCGAGGCATTGCCTGATTCGGCAAGTTGTGACCGTCCTGATTCGAGTTGGCGAATCTCCTCTTGAAGTTGCTCGCGTCGTTGTTGAAGCGTCGTAACCTCTTCGGATAAAGGCTGAATCGCTTGCGTTCGGAGATATTGCATTTCCTGCAATAAAGCCTGAAGCATCTGCTGACTAGATGCTTCTGAGTTTGTAACCGCACCTACATCCGTCTCTGCAAGTGCCACCGTTTCGCCGTCGACAAGCTCTTGGCTATCTAAAGGGACACTCACTCCAGACTCATGAAAAGCTTTGAGCGAAGCCAACGCTCGTTCAAGCAAGCGTCGCTGCTGACTCGGTTCACCCGTTGCCGCCCAAGGTAACCTCGGGGTGCCTTGTCCCAAGAGTGATTCGATTTCAGTGATGAGTACCTGAAGTTGTGCCTGATGCGAAGTCACAATAAACCCCTAGAAACCGACGGATAGCAGACAAGGACTTGTTATTATCGGCCCTTACCTCAGGCCAGGTTAAGAACCCTGACCACAAGTGCTTTCGAGCATACCCACTCCTGATTCCTGGATCACCCTAAAACACTTGATTTGCCCAAAGTTTAAGACAGGGTGCAAAAAAATGGTCATAAATTGCAACAAAGCATGATGCGATGCCAGCGGTCTTCTCCGTGGAGGTGATGCACTAATTGTAAAATTAATCGCCAGTAAACGGCTAAATCTCACGGCCAATAATTGTCTCGCTGGATGGCTAAACATAGCTAGCTCCTCAAATATTCTAGAGCATTTTTACAGTGATTATTGATACCTTAGGCTTGTTTGGGTACACCCAGATATTCTCTTGTTGAGAGCTGGCAGATTACACCAATGGGTGCTTGAGTCCTCTATGCACTTATCGATACCTCCTTACACTGATCAATACCTCACACTGATCAATACCTCACACTGATCAATACCTCCTTGGGTACAGTCGAAAAAGCTGCATTCCGATAAACAATCTCCTTCAACAGCGAGGTATACTCCCTCCGCGGGGTGAGCCTACCAAGAAAGGCTTTGTCTAAAAGTCCGGAATGTTTATAACAATTCTTCTAGTCTAATTTTTTCTGGCTAGTTGGGTCGTTGACGAATTTTTGCAAAGCTTAGGTTGGCATTTGATAACTTCTCTGTTTATTTTGTCTGCATGAGGTGGCTAGAACTGATAATAATTTGGGTTAGTGTTCCGGTAGTGCTTGACTTTTGATTGACAACTTGAGGCATTATTGTGGAATCGAAAAAAAATCTTCCTAACTCTCAATGAATGGTATCTTAGATATTTGGTGGAACGGCTACGAAAATGCCCTGCAGGATTACGGTTGTGCATAACGCTCAAGCCTTGATTCTCTTCTTGAGAAGGGTTAGGTCCGCTCACTAAGCTTATGTGAGCTGTTGTATAGCATTGACTTAGTATCGAGCATTCTTGTTCTGAAAATTTTTGTAGGAAAAAGCACGCGCACGTAGATGGATAGTCGCTATGGTAACCGTGACAATTCCATGGAGGGATTGCCAATCCAAGAAACCCCTTTCTTCGAGGGGCTTCCGGATGGGATAGTGCAGAAAGCGACTGCTCAAGTCGTGACTCGCCGCCATCCTGCTAATCAGGTCATCCTGCTTGAGAATGATTGGGGCAGTTCGGTTTACTTTATTTTGGATGGCTGGGTTAAAATCCGTACCTACAACTTAGATGGGAAGGAAGTAACGCTTAACATCTTGGGACGGGGTGAACTGTTTGGCGAAATGGCTCCTTTGGACGAGGTGCCACGCTCAACTGATGTGATTACACTAGTTCCCACAGTGATTGGGAACCTTCCCGCTCAAGATTTTGTAAGTCTGATCCACTCTGAGCCGTTAGCGGGGATTCGACTCTCACAATTGATGGCTAGACGTCTCCGTCAGGTTAATCGTCGGTTACGGCTGCGAGAGTCGGATAGTACATCACGGGTAACCGACATTCTTTTGTTCCTAGCTGATGGCCAAGGCAAGCGATTGGAGAGTGGTATCGAAATCCCCAACCTACCTCATCGGGAATTGAGTAGCTTGAGTGGCTTAGCACGTGAAACTGTCACCCGCGTGCTTAATAAGCTAGAGAAGAAAAACTTGATCAAGCGCGATCGCGATATTATGTGTATCCCCGACATCGACGCGCTTGAAAAACTGCTGGTTTGAGCCACGCTATGAACGAGCCTTCGCCAGAGTGGTCCGAACAATCTGCAATGAAGCCATGGGGTCAGGAAGCACCGCTCCCGGATCCTGATGAGTTGGCCGAAGTGGAAGCTTTTTTGGAGTATCGTCCACCGACGTCCGTTCCATCGGCCAAATTGGCAGGACCGCAATCGGGTGCTGGCCCCATTGCCATGGCTGAAACTGCCTTCCTTGCGAGTGCAGCGAGTTTGATTTGGTTGGTAAATGCTTATTTTCCCCCAGGACCCATATTACGCATCGTGTTTCCCTTACCGATTGCCCTCGTTTACTTGCGGCGGGGACAACGCTCGGCTTGGATGGGAGCCCTGGTCTCAGGCCTTTTGCTAGCAGTACTTATGGGCCCCCCGCGCAGCCTGCTATTTCTCATGCCCTATGGTCTTTTAGGTGTGCAGCTAGGTTGGCTGTGGCAGCGAGGCGCATCGTGGTATGCGTCTATTGGGCTCGGAACATTACTGAGTGCACTTGGCTTTTTTGTCCGGTTATGGCTACTTTCACTCATGTTGGGAGAGGACCTTTGGGTCTATCTCATCAACCAAGCAACTCAAATTATCAATTGGGGCTTGGAGCGACTCATTAACTGGGGTTTTCTGGGATGGGGTATCTTGAGTCAATCTAACACCACGCTTGTGCAGGGAGTTGCGCTAGTCATTGTGCTATTGAGCTCAGTGGTGTACTTATTTACAGTCCATTTGGCCGCCTGGTTGTTATTAGAGCGTTTAGGAGAGAAGATGCCAGCCCCCCCCGCTTGGGTCCAACGCTTGTTGGAGACGTAGTATCCGCAAAAACATGATTCGCGTCTACACTCAGCCAGATCAAGGGCAGCTATGGCTACGGCGTTATTGGGGACAACGCCCTCGGTTAGTCTGTGTACTAGGGTTTACTGAAACGGGACTAATCCCAGGTATTTCAGCGGCTGGGGCTAGCCCTAACGATCGCCAAACGACGGCGATCGCAGATGCCGAGTTTTTGTACCATGGCATTACACTGGATCCTAAATACCCTTTACCGCCCTTGAACGATGGTGTATCACCAGTCCTCATAGCCCGTGCCATCGTCGCCGCCCAGCGCATTCCTGTTCATCTCTTCAATGCTGGTCTACCCATTGCCCCAACCGTACCTCATATTGATTTGCAGGGTGTTCCTGCCAGATGCTTAAGCTCTGGACAGGCGCTACCGCGTAGCTGTGTCGAGTCTTTGTTTAAGCAAGGGTTAGGCTGGGGACATCGCCTAGGCAATGAAGCCGATGCTGGTTACCTAATTTTGGGTGAGTGTGTTGTTGGCGGTACAACTACAGCCCTAGCACTCATGTTGGGACTAGGAGTCCCGGCCCATGGCATGATAGGCAGCAGCCATGCCACATGCAACCATACCCAGAAACAAGCTGTGGTTGACCAGGGGATCACTCACTGGAAGGAACTTCAGGGAGACAAACAAGTCTTCGATCCCTTAGATCTAGTTGCTGCAATCGGCGATCCAATGCAAGTCGTTGTGGCTGCCATGACGTTGGCAGCAAGCTGCCATTGTGGTGTGCTATTGGCAGGTGGCACCCAAATGCTAGCTGTATATGCTTTGGTACAGGCTCTAGCGACCTATTACCACATTCCCTGGCAACCAGAACATGTGGCTGTAGGCACAACTCGTTGGGTCGCTGAAGACCCCACTTGTGATGCGGTGGGGCTGGCAAAACTGGTGGGAGATGTTCCTTTGTTAGCGACCCAGCTCTCTTTTGCTGATTCTCAATATGAGTCCCTAAGGCGTTACGAAGCTGGATATGTCAAAGAAGGCGTCGCGGCTGGAGGGTGTGCGATCGCGGCTTACCTTTATCAGAATTGGCACCAACCTCAAATGCTAAAAGCAATAGAAACAGTTCTCGAAACTTGGTTACACCAAGCTAGTTAAGCTTCCAACGGTTGCTAGTGAACGCGGCTAGCAAGTAGTTGCTCTTCCAGTGCTGCAATACGATTGTAGGCGGCTGTCAGCTGGGCTGTTAACCGCTGAATTTGCACCTCCGTGGAGAGCGAAGTCTCTTCGCCAGAACGTTCTGGATCGATGTAGTCCGAGTCCACAAGTACATCCTTATGGATAATAGGCGGCTCGAAGCTACGTGAGTTGTTACGCGAATTTATGCGGGCATAGTGGCTGTCGTCTAACACTCCGTTATTTCCCGAAGGCTGAGCCAGGGATTTCGATAGAATCTCAGATACTTGGGTATGAACCTGATCAATCGTTTGATGAAGTGCGTCAACTTTTTGGGTCAACACAGTGACCTGCTCTTGGAGAGATTCCATATGACGCTAGCTCTCTTAATAGAATTGTCTTCATCCTATAGTCAGAACTTTTCAATGGGTCGCTTATTACTTAATCATTTAAAGTTTGTTGACGTTTATTTCTGTTTTCGTTGACCACTAAATTCTAACTTTCTTCAAAGGGTTTCCCACAACCAAGTGAGCACAAGACTTTCAAGAAAATCCCCGTAAGATTTCGCAACCATACTGTGCTCCCTTAACTCAATATACAAATGTAAATAAGCGCCCTTAGCAAAGCTGTAGAGGAGGGGAAACCCTTCTACTCAAAAGCTTTCAGGACAAATAGAGAGCCACCGCATACCCTACGAAATTTATATTGCCTGCGGCAAAAGTAAAGCGAAAATCAATCGTTCAGGGGCCAAGGATTTTGACTCCTCAATCATCAGAGCGTGGTGATCGAAGTCTGTGGATGGTTTCAGACCGCAATCCGGTACTTTATTGCTTAAAGCAAAAAAATAAACGCAATGAATATATTAATAAAGGAGATAAAAAGGAAATTAAGATGAAAATGGAAAATATTACTATTTTCCTTGTGTTTTTTGAGGTGATAAGGAAAAGGAGAATTTATTTTTTCATGGTTCGGGTCTTATTCATAGAAGTGTTCGGCAAAAGCGCTGGCCGTTATTTTTAGCTGTTCTTAGCTTCGGAAAATCATTTCGCTGGATTCATTTCAACCCGTCAGTAAGCTGTGCACAGGACCCAGTCAGTTAAAAACATCTATTTAGGCTACTGGAGGGCTGACAATTTCTTCCGTCGGAGAGGCACAATGTAAAGGCTTCGCGTTGATTCGATGAAAGACTGATGGATCGAAGAACTGTGCTCTTAGGCCTAGCGACTCTTGCAGTTGGCCAGGTTGCTTGCCAGCAGAATACGGGGGAAACGCTACGGATTTCCGCCCTTAAAGGTACACTGCCACCTCGACTGGTGGGTGCCTTCAAACAGGCTCAACTAGATCCGGTGAACCTCAAAGTAGACACCCAGTCGGACATGGTGAGACTGTTTCACTGGCTCCAGCAGTGGCAAACCACGGATGAAACGACGCGTCGTTTGCTTCCTTTCGATGTTTTCGGACGATCACGTCCTGCTATGCTCCCAGACTGGGTGAGTCTTAGTGATTACTGGTTGACAGCGGCAATTCAGCAGCAACTCATTCTTCCCTTAGCTGCCGATAGCATTCCTGCCTGGTCTGAATTGCCGGACATTTGGCGATCGCACCTACGTCGCAATCAGGAAGGTTTGCTCTCCCAGCAAGGGGCTTTATGGGCAACGCCTTATCGGTGGGGAAGCTTAGTCATGGTATATTCTCGCCGTCACTTTGAACGTATTAGTTGGCGACCCACTCACTGGAAGGATATTTGGAATCCCGAGATTGCGGGTCGGGTCTCGTTGCCTAATCACCCTCGTCTGGTTTTAGGCTTGGTGTTGAAATCGTTAGATTCCTCTGCCAATGTGTCAGATCCTGCTGCGCAGTCAGGTTTTACCGAAGCCATAGAGTCGTTGTCTCGCCAGGTGAAAGTTTACGATTCGCGTGATTACTTGCAACCCTTACTGCAAGGCGATACCTGGTTGGCAGTCGGCTGGTCAACGGATGTCCGCCCTGTGTTGGCTCAGTATCGTCAACTGGATGCGAGCCTGCCGGACCCAGGAACACTACTATCCGCTGATGTTTGGGTCAAGCCGCGTGGTCAGTCATCCTCCGAAAATGCAGCGATGCTAACGCCTTTAGATAAAGCTTGGCTGGGTTATTGGTGGCAACCAGATATCACGACCCCATTTAGCTTATTTTCAGATGGGCTATCGCCGCTATTAGTTGCACCGAATGTTGTGACTGATGCTGCTGATTTGTCACCCGATAAGGTGCTTCTGCCAACAACGGAGCAACTGCAAAATAGCGAATTCTTAGAGCCGCTACTGCCAGAAGGTGTAGAGCGGTACACAAAAATCTGGGAAGATCTACGGGGGCGCGAATAGATCATCAGCCGCAGGGGATTCAAATTGCACAAATGGTGCGATTGTGGCAAAGCACTCGACATTACTAATGTCTGGGACTGGAATTTCTACATGGGGATCGGCTTCTAATTCAGGCACATTGCTAAAGTCGCAGGTGTACATGCCGACTAGGGCAATCGAGTTATATAACCGGAGCTGATAGCCATAGCTCATTGCTGTAGTGCCTAGCTGATTCAGTAGCGCATATTGGGGTAAATACTCCAGACGATTCCAATATTGGGGATCAAGCTGAATATCAATGATCGCTGCGCCGCTAGATTCACTTTGAAAAGCCGTCCACCCTCTGATTAAACGATATCCTCCCCAGCGATCGTACACTTGGTCACGATTCCACCATAGACTAGGCATCGTAGGGTTGAATAAAGACGTGCTGGCTTGAGTAACTAACGGCCAGTTGGCGTTCCGATCTGGCACTTCGACGAAAATGCCTATCTCATAAATAGAGGGCACATCCAAGAGTTGTTTGAATATTTGCTCAGACGGAGACAGCCCTTCAATTGAATCAGATTGTGTCTGAGCGTGGACTTGTGAACTATTGAAGCTGATCGCAAACGCTCCCAGCAGCCCAGTTATCCAGCCTAAAGACTGCTTCCTGTTTAACTGCAGACAATAACCGTTTTTGAAGATCATCAGGCAATTCCACGATGACACATTGTCTTTTGGGATAGAAATCCTGAAGTCGAAGCCGTTTCCCATATTTCTAGCGTAACAGCAGGTCTTTAGGAATTAACAGTCGACCCCGAGGATCAGCTGAAGACGGTGGGTATGCAACAGCTGTAAAGGCTGTTGTGATGCCTGTTCCAACATATAAACTACATGTTCAGGACGCAGCAGCGTCCCGTCATTACGGCAACTTCCTCGATAACAAATGATCGTCTGCGTGGTTTCATTTATTCCCTGAATTACTTGGGGAAATATGGCTGGTGTGGCGTCATCCACGATCGCCATGGCAAAAAGGCGATCGCGGAGGTTAACCTGCTTCTTCTTGCCCGATTTGGTAGTATGCTCCCAAGCGATTTCCGGGGAGTCCAGCACCCTCTGCACCCATGTCGACCAGTCTGCTGCTCCAGCTACTGTATCTGGTTCGCCCACGTCAATCCGCAGCAAGTATTCGGCCTCTTCCAACACCTTAGTTGCTGAAGCATGAGACAGGGGCACATCCGACACCTCATAAATCGGCATCTCGGGGGGCAGTTGCGCCGCTAAGCGTTCCTGAAACTCGGCCAAATTCATTGCCTGAGTCAGCTCAAAGTCCACGATCTCGCCAGCGCTAGTAGCCCCTAGTGGCAAAGCATTAGCTGGAGAAATGCGGGGACCAGGATGATAGCCACCCGTAAACGCGATTGGGATAGACGCCCGCCGAATCGCTCGGTCAAATAGCCGTACCAAATCAAGATGACTGAGTAGAGCAATTTCGCCCAGTTTGCCCAAACGCACCCGCACCCGCTGAACCCGATTTTGGTTCGGCTGAAAATGACCGGAAAAACCTGGAATTGGTGGCGGCGGCACGACCACATTATGACCAAAGTCAGGACCGCAGACACCACAATGGGAGCAGCCCTCAAAGGAGCAGTCAGGTACCGTCGCGGCTTCTAATGCCCTTTTCAAGTCTTCCTGTAGCCACTGCTTATCGATGCCAGTATCCAAGTGATCCCAAGGGAGAGGTGCCTCTAAGTTGGCAGTATGCTTACCCTCCTGGGTGTCCATAACATTCCATTCGCCCACTTCTATTTGGCGATATTTCCAAGACAATCCAGATTCTTCGATCGCTTGGGTCCAGGCACCAAAAGCCCGATCAAGACTTTCCCACCAGGAATCCATGCCAGCACCCAGTTCCCAAGCACGACGAACGACCGCAGCAAGGCGGCGATCGCCCCGTCCGACAAAATCCTCCATAGCCGAAATACGGACATCTGTGAAGTTGGACTTGATGCCTCGCATTGTATGAAACTCATCACCCAGCAACTTCTGCTTCCGCAAGAACTCACTCGTGGAAACGGAATGCCACTGAAATGGTGTGTGTGGTTTCGGGGTGAAATTAGAAATTGTAAGATTCACCTTGAGAGGCTTGCGTCCACGCTGACGACATTCCTGCTGCAGCCACCGCACCGTTTCGGCAATCCCTAACACATCAGCATCTGTCTCACCCGGTAGGCCAATCATGAAATACAGTTTCACCCGGTCCCAGCCCTGTTCGTGAGCGGTCTTTACACCCCGCAGTAGTTCTTCGTTAGTCAGTCCTTTATTGATAATGTCCCGCATTCTCTGGGTGCCAGCTTCAGGCGCGAAGGTTAGCCCCGTCTGGCGCGTCCCTCCCAGAATATTGGCAATGTTTTCATCAAAGCGATCCACCCGCTGACTGGGGAGTGAGAGCGATATATTCTCGTTCTTAAGGCGATTCTTAACCTCAACGCCGACCGCAGGTAAGGCTAAATAGTCGGAACAGCTCAGGGATAACAGCGAAAATTCGTTATATCCTGTGGCCCGCATCCCTGTTTCGATCGCATCCACAACTTCTTCGGTCGCCACATCTCTTGCTGGACGGGTCAGCATACCCGGTTGGCAAAAACGACACCCCCGTGTACAGCCGCGGCGAATTTCCACTGTCAGGCGATCGTGAACCGTTTCGATGTAAGGTACCAGCCCGATTGCATAATGGGGCATTGGCGTTGCCACGCGCCGCAATACTCGTGGCGGTACATCGGGACGATTGGGATGGACCGAGCCATCCTCAGCCATGTCATAAAACCGAGGTACATACACCCCTGGAACTTGAGCAAGATCGAGTAACAGCGCTTCACGACTTAACCCTGCCGTTTTCCCGTCTTCCAGCACCAGACCAATTTCTGGGAGTAGTTCTTCACCATCTCCCAAGGCGATGAAGTCAAAAAATTCGGCATAGGGCTCAGGGTTAGAGGTCGCTGTTTGTCCCCCGGCGAAAATCAACGGCCAACTTCCCTTCTTTACATTCCAGGTTCCTACCGCATCACGCTCTTGCCAGGTAAGGGGAATTCCCGCCAAGGTCAGCATTTCTAAAACATTTGTCGCTCCAAGTTCGTAGGCCAAACTGAAGCCCAAAATATCGAATTCAATCAGCGAACGCCTCGATTCCACTGCAAAGAGAGGTGTCTCAGTCTCTTTTAATTTTTGGGCCAAGTCAGGGGCTGGGAGATAAGCGCGATCGCACAGTTGACGTGGCTGTGTATTCAAAATGCTGTAAAGGATAATGTGCCCTAGATTCGAAGCCCCGACTTCATAAATTTCCGGGTATGTCAGAACCCAGCGCACACTTGCCTCTTGCCAGGACTTGTGGATCGCTCCCAACTCATTGCCCAAATACCGGGCTGGCTTATTGATTTCAGAGGTGAGAAGCGATTGAACCGAAACTACCACTACGATTACCCTAGCTGTCTAAATTTTGTGCATTCCAACTATAGCGAAAAGCCTCTTATCCCTAATCTTGGAGACGCATTTGAATTTGTCGACATTCTTAGAGGAGACATTACAGGAGAGGATAGAAGAAGTTAGCTCGCCCAGGAGACACCGTATGGAATCAGCAGGCACCTGGCAAGAATGGACCTTCGTTATCGGCTATGTGTCCTTCATTGTGTTTGTGGCTGGGTGCGTAATTGTGTTTTCCTCCAGAAACTAACGATACTCTCTCAGTTGCGATTCATTTGGATAGGCAATCTAATAACCCCAGCACAGAACATAACCGAACGTGAGGTCTCAAAAGCTTCTGAGCTCTCACGTTCCGGCCATGATTCATCCGCACTTACCGTGCGCTAGAACCTGACACTCAAAATCTACGACAAACTTCGTAGTGATAGACAGTTACACAAATTCACAAACAGATAAGTGCTACCCTCTTTTTAGTAGAGAAAGACTTATAAAGATTGCGAAATATTAATTATTGCAATCTTGTCTGTACGTTGCTGGTTTTTTCCCGTATTGGCAACTTTGCTATTCACCCTTTGGGGTTCCAGGTAAAAGCGTTATCGAGCAAAAGCTGTGGCAAATTTAAGAGCACTTATCTTTGATGTAGACGGTACTTTGGCAGAAACTGAGCGAGACGGACATCGGGTTGCCTTTAATCGAACATTCCAGGCTGCGGGGTTGGATTGGTCCTGGTCTGTAGACCTTTACGGTGAATTGCTTCAGGTAGCTGGCGGTAAAGAACGGATTCGGTTTTACATTGAGCAATATGCACCGCCACTCCCTGAGATTCGCAATTGGTCTATCTTTATTGCGGATCTTCACAGAGCTAAAACGAGGCAATACACAACGATTTTGAAATCTGGCGATATCCAACTTCGGACAGGTGTCAGGCGATTGATTGAAGCCGCTCGTAAAGCGCGGATAACGTTGGCGATCGCCACAACCAGCCGCTTGGAAAACGCACTGGCGCTTCTGGAGACGACTTTGGCTCCTGATGCCGCTAGTTGGTTTGACGTCATTGCTGCCGGAGATATCGTGCCCTGCAAGAAACCCGCTGCTGATATATATCTCTATGTTCTCGACAAAATGGCGCTAACAGCTGACCAATGCCTAGCTATTGAAGATACAGAACACGGGTTGGCTGCGGCTGCAGGCGCAGGCTTGAAGACCGTTGTAACCGTGAATGACTATACGCGGAGTCAGAAATTTTCAAAGGCCGCAATGGTATTAAGTCATCTGGGTGAGCCAGAGAAACCATTTGAGATGCTGGCCGGATCAAAGATGACTCAAGCTTATTTTGATTTGAATATTGCTGAATCTATCTTGAACTCCGAAGCGAAAAGTGAAAGACACCTACGTGTAAAGCTACCCAAAGTTGGTTTCGCAAAACCCAAGCTAGCTGTATGAAGGACTGTCAAATCATCATTAATCAAGATTAATCAGGTATTTCGCTTGGTCCGTATCCAGTTCTTCTGAGGCGCAATCACAGCTTTCAAATAAAGGGGTATTTTCCAGAGAATGTATGAAGGCACTGCTATTAGCTGGGAAAAGGACAATTCTTTACGGCCCCAGACCGCCCAGGCTAAGAGGATAGAACTGGCAAGCAGAATATCCGCAATTATCTGAATCAGAAAAGGCGTATCAGCAATCCCCAGAACCATACTGAAGCTGGTTACAGCTGTCAGCGAAATTCCTATCATTGCCCAAAGGGCAAGGGGCGGAATTGCTAGATCAACTGCCAAGATAAACAAGTCAAGCCGTAACTGGCGGATAGCTTGACTGAGCAACCTGGGAACATAGGTGGTTAAAACCTGCAACTTGCCATGCTCCCAGCGAGTGCGCTGGCTCGTAGCTGCAGCTTCATCATTGGGTAACACACCCAAGACCTCAGACTCCAGCGAAAGCGTGGAAATGTAGCCTGAAATTGCCAAATCGATGCCCAGCTTCATATCTTCAACAATGTGGCCACTCGCTAGCTCAACAGATTGTAATGCCTGCCAGGGAAATGCCATGCCTGTCCCTCCAAGCATAATCGGGACCCCTAACTGTGATAATCCCCCCGCTCTAACTCGATTTTTCACGATGAACGCAAAGGCTGAAAGGCGATCGCGCAAGCTAGGTTCTGGTGGCAGTTCCATGCGATACACCGCTTGGATTGGGTGACCCGATTGTTTGGCTGCTTGGACAATATGATGAATTGTGCCAGGGCTAACCCAACAATCAGCATCCACCATCACCACAACCTCTGGTGGGGTAGTGTTTGCTAGTGCATGCAAACCATAGTCCAAAGCATAGCCCTTGCCCCGTCGCGAAGGATCTTGTCGCTCCAACACCTTAACCCCTGTGCTCCGAGCAACTGCCGCTGTTTCATCGTGGCAATTGTCGGCGACAACTACAATCTGTTCAGGAGAATCAACTTGTGGCAACAATTGAGTCAGTGTGCCTTTAATAACACTGGCCTCGTTATGGGCAGGAATTAAAATCGCGAACGAAACATTCAGAGAACTTTCTACGGTCTGAACCTGCTGACGAGATATGAGTGCTACCAAGCATTCAAAAAATAAAAGCCCACTTAAAAATGCGTATAAGGTAGCTGCGATCGCTAAGAGAATTTCCCACCCTGTTGCCAAACCATTGACCCAAGCCATACATCTCCTTAGAAGTTTGAATAGGCAATCTATTCAGATGAACAAGTAGAACTACAACCTTAACTGCCTCGACTTAGTTGAAAACACGTTCCAGCAGTAAGAAAAGATTGAAGGGAGTTGTGATGGGTTGAATTGCCCGACTAATGGCATCAAAGAAGTTCAAATAACCTTTCTTCGGTATCACAATAACGTCTCCCTCTTGAATTGGAGTGCTATCGGTAAAACTGCTCAAATCTAGTTCTTGAGCCTCAACTTGGCCATTATCCTGCAGCCGGACCAAAGCAACTTGAGATAAGTTGGCATCGTCGTTATGTCCTCCAGCTACAGCTAAAGCGTCAGAAACAACGCTTTCAGGAGAAACTTGCACCTCACCTGGACGGGTAACTTCGCCAATCACACGAACCCGGACCGTTCCAGGCGATAAGCTCGATCTAGCAACTACTAAAGGATCGACCTCAGAAATCTCGGAAGCTTCTGGAACAAAGACAATGTCACCATCCTGGAGCAAAATGTCGTCTCCCTGGACGCCTTCGAAGATAGATTGCCAGAGATTCACTGTAATGGTTTCTGAGCGGTTATTGGGCCGCTGCCTTTGCACCGTGATGTCACGCAAATCCGCCGAACGACGAACCCCACCAGCAGATACCAAGGCCGTACTCAGAGTCGGTGCTGTTGAGGCAGAACTGAGTTGGGAGTTATCTCCTACGCGCGTGTTGACCGTCGTCAAGCTATTTAACTGTACTGGACCGGGACGATAAACTTCGCCCGCCACGGTCACAACAACGGGGCGCAAGACCGATAGATTGAGTTCGACAACGGGTTCGACAAGATAAAAGCTTAACCGCCGGGTAATTTCTTCTCTGAGAGACTCTATGGTTCTATTCGCCGCCGTAACTGAGCCAATCAAAGGGAGTTCGATTGTCCCGTCGGGCAAAATTACACGCGTATTCTCGAATTCTGGGAAACCAATGACGTCAATGCCAATTTGATCACCAGGTCCCAAGAGGTAGTTAGCAGTGCCACTACCGAAAGTGGTAAACGAATCTGCTGCCGGTAGCGGGAGCGTTGAGGGAAATGGCTGGGGCGAGGGCTGCTCTAGGGCAGGGGGTTGCAGCGATGGCTCAGATGGCTCTTCCAGCAATGTCTCATCGAATGACTCGTCTGCAGAGTTCAATTCAGTGGGTTCTGATGAAGAGGGGAGGGGAGCAAGTAAATCTTCATCGGTCGTTTGCGCGATCGCAACCTCTACGAGCAAGGCTCCTCCGGCGATGCATGCAGTAGCGACTCCCAAACATCGGGTCGTGACTAAGTTTACATAAGAAACCATGCGTTCATTCATGGGTAAAGAGTTAACGTTCTGAAATATCTACATTAGGTGGCGACGCGAGAGTACCCTGATTAGTTTCTGAGGACAGATCTGCACTATTCTCCGATTGAGAACCACTGTCATCGGGAGAATCGGTTAAAAGGAACGGCAGGGTACCCTCCTCTTTACCCGGAAAGTCAAATTTAGTACGTGTATGGGAGACATAATCATCATGCTCGTTATTTACATTGACACCATTTGCCACAAACCCCAAAACTTCTGCTCCTGAACGACTCAACAGGGATTTTGTGGCTAGTGCACTTGCAGAATCAACACAACGAGGCCGAACGATGAGCAGGATACCATCTGCCATTCGCCCCAAAACTGCAGCATCAGCAGCTCCAATCAGAGGTGGGGAATCTAAGATGACGTAATCATATTGCGTGGCCAGGTTTTTCATCAGCGTCGCCATGCGCTCCGAATCAACTAGTGCTAAAGGATTCGGAGGAACAACACCTGCGGATAAAAGGGTGACATTCGGAGCAACCGATTGGAGGGCATCTTGAAGCGTGCCCTCACCGACTAACACATGGCTCAATCCAACTCGGTTCATTACGTTCCACAAGTGATGCTGAGAAGGCGATCGCATATCAGCATCGACTACCAGCACACGGCGGCCTACCTGAGCCATCGAGACCGCCAAATTCGCACTAACTTCGGACTTACCTTCCTGTGCAACCGAACTAGAAACGACAAAGATACGTAAGGGATGGTCAGAACGAATAAACTTGAGATTTGCTTGCAGCATTTGGTAGGCGGCAGCAATTAAAGGCTGAGTCCCTGATTGCGTCACAATCCTGGGAGAGATATTCCCACTACTTTCAGGGAATGGAATATCATCCTGATCCGCACCATCAGAGGCCGTTGAAAATTTAGGAATCAGGCCCAGCAGAGTGTAACCCAACAAGGCTTCAGCATCTTTAGCCGTCTTAATCGATTTGTCGAGCAAGTCGAGAGCAAAAGCAACTGCCACACCTAAAAATATCCCCACACCCGCTCCAGCAATAATGAGCTTGATTTGCTGGTTGCGATTATCGATGGGGTCTATCGGAATCACCGCACGTTCTTGAATCTGAGCTGTTCCAATGGTTTGATTCTCTGCAAGTCGAACCTCTTGAAGACGCCTGAGAAGCAATTCATATTCTTGCTGGGCGGCATCAAGATAGCTGCGCAACTGCAGTTGTTCTTTCTCTAAGGACGGAAAAACCTCAGACCAACTTAAATATTGATTCCGAGTGTTTTCCAGTTCTCGAATCCGTTGCCCTAATGCTTGTTGCTCCACCTGTGCCTGTAAAAGAGCCGTCGTGATGTTCGCTTCTATTGGGCTAAATTCATAGTCACCCACATTGCCGCTGTAGGACTGGGCAACTACCGCCTGAATGCGTTCATTCACAATTGCCAGGAGGGCTGCTTCCTGACGCCTGAGTTCAGCCATAATGGGATGACTTTCAGTGTAACTAGCTCCTTCCACAGCTAGCTGAGTTTGGAGCTCACTTAAGTCAGTTAGCGCCTCCTGGACGCTTTGAGCCGTGCTTAACTTCGATAAATCCTGTGCTTGCTGAGGCGAAAGCCCCAACTGACCTTCCAGAGCCGTGATTTGAGCTGACACGGAGGCTAAGCTCGATGTTTGACCTCGCAGCTCATGGGCAATAGCCTCAAGCAGGTTGACAGTAGCTTCAGACTCCTCCTCAAGGTTGACAATTCCATTACGGACTTTAAACTGACGAAGTTGTTCTGCTGCATCCTCAACAACTTCACGTGCACGAGGGAGTTCTTTTTCAATAAATTGCCGGGCAGTTCGAGCTTCAGTCCTATTGTTCTCAATATTTTTCTCTATGTAGGTATCCATCAGTTGGTTAATGATCGCTGCCGCCAACTCTGGATTAGAAGATTCATAAGTCAATAGGACAATATTGGTCCCTGGCAAGGGATTTATCGATAAACCACGTCGCAATAGTCCGGGCTCAAGAAGCTCACCATCGGCTCCTCTGACATCCAATTCTTGGACGACTTCTGCAAGTGCCTCAGTTGATTGTATGAGTTGCTGTTGCGTCGCTAGAGCACTGGTTTCTCTGCCTAATGTTTCCTGAGTCGCCAATTCCGGTGCAATCCCAGTTAAAGAAGCAGAGCGATCGCGCTCTTCTATAAGTATTTGGCCAAAAGCACGATAGCTTCTTTTCTCGGTAAGTGCTGCATAGACAGCAGCTATCACACAAAGAAGTATCAACACTGACGCTGGTAGCCACCTTCGCTTAAGCACCAACCAGTATCGCTGCAAATCAATCTGTTCGATGTAATCCTTGTAGTCTTTGTAGTCTTTTTGCTCCATTGGTTGGGGCGGCAAAGATGGTATCTGCTTTACTTATAATCTTGCTTTAAGTACACGACTACTAGGGTTTTCTGTAAAACTTAGGTGAATTTTTATGCGATAGGGCGTTGTTTATGAGGACGGCAAGGTGTTCCCAGGCAAATGTGGTGCGCGGGTAAGCTGCTGAAAACGCTACTCCGAGCACCCACGACAGAGTTTGCACCAATGACAACTCCTGGCCCTACAAAACAGTCAGTTGCCACCCAAACGCCATTTTCAAGGGTGATAGAAGCCGTCAACAAACCAAACGCAGGATCGGATACGTTATGTGAGCCCGTGCAAAGATAACTGTTTTGCGAAATGACACAATGCTCTCCAATGTGTATCTCATCTAAGCTGTAGAGTTCGACACCACTACCAATCCAGCTGTAGTCACCAATCGCAATTTTCCAAGGATAGTGAAAACGAGCTGAGGGGCGAATAACGACTTGCTTTCCTACTTTCGCTCCAAATAAACGCAACAGTGTTCGGCGCGGAGCATGATGAGCATGGAGTGTCAAAGGAAAGACAACGGCCTGAGCTAGCCACCACAAAAGAATCATCCATTTGGGACGACCAGGATCGTACCAAGACTGATCATATTTTCTGAGATCGACTAATGACGGAGGCCCAATTCCTGAACTAAAATCACTTTTTTGAGATGGTTTAGCAGCTTCTTGGGGCGATCGCGTCATAGCCTTGGCGTCCCTATTAACGTTTACTAACGATCACTGCACATTAGCGGGTGCAACCGGTTTGGCTTGAGGTTGGCCAGGATCAGACTCTTTTAATTCTTTGCCAGGATTAAGGTTGCCGCCGTTCTGCAGCTCATAAAGTTTGACCCCAATCTGGTATTCGTACTGGCTCAGAAGACGACCGTAAATGTATCCTGCTCGACCATCCAAGAATCCTAAGCGAATGAAATAAAACAACATAAATCGGATGAGAGGCTTAAAGGGTACGTATTTTACCCATTTATGCTTTAACCAACGCTTACGCTGTACCGCATCACCGAGCAGTTTGCCGCCAATAGTGCCTTCCTCTCCTTGGCCCGTCAGGATGTTGAAGTAAACACGTGCTTCCCAGTTGGAATAACGATTGTGACGTGCCAGCCAATGATATAAATCCCGAAAATCTTCGTGGAGCATATCTTGCTTCAGGTAACCCACCTCACCGTCGGCAATCACAACATGTTCATGGACCTCATTATCACCAGTATTGCGGATGTCCTCTGTATGAAGATTTTCATAACGTCCTTTAGCATGACGAAATAGTCTGAGGTTCCAGTCAGGGTACTTACCCCCAAATCGAATCCATTGCCCCAAGAAAAAGACTCGGCGATTGAGATAATAGCCACTGTAATCTGGCTTTTTGATTGCTTCCTCAATTTCGTCCCATAGTTCAGGTGTAATACGTTCGTCACAATCCACAATCAGTACCCATTCATTCTGGAAGGGTAAGTTATCAAGAGACCAATTCTTTTTCTTTGGCCAGCGACCATTAAAGTGAAACTGAACAACCTTAGCTCCAAAATTCTCAGCAATTTCAACTGAGCGGTCCTCACTCTGAGAATCCACCAAAAAGACCTCATTGGCGCGTTCGACGCTCTTGAGGCAAGCTGGTAGATTTTTCTCTTCATTTTTGCCTGGAATCAATACGGAAACAGGGATTTGGGAGAGTGTATCAGCCATGGTGAATTCTATTTATCAGGTGAGCTAGAGAGCCGTTGTTATACAGCCGTACGTTACACAAACATTTACGAACAAGCGTTAGTTGTAGAACATCCCTTGCGCAAGAAATGACCATCTGAGGCTAAATAGTTTAACCAGATGCTGGACGAATTAAGCCGCGAATGGCACTGGTAAGATAGCCGATTTGACCATAGGCGTAAAGAAAGTTCTCGAATCGCTGTGCCGGATCTGGCAAGTACTTGACTGCTTTGTAGGCTCCACGCACAAGCCGCTCGCCTCCCCAACGGAGTTGCCGCCATCCGGCTTTACCAGCAATTTCTTCTCGATAACATTCACTAATACCCTGCCACCAACTACGACTCAT
This sequence comes from Cyanobacteria bacterium J06639_14, assembly GCA_039818605.1. Taxonomy (GTDB): domain Bacteria; phylum Cyanobacteriota; class Cyanobacteriia; order Phormidesmidales; family Phormidesmidaceae; genus SIO1E4. Next base: position 3,907 of record JBCBTQ010000028.1, on the reverse strand, counting down.
AAACCATTTAGGGTCTAAACGTCCTGGAGCTACATTATGAGCTACTAGGGCATCCGGTAAATAAGCAACCTTGAAACCCATCTTTAATGCTTTCTCAGTCATATAGAGTTCTTCATTAGAAAGTAGATTTTTCCCGACTCGGCCCAAATTAGGGTCAAAACCCCCAATTTTTTCTAAAAAGTCGTTCCGAATCGAATAGTTTAGGCCTCGGGGTGTGAGTCCTGGCTGCGTAATGTAGACAACCTCATCGCCGAGGTCGTAAGCTCCTAGACTGCCAGACATAGTGTTCGATAACCAATCAGGTGCCGTGCGCCCTGGAGGCCAAATGAGAGTCACCTTACCACCGGCAATTGCAACTTTTTCATCTGCCTCATAGATGCGAGTTAGTGCCGCAAGCCACCCCTTGCTAGCTTCTGCATCATCATCCAAGTAAGCCAAAATATCTCCCTGAGCAGCTTTGGCACCAGCATTGCGGGCGACAGATAAGCCCAATGTTGCCTCATAAACATACTGCAGACGCGGCTCAGAAAGTCGGGCCTCGACGATCTTTCGGGTGTTATCAGTTGAAGCATTGTCAACCACAATGACTTCGTAGTCAGCATGATCCTGCGTCAGCAGGCTATCAATGGCAGCTCCGAGATAGTCATCCCGATTGTGAGTACAGATGATCGCTGAGATGCGAGGAGGGGACATAAACTCACTTCACTCTGCAGATTACGACAAGAACACCCTCTAATCATTCCCAAAGAGATTTGATTTTCTTCATTTTGCTTCATCGATCTATCTCAGCGCGAGGAATACTCGTTTACGTTAATATCCGTGAAGCTAAAATAAACTCACGCTAAATTCAGCCATGGATAGTTTGCAGACCCTGGGTAGACCTCCACAAATTGAGCTGGCTCCGTTGATTGACCATTCTTTGCTAACCCCTGTGGCGACGCCTGAGCAGGTGGTGCACTGGTGTAACGAAGCTGATCGTTTTAGATTTGCTGCCGTTTGTGTATCGCCCACTTATGTTTCCTTAGCCCGCGAACAACTTCAGGGTAAACAGCCAGAAATTTGCACGGTTATTGGTTTTCCTACTGGGGCAACAACTTCTACCAGCAAACTTTATGAGGCTCAGGAAGCTGTAGAGAATGGAGCCACTGAATTAGATGTGGTCATTAATCTGGGTTGGCTGAAGTCGGGGCAGAGCGATCGCGTTCATCGTGAAATCGCTGAGATTTGTGAGGTCACAGGACAACCTGTCAAAGCCATTTTGGAAACAAGTTTGCTAACGCCTGCTGAGGTTAAAGTCGCTGCTGAAATTTGTCTGGACGCAGGGGTTGCCTTTCTTAAGACCAGTACGGGTTGGCAAGGAGGAGCCACAGTCGATGTTGTACGCCAGTTACACGAAATAACTCGCGGGCAAGTCGGCATTAAGGCGTCTGGAGGTATTCGTACAGCCGAACAGGCATTACTGCTTGTTGAAGCGGGCGCAACGCGGATAGGGACCTCACGCGGCCCCACTTTAGTGCAGCAGCAACAAGCAGGGGCTTAAGCGATGAGTCGTTCTTATAAGGCGACGGGCATTAACTTGAAAGGAATGCCTATGGGCGAAACCGATCGACTGTTAACGATCTTGACGGTTGAACGAGGGTTGATTCGTGTCATTGCGCCAGGGGCAAGGAAGCATAAGTCGCGGCTAGCTGGACGCAGCAGTCAGTTTGTGGTGAATGAATTGCTGATTGTTCAGGGCAAACGCCTGGACAAATTAGTTCAAGCAGAGACGGTGCGTTCTTTTCCAGGACTATCGGCAGACTTAGGGAAGCTTACAGCTAGCCAGTACTTGGCTGAGTTGGTTTTGTCGCAAGCCTTAAGTGAACAACCTCAGAGTGAGTTGTTTGCCTTGTTGGTAGAACATCTACAGCGACTAGAAAAAGCGACGAAAGATGGGATATTGGCTTGTCTCAGTCAGGGGATCTTTCATTTCCTGGCGTTAGCTGGAGTGGCACCAGAGGTTCAGCGATGTAGCCTGAGCCAAATAGAGATTATGCCCGAACTCACTTCGCCTGATTGGCGGGTAGGATTTAGTCCTATCGCAGGCGGAATTGTGAGCCTAGAACATATTGGTCCACAGCAATTTAATTCTCTGAAAGCGAAATCTCCGGTAGGAAGCTACGCTATTAAAGGAGGTGAGCGTTCTATGAGAGGATATGAGCGATCGCCCAACCAACAACCAGAGACGTCTGTGATTACGGCCTTAGAGCTAGCTTTGCTACAGCGATTGGGGCAACCGGAGCTAATTACCAGTCAGTCAACCCCTGGGTTGGTCTCTGAGTCTGAAGTGACTAGGTTGCTATGGCAGCGTATTGAACGTTTGCTGCGTCAGTATGCTCAATATCATCTTGATCGTCCTATTCGCTCAGCTGTACTCATTGACACCTGTTTTCCTGCTGCTATGTCTTCTGAATAATGCTGCGTGAGTCTGAGCCTGATATCACTTCTACCAATAAACAGGAAGCCTCTATTGATAATGACTTGGGGGAAGCGTTAAGCACGCAAAATAATTCAGTCACTAGCAATGAGCCTGTGAGCGGGTTTATGCCTGTGCTCAAAAATCATGACTTTTTAGCGCTATGGAGCGGCCAGGTTTTTTCACAGCTAGCCGATAAAATTTATTTAGTTTTGATGATTGCCATTATTGGCAGTCGATTTGAGATGCCTGGTCAATCAATTAGTGGCTGGGTATCTGCTGTAATGATTGCTTTCACCATCCCGGCAATTTTGTTTGGCTCCTTAGCAGGCGTTTATGTGGATCGCTGGAGCAAGCAGAATGTTCTTGTGCTTACCAACTTGTTGCGGGGCGTTTTAGTGGTTGGGCTACCTGTCCTGTTGTGGGTCGCGCAAGACTGGGGCGATATTTTTCAGATCCCTGTCGGATTTGGATTTCTTTTGGCAATTACTTTTGCAGTTTCCACGCTGACGCAGTTTTTTGCTCCTGCAGAGCAAGCTATTATTCCCCTTTTGGTCGAAACTCCTTATCTGTTATCAGCAAATTCTCTTTACACGACCACAATGATGGCTTCGGTTATCGTTGGGTTCGCGATTGGTGAACCGGTATTGGCAATTGCAGATAATTGGTTAACACCAATCGATGGTGGAGCCGGTTGGGGGAAGGCTGTGCTCGTTGGCGGTGGCTATTTAGTGGCAGGATTCTTATTGATGCTAGTTCGGGTACACAACGATACAGTCCCTGAACAGAACCCTCCACATCCTTGGGAAGACATTAAAGAAGGACTGCACTATCTCAAGAACAAACCGCCTGTGCGGAATGCGATCGTACAACTTGTCTTACTGTTCTCTGTTTTTGCAGCTCTAGCAGTCTTGGCGGTACGGCTGGCCGAAATCATGCCAACCCTGAAGTCAACCCAGTTTGGTTTTTTGTTAGCTGCCGGGGGTGTTGGGATTGCTTTAGGGGCAGCCGTAATTGGGCAATTTGGTTCCCGAATGGCTCGCATTCGCTTGAGTTTGTATGGCTCTCTAGGGATGTCTAGTGTTTTGGTCGGCTTGGGGTTTGTAACCCGGCAATTATGGCCGACCCTAGGGTTGATTGCGCTGCTAGGGTTTTTTGCAGCTGCCATTGGAATTCCTATGCAGACAACGATTCAAGAAGAAACTCCAGCTGTAATGCGAGGTAAGGTCTTTGGCTTACAAAATAATTTGGTCAACATTGCTTTGAGTTTGCCCTTGGCGTTGGCTAGCCTGGCCGAAAGCTTACTGGGGTTACCAACTGTTTTTATTAGCCTTGGTACGATTGTCGCTACGGGGGGGCTGTTGACCTGGTATAGTGCCGATACGGGTAATGATACTGTTGCAATCCCGTCTCTAGCACAGCGAGAGAGTGATAAGGCTTAGGTTCTAAGTC
>JBCBTQ010000027.1:0-36220 GCA_039818605.1 Cyanobacteria bacterium J06639_14 | reverse complement strand
CAGGAGACAGGAGACAGGAGACAGGAGACAGGAGACAGGAGACAGGAGACAGGAGACAGGAGACAGGAGACAGGAGATAGGAGATAGGAACCAGGAGCTAGGAATCAAGAACCAAGAACCAGTAACCAAGAACCAGGAACCAAGAACCAAGAACCAAGAACCAAGAACCAAAAACCAAGAACCAAGAACCAAAAACCAAGAACCAAAAGGCAGCGTTTCCCGGTTCCAATGGTAAATTTGAACTCAAGCAACGCCAGGAAGCTGCAGATAAACGCTTCGAGACATTTCTAACCGAAAGTCGCGCCGATCGCGCTGAGATGCGGGTGGCTATGCAACGCAATGAACAGCAGCACGAAGCCGCCAACCAACACTTCAACTAATTCCTTGCTGAAAGTCGCGCTGAGCGCGCTGAGATGCGGGAGGCTATGCAACGCAATGAGCAGCAGCACGAAGCCGCCAACCAACGCTTCAACCAATTCCTCGCTGAAAGTCGCGCTGAACGCGCCGAGATGCGCGCTGCTACCGATGCTGATCGCGCCGAGATGCGGGCGGCTAGGCAACGCAATGAACAGCAGCACGAAGCCGCCAACCAACGCTTCAACCAATTCCTCGCCGAGGCCCAAGCCGATCGCGCCCACGCTAACCAAGCACAGGAGGAATTTCGGCAAGTCGTTCGAGCGTTATTAGAAAAGCGCTGAAGGCAGAAGGTTTCTGGGAGTGGAAGGGTAGAAGGGTAGTAGGGTGGAAGGGTAGGGATTGGGGGCTAATTCGCTGAGCTGACTGTTGCGACTGATGATGGCAGGGCACTCAGTTTCCAGGTGTGGTTCTCAGCGAGCTGCAAGCGTAGGTGATGGTAAGCTTCTAGCGATTCGCGGTGGCCGACACTCAGATAGGCCGTTGAAGTTGCGGTCAGGTGATTGTACAGGAGGGCTTCATTGGAACGATCTAAGGCACTTGTCGCCTCATCCAAAATGGCATAGGTCGGCTGATGCAGGAGAACTCGCGCAAAACTAAGACGCTGTTGTTCTCCCAGGGAAAGCACATCGCCCCAGTCTGCTTCGGCGTCGAAGCCGTCAAAGCGTTCTTCCAGATGCGGTAAATTCACTTGTTCCAGCACGGCTCGTAGCTGATCATCCGTGCGTTCAGTATCCAGATAGGGATAGAGGATCTGCTGTCGCAAACTGCCTAGAATCATGTAGGGTTTTTGTGGCAAAAAGAGCAGGTGCTTCAACTCCGGTCGTTGAATTTGCCCTTGGCCTGCCGTCCAAAGTCCGGCGATCGCCCGCAGCAATGAACTCTTCCCACAACCGCTAGGGCCGACAATCAGCAAGGAGCTATGGGGGGCTAAATCAAAGGACAGATCTTCCACTAAGGTCCGCTGATAATTCGGTGTCTGCAACGTTACATGCTCTAAGCTCAACACTTGCCCAACGGTCTGCTGAATCACTGTTGCCGCCTCGGTTGCCCCATCGCCCGCTGCCGCTGCCTCATGACTCTCCTTCTCGGCCTCGACGGCCTTATCGCCTGCTTCTGTCGCTTCGTCTGATGTTTCCAGCTCCTCCTCAGGGTCAATGGCTGTCGTAAATTCATACAGCCGATCAATCCCAGCCCCAAATGCGGTCAAGGACTGAAAGCGTGCTACTACCACGTTTAACGAAAAGAACACTCGAATGAATGCCCCTTGCGCTTCGCTGACTTTGCCAACTTCTAGGTCACCACTAAAGACGGCAGGAGCAACAACTAACGCTGGCAGGATAAAGGGAATAAACTCGTAGGCATTGGTCAGACCGTTGAGATTCAGTTCCCAAAACAACAGGCGCTTAAAGTTATCAAAAGCAGCCAGAAACCGATCTTTCACTTGGACAGCTTCCGGGTCCTCCCCTTGATAAAAGGCGATCGCTTCAGCATTCTCGCGGATACGGACCAGGCTAAAGCGAAAATCAGCCTCACGCTTTAACTGCTCAAAATTCAATCTGACCAGGGGTTTGCCAAAAACGCCAATGGCGACCAGGCTCCCCACCACCGCATAGACCACTAGAAATACAACCAGTTCCCGTGAAATGCCCCAGAGGATGCGACTAAAGGCAATCACTTCCAGCACCGAACCAATCACGACAAGAACCAGCAGCAGCGATTCCTGGGTGAAGCTTTTCACATCCTCGGCAATGCGCTGGTCAGGGTTATCAATATCGGTCTCGATCTGGTGAATCCGGTAAAAGGCACGATCGCGAAAGTAGCGATCCACAAACTGTTCAGTGAGCCACCGCCGCCATTGCAGGCCCAGGCGATCGCGCAGATAGGTGTAGCCTGCCAGCAAGGGTGCATACATGACCAGGACGCCGATAAAGGTCACGACCGTTTGCCAAAAGCGACGCTCATCCTTAGCTGAAAGGGACGAAATCAGTTCCCCCCGCTGGGTATTCAGGACAACGCTGAGCCCGGTGTAACCCAATAACAACAGCATAATGAGCAGCAGCAGACCCCGCGCTTGCCATTTTTGCTCACCGAACCAATAGGCTTTCGCGATCGTCCAAAACCGCTGTACCCCTTTAAAGTTAAACCGTTCCATGCCAGCTCTTATCTGCTCTCTTACTTACTATTGCTTAACGTAATACTTAGGAGATCGCTGAGAAAGAAATTACCTGATCGGAGCACTGGGTCTCGTACCTCGACACCAGCCTACGAGGGTATATTCATTTCGAGAAATTCCCTTAAACCGTACGCCCATAATGTCACTACCGGGCGATCGCGCAGACAGCTATCTGATCAGCCCGGTAGTGACATTATGGGCCAGGAAATTTGATTGGAAGTTGAGCAATGCTTACGTCTGACGAAGATTGGGTGAGCTATTCCTAAAATAGGGAGCGTGTATTGGCATTGTTAAGGAGATTCTTTTGAAATCACAAGCTTCTGGCTGGCAGCCAATTTTACTGGCGTTCGTGGCGCTGACTCTTTTTGCGATCGCCTCTAGCAGTTTTGTCATCATTAACCCTGGCCAAGCAGGGGTGTTAAGCATCCTCGGAAAGGCGCAAGACGGCCCTCTGCTAGAAGGTGTTCACTTCAAGCCCCCGATTATCTCAACCGTAGACGTTTATGATGTCACGGTGCAAAAATTTGAGGTTCCTGCCCAAAGTTCGACTAAAGACCTGCAAGATTTATCCGCCCGATTTGCGATCAACTTTCGTCTTGACCCGAGCGAAGTTGTTGTCATACGTCGGACTCAAGGAACCTTGGCCAATGTTGTTTCCAAAATTGTTGCCCCCCAAACGCAGGAATCGTTCAAAATCGCCGCTGCTCGCCGCACAGTAGAAGAAGCGATTACCCGCCGGGAAGATTTGAAACAGGACTTTGATATCGCGCTGGGCTCAAGACTCGAAAAGTACGGCATCATCGTCATCGATACCAGTGTGGTGGATCTTGAGTTTTCGCCAGAATTTGCGAAGGCGGTAGAAGAAAAACAAATTGCTGAGCAGCGGGCACGTCGCGCTGTCTATGTGGCCCAAGAAGCTGAGCAACAAGCACAAGCAGAAGTTAACCGAGCTAAAGGACGGGCTGAAGCCCAACGACTTTTGGCGGAGACGCTCAAAGCTCAAGGCGGTGAACTCGTTCTCCAGAAGGAAGCGATCGAAGCTTGGCGTGAAGGTGGTGCCCAAATGCCTCGGGTTTTGGTTACAGGGGGCGATTCCGCCAGTGTGCCGTTTTTATTCAATGTGTCACAAATGGCCGATCGGTAATCGTCGTGCTCTAGCCTGAAGGATGGGTAAGTACACCCTGCCCGATGGGGAAACTGGACTTTTACCCTGGTCCTATCCAGCGATCGCGATCTGGATATGACCAGGGTATACATAACATCCCAACCTAGAACATGAGCGATCTTAGGGTCGCAAAGCCTTCGCCCCTAAGATTTCAAATCTAACAAGCCACTTTCTTTCAGCTTAGGGTTGAACCGTAGCTCCATATTGACGCCGCGTGTGGCCAAAGTGGCAAGAATCTCGGCTTCTAGGCGGCGGGCAATTTTTTTCAGGTATTTGGTTTGCTCAACTTCACTGAGAGCGCTATGTTCTGCTTTTTCTGCTGCTGACATTGTGTGTTTGGCGTCGATCGCATCTACCCAAGCAGCTTCCTCTTCGGGTTCTAAGGAAAATTCACATTCCTCTAGCCAAGCTTGTTTGAGATTTTCTAAGGCACTCCGACTGGGACGTTCGATGGTCTGTAACTTGTACCACCAACAAGCTTCTGGCTGACGCACGAGATGTTGCTTCAGGCTTTGATAAACATCGCGAGAATAGCCCACATAGCGCAGGGTTTGAGCTTGATCAAAAATGGCGTAAATGCCAATCTGGCGTTGCAACGATGAGGGAAGACCGCCATCGGTGTCGAGATAAGAGGATAATGGCAACTCGGCAAGAGCAGGGGTCGCAGCTTGAGCAGTCATAGGTGGCAATCGAACGAAGATTGTGAGCCTAGCCTATCTCGCGATCGCCCCTCTGGCAGAGGATTTCGGCGCTTAAGGTGTTAAGAATCGTTGCTACTGTTTACTCCTTTCCACAGATTCTTCAAAGTTTAGGGACTGTTATCAGCAGCAGAGGAATACGAAAATGGTGAATTTCATCCGTAATGCCTTCAATATCTTTGTGACTATCTTCCTCGTGACCTTCATTGTGTTGAATCTATTTCAGCTAGGTAAGTTGCTGCTGTCCTCGGTGGGACTTTTTTAGCGCAAGGGGGAAAGTGGGGCGTAGAAAGGGTGAAGGGGGGGATGAAGAATATCCCACCCAAATTTCTCAAAAACGATGTTTGAAAATTGATCAGATGGGCTACAGTCTGAGCATTGAATCAGTTATCTCATCAATTCCATCGATTGTGTGCCCTGCGCGGGTGCTCGTTAGCCGTGGATGGTGACCAAGGCTGATGCTGTCTGTTTGAGGATGAAAGAAGTATGCGCGCGCACGTGTTTGTTTGGGGCTTGTTCACTGTCCTGTTATGTGTAGCGATAGGAAGTTTGCACCAGCAGCGAACCTCATCCCAAACAAATACGGTCGTTTCCAGTACAGCCCATCGAACTGTTCACTCCAGTGCTTCGCCGCCTACAACGTGGCCTGGTGTTTCCCCAGCGATTCAGGTCTCAGACTTAGCCTCAGAATCCACATCCACATCTGCTGAGGCTGCTGTTTCGGAGGACTTGATGTTCACAAAACTAGCCAATCAAGCAACGGCAGCGATTCATCCTGACGGTGATGTGGGTAAGGTTGCTGTCATTACGGCTCAAGATGCGAATGCTGAGGTGAATGTGCGATCGCTCCCGTCTCCTAATGCTGATTCGCTTGGCTACGGGGTCGTGGATGATGTGGTGATGCTGGGATCTTCAGAAACGTCTGAAGATGGGCATGTTTGGCATTACGTGACGTTTCAAGATGCGGCTACAGCAGGTTGGGTCCGTAGTGATTTTTTGGATATTCCCGCTGAGTCGGATGCCAGGTTTATCGAGGCTGCCCCAGGCAAAGATGTCCTGAAGGAAGCTTTGGATGAAGAGTGTGGTGGCCCGAAGGCGATCGCGGCCTATTTTATGACTCAGAACTATACAATTTACCTTTGTCAGCACCGTGGGCAGTTGGTGTATCTGTCGCAGGAAAAGGGTACGGATCAAGTCATTGTTTCTGAGGATGCTCAGACCGTTGGGGGAGGCTATATTATCCCGAATGATAATTATGAGTATCGTCTTGACTCCAGTGTCTTTGTCGTTGTGCGTCTTGATGACAAAGAAGAGGAAAACGAGATTTTGCGGGAGTCAGTCATTTATTCGGAGCGCTATCGCGATTAAGGGATATCCGACTATTAACTTAAGGCGGGAAATTCTGGTAACGAGAGAATCCAGAAGTCAGGAGCCAGGAGTCAGGAGGAGTAGAGGGTCAAGTGTGAATTTTGAATTTTGAATTATTCCGGACTTCCTACTCAGCCGGTGCTTCCCGGCTTAAACCGTACGTCGGATATCCATTGAAGCCTGCAAAGCTTTGGCCGCATAGGTTATCAGGAACTCGGGGCGAGAATGCAGGTGCCTACAGTCTGATTAGCGACTTTACTTGAACGCCGATCGCTGATTAACAGCCACTTAAGCGCTGATAAGCTAGCGCTAGCGACTGATCATCGCCAACATTCCCTGGAAACAGGACCACAGGCATGGCGGCAAACTGAGCATGTTCGTCAGGCGTTCGTACGACTGAGCAACCAGGCAAGATCTGGCCTAAAAGGCGGGTCATCCTCAAGGCTAGTCCATCGCTCAACGTATCGTTTGAGGTAATGCCGCCTTTGCTAATCAAAAAACCTAAATCGTTTGGTAAGCCTCTGACAATATCCATCAGAAAGGTCGATACACTTTTGCCAAAATCTAGGCGCGTCTGTACGTCTGCGAATGTAAGTTCCTGACGACTGGTGTAGATGACAGGAGTGTCTCCCTGCTCGTGTACTTGATTGATTTGCCCAAGAACGGTGTCCAGAAGCTGCAGCCGCTTTGCTGTTGACGCCTCCAAGAGCTGCGTAATATTCACTTCGATGCCGATCGCACCCGACTGTTTGAGTAACACGGCCAATTGCTGAGTGGTTTTTTTCACATGGGAGCCGACGAGTACCGCTCCTGGATGTCCATCTTTGACATACTGAGCCATGTTTTCAGCGGCGATAGGTTGGGCCGGTAGTGCTGCTAAGGCCGTCAATAGACTAGCCGCGCTGCGGAATAGAAACCGCTTGCCTTGGGCGGCTGCAGTGAGCACTTCTTGGGCAAAGCCATTCAGATCCGCTTGAGTTTCGGCATCGACAGCGACACAAACATTATTTTCTAGTCCCAAGAGGGCATCCAAGCATCCCTGGTGCAAGCGCTCTAGGGTAAAACGCTCAACTTGAGAGGCCAGGATACGCCCCTGTGTTTTTTCAGCAACGTAGTCTGGCAGGTAACTAGTGCTGTAGCCAAAGACGGAGTCCTTCGCAAATTCTGTTTCATGAGCCGGAATCGGGGTGCCGTTTTGCACCACGTAATGGATGCTATCGCGGGTAATCCGTCCTCCTTCAAAGAACGCTGGCACCATAAAGTGGGCATCAAAGGGACCGAGTTCATCGGCGATCGCGTCTGTTTCGATGGGGTAGTGACCTCGGAGGGTAGAATCCGAGCGGCTGATCACTAAAAAGTCTTCAATACCGGCTTTGGGGATTGCCACTTGCAGATTCTGGCAGACTTCTCGTGTGACGGCATTTGCCTGTTCCGGGGGTAAAGCGCGCGTGTTCGTCAAAACAAAAACAATAGGAGATGCGTCCTGCAATCCTAAAACCAGCGTATCTATATCCCATTTCAGCAATAGCAAACAGCTGTGAACGGTTTGCGATCCCGTCGGATCATCATCAAGCACAATGATCTTAGGTGTTGTCCCCATAACTCCTCGAATTGCTAATTTGTTGTCGCGGCTTCTGATCGTTCTTGGCGAATGTCTTGGATCAACTGCGCCAGCTTTTCGCTGCTTGCATGATAAATCTGACCGCAGAAGTGGCAGGTTGCTTCTGCGCCATCATCTTTCTCAATCATGTCCTGTAGTTCCTCGACCCCCAGCATTTTGAGTGCCCCTAGCATGCGCTCAAATGAGCAGGGGCAATGAAAGCGCGGCGATATCTGCGCGTTTGGCAGTATCTCTAAATTAAGGTCCCCTACTAAATCAGAAAAAATGTTGGGCAAGGTTTGGTTAGCCCGTAACTTAGGGGTGAAATCTGATAGCGTTCCCATGCGTGATTCGAGGAGGGAAATGAGCGATTCATCTCTGGCTGCTTTCGGCATGATTTGCAGCAGCAATCCACCCGCAGCCTCGACTCCGTTGGCATCGACAAAGACTCCCAACGCCAGGGCTGAAGGTGTTTGTTCGGAGGTTGCCAGGTAATAGGTCAAATCTTCGCCAATTTCCCCCGATACCAGCTCTACTGTACTGGAATAGGGATAGCCGTAGCCCACATCGCGCACGACGTAAAGATAGCCTTTGCGGCCAATGGCAGTGCCCACATCTAACTTGCCTTGATCAGTCGTAGGTAACTCGACCGAGGGTTTATCGACATACCCTCGCACCGTCCCATCCAGGCCAGCATCAACCAGGACTCCGCCCAACGGACCATCCCCTCGAATCCGGACATTAATTCTTGATTCGGGGCGCTTCATGCTGGAGACCAGTAAGAGGCTAGCGCTCATGGCCCGTCCTAAAGCAGTCGTCGCCACATAGGAAAGTTGATGTCGCTTGCGTGCCTCTTCAACTAAGTCGGTGGTAACCACGCCCACAATCCGAATGCCTCCATCGGCAGCGGTTGCCCGGATAAGTTGGTCTGCCATGCTATGTCCTAGCGTTTCGTAACGGGAGAGTCGTTAGTGTCATTGTAGGGACTTTTGTCATCGAGATCTGCTGTTATCCAAATCTTGGGCTGTAGCTAGTGACCCTGACAAGAAGCACAGAAGTCGCAACAATTGATGTGATGTGAGCGGGGATAAATGATGGGTGGATTGGCAGCCAAGGCGATCGCATCGGTGCAGCGATATCGACAACAGACCGTGGGATTATTACTCTACCAGTCAGTTCTCAATACTCCCATCAGTCGTGCGCTTATCGACTTGCTAGACATGCTTTGCATCGAAGATTCGGCGCAATGCTTAATAGCTTACGGTGTCTGGTTTAGGACCTTAGCCGAGCATCAGCAAACCTGGCAGGCACACTTGCTGGAGCAAATCCTGATTGCCGATAACCCGTTTTCGCAACAGGCTCAGCGCTACCCTATTCAGGAGTTACCAGCAGCCCTTCTCGAAGCGGCACGTCATGACTTGACTTGCCTCCAAACCCTTTACACGTGCCAATGCAGTCAGCTCAGCCAATGGGTGCAAACGGTCTGCCAGATTCCGGATGCTCCCGTTGTCTGGGATCTTGAGCAGGAACCCTCGCAGGCCATCTCGTTTTTCGGTTTACCGGACTGGCAAGATGGATTAGTCGAACTGGCGACCTACTATCAAAATCAAGGGGTCGGTATTTTTGGACAATACTCGGTCTTCCGCTGGCAAACAGAGTGTCTCGTCGGCATCGCCCATCCTGATCCTGTTAAATTAGGGGACCTGGCAGCTTATGACTACCCTCGTCAACAGCTTTTGCGTAATACCGAGTTTTTGTTGAATGGATCGCCAGCTTTGCATGTGTTGCTTTACGGCAGTCGGGGATCAGGCAAGTCTTCTCTGGTGAAGGCGCTGGTAAATGAATATGGCGATCGCGGTCTGCGCCTGATTGAAGTGGGCAAAGCAGAACTGGTTAATTTGCCGACCATTGTGGAACAGGTTCGCAACCTGCCACAGAAATTCATCATCTTTGTGGATGATCTGTCTTTTGAAGAAGACGATGATGCCTTTAAAGCTCTGAAGGTCGTGCTCGAAGGCAGCGTGGATGCCCGTGCCCGCAACGTTGTGGTGTACGCTACCTCTAACCGTCGTCACTTAGTCCGCGAGTATTTCTCAGAACGCCCCCGCCCTCAAGATCAAGATGAGATTCAGGCGTGGGATACCCTACAAGAAAAGCTGTCCTTTAGCGATCGCTTTGGCCTCACGCTTACCTTTGAAGCGGCTGATCAGAAGACGTATCTTGCGATCGTCGGTCACCTTGCTACCCAAGCCCAAATTCCATTACCTCAAGACGAAATTGAACGCCGTGCTCTCCAGTGGGCGACGCGTCATAATGGGCGCTCTGGCCGCACAGCCCGACAGTTTATTGATTTTCTGGCTGCCGACTTGACCGTAGAAGTCATATAAATCCCACTGAAGGTGCTGAATAATGCACTCTCCTCAGTGGGATCTAACTGAGTCAAGAGCCGCTCAAGTTTTTCAATCAAACGTCCACATTGGTATTACCGAGTTCTGGTGGTGTTTGCTGTGACATAAGGCGGCGGAAAAACTTGAGCTTGCAGTGCCTAGCGATCGCCTGGCAATCAAAAATGAGTTAGGACGCTGCTAAGTAGCAGCGTCCTATTAATCGGCAATATTGATGGACTTTAGAAGTTAGAGCAAGAGGCTATTTTGAATGCTTATAACTTGGCATGGCTGCCGTCACAAAAGGGTTCATTGCCTGTTTGCTTGCATTGGCATAGGGCAACTTGCTTGCTTTCCTCAATTGTGAACTTGAGGGGGGTGAAACCTGTGCCCTGGTGTGCCCCATTACAGAAAGGCTGATTATCAGAATTGCCACACGTGCAATACCAATAGTCGCCGGCTTCGAGAGTCATAACGACTGGTTTAGTATCAGCAATGTTTGCTTCGCTCATGATGTTCTCCTCGTTCAACGTAGACGGTCTCAACTATTGGGAAGCTTTGCTTCCCAGCTTCTAGGGCAGGCCGCAACTGCTTAAAAACAGTTGTTGTTCAGCCTTACCCCAGAAAAATGGGGGCATGATGTCATACCCCCAAACTTGTAATTAGCCAGCCATATCAAAGAGCAGGACTTCTGAGTCTTGACCGATGCCGGTCAGGGTCAGTGCTGTTTCTTCGGCGATCGCGGCCCCATCACCAGCCGTCAGGTCATGACCATTAAGCGTTACCGCCCCTTTAGCAACATGAACCCAGGCAATACGGCCCTCTTTGAGCGTGTGAGTGACTGCCTCATCAGGGCTGAGCTGCGTCGCATACAGGTTCAGATCCTGGTGAATAGTGATCGAGCCCTCTCGACCATCCCGCGAACCAATGAGTCGTAGCTGACCTTGTCTCTCCTCTGGGGCTACATAGGTTTGCTCATAGCCAGGTTCAAGTCCTTGACTTTCTGGTAGCACCCAGATTTGTAAAAAGTGGACTGGGTCGGTGTTAGAGGCATTGAACTCACTATGTAGAATCCCGGTGCCTGCCGACATGCGCTGTACATCGCCAGGACAAATTGTTGAGCCGTTACCGATGTTATCTTTGTGGGCCAAAGCTCCATCTAGCACGTAGGAAATGATTTCCATATCACGGTGCCCATGAGTTCCAAACCCTTTATTCGGCGTTACCTTGTCTTCGTTGATAACCCGCAGTGCACCAAACCCCATGTGCTGGGGATCGTAGTAGTTACCGAAGGAAAATGTGTGACGACTATCTAACCAGCCAAAGTTAGCAGCACCGCGATCGTGTCCAGGTCGAAGCTTAATCATGGGGTACCTCCCTAATCTGTAACGTAAGGAATTGTTTCCCGATGGCTCCATTATGAATTGGATCTAAATAAAAGACAATATTATATTTAGTCTACAGTTTGTCTGTTTTTAGAAGACAATTTATGGACAAGTTTGAAAGCATGCGTGCCTTTGTGCAGGTTGTCGAAGCGGGAGGGTTTGCAGCGGCGGCGCGGACAATGGGACTGTCGCGCTCAGCCGTGAACAAACTGGTGTTCAATCTCGAGGATGCGCTGAAGGTGCAACTCTTACAGCGTACGACCCGCAAAGTGACACCAACGCCAACGGGTTTGGCTTTTTATGAGCGCTGTATGGCCATTTTGGCTGATGTCGAAGAAGCAGAGTTAGCTGTCTCACAACTCCAAACAGAACCGCGAGGGCAGCTACGGGTTAATGGTCCTATGTCGTTTGGTACCCGCTATCTATCCCCAGTGATTGCTCAGTTTGTCCAGCAGTATCCTGACTTGCAAGTGGAGTTGAGTTTGAGCGATCGCTTCATTGATCCTATCGATGAAGGCTTTGACGTCACAATTCGCCTTGCCCAACCCCAGGCATCACCTAGCTTAATTATTTATGAGCTGTTCCCGACCCCGGTCATCCTCTGCGCCGCTCCTGGGTACATTGCCCAACATGGTGTTCCCACAAAGCCTCAAGCGCTGACACAACATATCTGTTTACCTTACGGGCACATCGCCACAGAACATCAATGGACACTCATCGGTCCCGATGGTGAGCATAAGATCACGGTCAAAGGTCCTCTCTGTTCTAACAATGGTGATCCGCTGCGTGATGCGGCTGTGCAGGGATTAGGCATCACCTTGCTGCCCCGCTTCTTTATTGAGCAAGATCTTGAGGCTGGCTACCTACAGCAGGTTATGACCGACTACGAAGCTCCAACGATTTCCGTTTGTGTGCTGTACCCCGTCAACCGTCACCTTTCGACCAAGGTGCGCTTGTTCATTGAATTCCTGCAAAAAAAGCTGCGAAATGTGGCTGCTGAGTAATGCGGATTCGCGACTTTTATTGACTTAAAGCGGGAAATTCCGGTGATGAGAGAATTCAGGAGTCAGGAGTTAGGAGTCAGGAGTTAGGAGTCAGGAGGAGTGGAGGGTGGAGGGTCAAGTGTGAATTTTGAATTTTGAAGTGTTCCGGACTTTCTACTCAGTCGGTACTGCCCGACTTAAAGAGCTACAACTGTTATCTGGATGATCGGTAGGAGCTTCAGGCAATTACTGGGTTTCCTTTGTATAGGGGATGCCTAAAGCCGCGGGTGGTGTAGCTTTGCCTGCTATTCCCATTAATGCTAATAGGGCTGTGACATAGGGCAGCATCGTTAAAAACTGATAGGGAATGTCTAAATTAAAGGCTTGAATGCGAAGCTGCAGTGCTTCAGTGGCCCCAAAGAGTAGGCAAGCTGCCGTGGTCGCAATCGGATGCCACCGACCAAAGATGAGGGCTGCTAACGCAATAAATCCTTTGCCCGCACTCATACCTTCGGTGAAAAAACGCACATGCACTAGGGCTAGATATGTACCCGCCAACCCACACAGTGCCCCACACAGCATGACGCTGCAATAACGTACCCGATTGACTGATACACCGGCTGTATCCGCTGCTTGGGGTGCATTTCCCACCGCTCGTAGTAACAAACCCCAGCGGGTATGAAACAGACCATAGGTAGTCAGGGGAAGTAAAATCAGCAGCAGATAAAATAGCGGATCTTGCTCGAAGAACACACCGATAATCGGGATAGCTTGCAAGCCAGGAATACTAATAGGATGAATGCTCGGCAGTTCTACTGTGCCACTGGCAAACAATAACCTCGCTCCATAGGTCGTCAGTCCCGCTGCTGTCAGGTTAATCGCCAATCCCGATACCAACTGATTGACATTCAAACTGACGCATAAATAGGCATGGATCAGCCCCACTAAGGCACTCACCCCACAGGCAATTCCTACCGCTAACCAAACCTGCCCCGTCGCCAGGGCGACACTCGCACTCACAAACGCCCCCGTGAGGATCATGCCCTCAAGCCCAATATTTAGGACTCCCGATCGCTCTGATAGCAATCCACCTAACGCCGCAAACGCTAGGGGTACGGTCAGACGGAGACAGGCTGAGAGGAAGTCAGTGAAGAAAGGGATAGGAGGCATGGGGGAAAGGGTGGATGGGTAGGAGGGTGGATGGGTGGAAGAGCGGATGGAGAGGAGTGATCGGGGTTGATGATCGATTTTGTGCGGAGGAATCAGGGGCGCGTTCAGATTTTGGTGTAAAGATCCATTTTCCGTCGAAAAATGTCGAGTTGCAGGGAACACCGATTTTTCTCGTCGAAGAATGTTCGGATTTTGGTGTAAAGATCCATTTTCCGTCGAAAAATGTCGAGTTGCGAGTGGCTGAGACACGATTGTCCGAAACTCCCCGAGTCGAGACTGCCGATACCACTCCATGATCCCACCCATCCACCCATCCACCCTTCTACCCTCCTACTCTCCTACTCCCCTACTCCCCTGCTTTTCCAATGACCACAGACTTTTTGTCCCGATAGTCTAGGGCCAGGCTGATGGCAACGAATAGCACGGTCAGACCTTGAATGGCGTAGATGATGGAGACGGGGACGGCGGCGCTACGTTGCATGACGTTGGCACCGCTGCGGAGAACCCCGAAAAAGAAGGCCGTGAGGATAACAACGGCAGGGTTGCCGCGGCTGAGGAGTGCGATCGCGACGGCGTCAAAGCCATAGCCTGGGGAAAAATCTTCGAACAGGCGGTGTTTCAGTCCCAATACTTCACTGCTGCCCGCTAATCCAGCAAGACCGCCTGAGAGCGCCATGACGCTGAGGATGGTGCGCTTGACGGGGATGCCAGCGTAGCGAGCAGCAACGGGATTTTGGCCGATGGCATCGATGCGGTAAC
This sequence comes from Cyanobacteria bacterium J06639_14, assembly GCA_039818605.1. Lineage (GTDB taxonomy): Bacteria > Cyanobacteriota > Cyanobacteriia > Phormidesmidales > Phormidesmidaceae > SIO1E4. The sequence goes on along the minus strand of JBCBTQ010000027.1, from coordinate 22,118 downwards.
CCCAAGCGGTGATCGCAAAGGCTAGTGTGAGCAGGATGGCTAGGGCGAGTCCGAGGAAAATACCGGCATGGGCTTGGGTCCGGGGCAAGATGGCAGGGAGACGAGCGGATTCTGGCACGAGTTCGGAGAAGGGACTGGGGGCATTCGCAGCTTTCAGGGGACCGTTGACCAGATAGCTAATGAGACTCTGTGCCACATAGTTCAACAGGAGTGTGGTCAACACTTCGTTTAAGCCCCGAGCAATTTTCAGGTAGCCCGCGATCGCCCCCCACGCGGCCCCAAAGGCAAACCCGCCGAGTAGCGCTAGGGGCAGATGGAACCCCAGCGGTAAACCGGGTAACAGCAGACCGATCAGCAAACTGCCCAGGCCGCCCATGTAAATTTGACCTTCGCCGCCCAAGTTGAATTGCCCAGCCCTGAGGGCCACAAGGACGCCCAGGCTCACTAAGAGCAGGGGCGTGGTTTTCGTGAGGGTGTCGGCAAAGCCGAAGTAGGTGGTCAGGGCCTGGCGAAATAATGCGCCGTAGGCTGCGATGGGGCTGGCACCGGCAAACAGCATCAACAAGGCTCCTGCCAGCAGTGCGGCGACGACAGCCGCGATCGCTGGCAACGCTGCCCGTAAGCCCATTTGGAGTGGTTTACGAAGATTCTGAACGGATAGGCTCACGATGGCCTCCTGAAGCAGCATGGACGCCTGTCATGAGCAGGCCAACCTGGTCAATCGTCGCGGTGTTGACATCCAGGACATCCATGAGTTGACCACGATAGATCACGGCTAGGCGATCGCTCATGGCCATCACCTCTTCTAACTCAGTTGAAATATAGAGGATCGCTGCGCCGCGCGATCGCTGCGCGAGCAGACTCTGTTGCACGGCAGCGGTTGCGCCAATATCGAGCCCTCGGGTCGGCTGCATGGCAATAATCAAATCCGGTTCTCCGGCGAGTTCACGCGCCAAAATTATCTTTTGCTGATTGCCTCCAGAGAGTTGGCTCGCCTTGGCGCGATGGCTGGTCGCTCGAATATCAAAGTCCTGAATAGCCTGCTTGGCGTTGTCACCAATCAGACCCGACTGCAGGAGCCAGCGTCGGCAAAATGGGACTTGGGCAAATGCTTTGAGGATTAGATTACGCGCAATCGAAAAGCTCAATACGAGTCCCTGTTTCTGACGATCTTCAGGGATATAGGCGATTTGGTTGGGGGACAGTACCCTGGGTGCCTGGGAGGGAGACTGGGGTGAGAAGATTTCAATCGAGCCTTTTTGTGCTGGGAGCAGGCCAGCGATCGCATCCGCGAGTTCCCGCTGACCATTGCCATCTACCCCAGCAATCCCGAAAATTTCCCCGGACCGGATCTGCAAAGATAATCCCTGCAGCGCGGCGACTTGTTGCTCTGTATTCACCCAAAGGTTTTGGATGTTGAGTACTACATCCCCTGCCGGTTGGGGTTCAGGACGCGAGTTGATTTCAACGTCTCGATCCACCATGAGTCGTGCCAGTTCAGCTCGGTTCGTTGTGGCTGTGGGCAGGGATGCCACGACACACCCGCGACGCAAGATGGTGACCTCATCACAGATGGCCATGACTTCATCGAGCTTATGGCTAATGAAAATAATGGTGTGATTACCGCGCGCCAACTGCCGCAGAATTTCTAGAAATGCTGTAATCTCTGCCGGTGTTAAGACCGCAGTGGGCTCGTCCAAAATCAGGATGCGGGCCTGACGATATAGCACTTTCAAGATTTCGACCCGCTGCTGGATACCCACAGCCAAGTCTTCCACACGGGCATTGGGCGGTACTTCCAGCCCGTAGTGTTGGCCGAGTTGGGCAACGGCTTGAGCCTGCGATCGCAGATCGAGGTGTAATCCTCCCGGACTACCCAGAATAATGTTTTCCGTTACGGTCAGCTGCGGTACCAGCATAAAGTGCTGATGAATCATACCGATGCCTTGGGCGATCGCAGCCGCTGGCGTTTTGATTTGAATGGGTTGACCGTCCCGGAAAATCTGGCCAGCATCGGGCTGATATAGCCCCGAAAGAATATTCATCAAGGTTGACTTGCCCGCACCATTTTCTCCCAAGAGCCCATGGATGGAACCAGCACGAACTGTCAAACTGATATTGTCATTCGCTGTGAAGTTGCCAAACTGCTTGGTGATACCAGAGAGACGCAGATCGCTCATGAAGTTATCAGACGCACGGACGCCTTGCCATTCTCCTCAGTATCTTCAAAGGTCAGCTTGCCAGACACCATATCGGTTGCGATCGCATCGACTTGATCGCGCACTTCCTGCGGTACAGCCTCGTTAAAGGTCCCAAAGCGCACCAGTTCCGGCGTTTCGAGGCCAATGACGTAACGTTTACCCTCGATTTCACCCTTCCCAGCTAACTCAGCCACCATCGTAATGGCCCCACCAATGTTTTGAATGGCGCTGGTCAAGATCGCTTTAGGGGCCAGATCAAATTGGTCAATATTGTTGCCAAAGGCGTAAATGCCTGCTTCTTCACAGGCTTGCAGAACTGCCGGAGCAGACTTGTCTAAATTGTGGAAAATCACATCGACGCCGCTAGAAATCAATGCCAGCGCTGACTCTTTTGCTTTGGCAATGTCATTAAAGTCACCCACAAAGCTAGAGACCACCTCAGCACTCGGATCGATGGCTTTAGCCCCTAAATCCATAGCCACTCCCTGCTGCTGGGTCGATTTGAACTCCATGCCCGCCAGATATGCCAGCTTTTTGCTCTGGCTCATTGATGCGCCAATCATGCCGCTGAGATAGAGCATCTGGTTGTAGTTGGTACGCACACACGCATAATTGCTGCCCGCAACATCCCCATTCACGCCCAAAAAGAATGTTTCTGGGAACTGAGCTGCGACCTGCTCAATGGCGGCATCAAACTGCCCCCCATGACCCACTACCAGAGAAAATCCCTGACGTGCAAAGTCAGCTAAAGATTCAGTTTGATCGGCATTCGCGACCTGTTCGACATAGGCCACTTCGACCCCGAGCTCCTCGCCAGCTCGCTTCACGCCTTCGTAGCCCAACTGATTCCAACCCCCATCGGTAATGGTGCCTGGGAGTACGATCGCAATACTCGTTTCGCTGCCACCGGCTGATTCGGCAACTGGGGCTTCCTCCGTACTAGAATCTGTTGCAGTATCTGGATTGGAAGTTGAACTGGAAGCACAGGCCTTTAGCAAAATGCTGGTTAAAGCGGATGTTGCACCGTACCCTAGCAAGCGGCGGCGTGTGAAGTGATGGGCCATAGGTCAAATGGGTTTTAATTACGCCTGATCATCTACTTCCGTAAAATAGATGAATCGAAATCTGAAATTCGGTAATCCAATATACTGATGTCCTTGCGTCTTTTTTTAGTTAACGACCCTAAAGCACCCCATACAGAGGATTCCAGTGCGTGAACTGTTGTCGATTAAGGATGACTATGAAGTTCCGGGTACAGTGGTGGCAGATTTAACCCAGCCCCAAATTATTCAACATCTGCGGCAGGCCAACCAAATTGCGATCCGAGCCCAGAAATTTGGTCACCATCCTTTTGGGGCGCTTCTGGTAGCACCGGATCACGAAACGGTGCTGCTGGCTCAAGGCAATGTCGATGCCGTCAACCACGCTGAGTCAACCTTGATCCGGACGGCGGTTACCAACTTCAGTGCTGATTATTTATGGCATTGCACGCTTTACACTACGGTGGAACCCTGTGCCATGTGTGCGGCTACTCAGTACTGGGGAAATATTGGCCGGTTGGTGTATGGCCTTTCAGAAGCACAGCTACTGGCAATTACCGGCAATCATCCGGAAAATCCAACCCTGGATCTACCCTGCCGTGATGTCTTTCAACGGGGACAAAAAGCGATCGTGGTGCATGGCCCTATTGCTGAGGTAGAAGCTGAAATTGCTGCTGTTCACCAACAGTTTTGGCAAGGTAGTCCCTAGCGTTAGGCAGTTTGTAGCCGGTGATCATTGAGCATGTTTGACCAAAAAACGATCAAGTTGGTTCGCAAATGCTTCGCGATCGCGCTGACTAAACGGCGGTGGACCGCCCGTCTCAACGCCACTATTCCGTAATTCGTCCATAAAATCACGCAGCGAGAGCCGCTGGCGAATATTGACCTCATCGTAGAATTCGCCCCGAGGATTTAAGGCATAGCCTCCCTTGGCGATCGCTGCGGCTGCCAGAGGAATATCAGCCGTAATCACCAAATCTTGAGCATGAAGGTGCTGCACAATATAGTTATCGGCAATGTCCAAACCCGCTTTCACTTGAACTGCATCGATGTAGGAAGACGCCGGAACTTGCAGTTCCTGATTTGCAACCAACGTTGTTTTAACTTCAACTCGTCTCGCAGCGCGAAATAAAATTTCCTTGATGACCTTGGGACAGGCATCGGCATCGACCCAGATTTGCATAGCTACGCCTTGAAGAGGATTAAAAAATTGGCAGGGAGGCTGCAGGTATTGTCTCAGCCTAACCTATAGTTTTGGCAGGGAAATGCAGTGCCACGCATGAATCTCACGAATGCTTCATTACCTCCCGGTCATCGTATTCGACCTGCTAGTGCCCAAGATATGTGGGCCTTGCGGCGTTTGGTTTTGGTAGCCAAACTCGACCCGACCCAACTGCGTTGGCAACAATTCTGGGTCATTGAAAACCAGGGAAAAATCCTGGCTTGTGGACAACTGCGTAACTTTGTCGCCTGCCAGGAACTGGGTAGTTTGGTCGTAGCTGCGCCATGGCGACAACAAGGCTTGGGGACTGTATTGGCGCAGTACCTTATCGAGCAATCAACCCAACCGTTGTACTTAGAGTGTTTGGGCGCAAAGCTAGCAAAGTTTTACCAACGCTTGGGCTTTGTATCTGTAGAGGTGCATGAGTTGCCTCGCGCACTGCAGCGTAAATTTAAGTTTTCCCGAGCGATCGCCAACCGCCTACGCTTACCGCTCTACCAGATGCACTGGCCACCAGACCGTAACTCGTAGTCATTCCCTGCTGTCGCTGCCCCCTTGAAAAAGGGGCTATGCAAGACTTGGATTGGACTGCCCCCTTTGCTCAAGCTATCCATTAGGCAGAACTCCAGAAACGCTTTGCTCTGCAGGGGGTGTAGGGTCAGGAACTGGATTTACGCTTTGCCAGGTTGTGTATCTCGACAACAGTCTATGGCGGTATATTCATGTCGAGAAATTTCCTGAAAGCAAGAAATTTGGATGAGGACAAACGGCGGAAGAATTCTGAATTCTGAATTCTGGCTCCTGATTGCTAACTTCTGACCCAAACACGTTGCTTGGCTTAAACGGTGTCCTGGCCCTCCTGCATTGCTTAATTTTGCAAGAGGTCCAGCACTTTTACCTCAAAGTTGCGGCAGGAGGCCCAGTTCTTTGTTAGCTCTTGGTGAAACCAAGACCATTCTGTTCGGCATAGCGGTTCATGAATCGCATGAACCGCTCCCACTCTTCAACGCTCTTCATCACAAAGAGCGCTTCAATCCCAGCCGGTTCACCATTGATGAATTTGCCTTTCACTTCACGGGTTATCAGCTCACCTTCTTCATCAACCATATACATACCCGTGACTTCGACCCCTTCTTCCTGGGACAGAGCCTTAGGATTTTCGAAGTAGAAGGTGGCGGTGCCATCGCGACCATCGGGAGAGCGTGTTAATCGCACATCAGGGATCACCTCTTCCACAACGCCCCGTGCAAATTCAATATGAGCCATATGAGAACTGCCTAAAGTTTACAAACGTTAAACTTTCATTATCTCATTTTCAGGAAACATTCGTTTCTTTCTCAGAAAAGATTCGTTGGCAATCGATCAAGAAGCAGGGCGGTGGGCAAAAGTAGCATCCCTTTCCCCCTTTTCTGTACTGATACAGGCACCTTGTGTTCACACCCATCCCTAACTTTCAACGACAGGGAGTAAGAGTGTGGTGTCGTTGTCAATAGGACGGTGTACGCCTTGCGCATCAACGGCCCCAAACGCCCTGAGTCGCTGATTCACAGCAGGTGGCATCTGCGGATAGTCGAAATCACCATCCCCGGCAGCAATCGTCGCCCAAAAATCTTTCAAGACTGGCGCTAAGTGCTCAGCCTTATCGGGTGCGAGGCCGAAGGGTGGATTGGTCAAGAGTTTGATCATGAAAGGCTGCGAGCGATCGCACATCCACTGTAATGAACTCGCCTGTAGATCCGGCCAATCCTGAACGGCAGGCACGCGGAAAGTTTCGACCTGTACTTGCATCTGTCCCGTTGTTTGCGGCGTCATGGTGATGATGCGATAGGGATGCGGGTAACTCACTAAAGAACCCGTTGTAATCTCGCACAGGGTCTCGGTTTGAGCAATATCTTGAACATGCAGATGCCCGGTGAAAAGCAGATTTACGCCTTGGTTGGTTAGCTGCCGGATCAGGGCTTGGCGATTTTTTAAAATGTAACGCTTACCCAAGGGATGCTTTGCCTGCCCTGGCAAATGCTCCAACACATTGTGATGAATCATGACCATCACCCATTGCCCTGCTAAAGCCTCTAGCTGTGCTAATAACCAATGCAACTGGTCATCTTCCACATAGCCCCGAGGTAACTGTTGCCCCTCAGCATCAAAAGCAATGGAGTTTAACCCAATCAAGTGAACCCCTGGCAATACCTCACGGCAGTAATAGGGCTCATCCTGGTCGTAGCCAAAAGCGCTATAGGCTTGGGGAAACTCCCGTAGGCTCAGGGTGCGATCGCATCCGTCGCGGGTGATGATGTCATGATTCCCTGGCACGACATAAGTTGGGAATGGTAGTGCTTTGAGGCGATTCACTAACCAATGATGATTCTCCCGTTCACCATGTTGGGTCAGATCGCCTGGCAAGAGTAGAAAGTCTAAAGCTTGGGTTTCCAGCGATCGCAAAATCGATTCCAGAACCGGTACACTCACTTCCATCAGGTGAAACCGATTAGGGCTGTCGTGCAAGGTTTGGGGTAGCGTTACATGGGGGTCACTCACTACCGCAAACCGAAAAGGGCTGGCCATAATGTTTACTCTTGAGGGTGTTCTGACATATAGCGCTCAATATCTTGAACCGCGTCATCCAGCAAAGTTTCTAGATCTTTCTCTTTGAACAGTTCAGCCGACTTTGGAGGCACCTGAGTTTCCAGATTGGCAGCCTTAGGAGGAGCTTTCTCGGCATCATTAGACCGGAGTACTGCCTTCAATGTATCCAGAGAGCTTATGAACTCGTTCGTCGCGCTGCGGCGACTTTCTTGCTGATTTTTATCCATTTATTTATGCAGCCCTCTCAGGAGGTACTGGAAATACAACTGGAGGTGCTCACCATTGGCACCACTGTAGTGCTAAATGACAAGAGGCGACATCAGGAAATCCAGGAAGCTTTAGGGTAAACAATCTACACAATAAACTATGGCGGTTTGCTAAAAGATTCAACTGCCGCCTGCTGGAAGGAAAGCCAAACTATCATGGGATATACTTGCCAGTCTGCCATCTAAAACTCTCTGTGCGTTTAATGGCATAGATTGAACGAGTCAGTGGGTGTTGTCTTAATCACCCTCTCTAGTCAAGAATAGAGAGGCTGTTTTGTCGGCCTTAAAGTGCCCCACTGAGTGCTGACATGGCAGGCTAATGCTTCGTTACGACTGGCTAGGAGAAAACTGTGAGTCACGCCTTTGACTACGATTTATTGATTATCGGTGCGGGTGTTGGGGGCCATGGTGCGGCCCTACACGCTGTTCGCCGGGGGTTGAAAACCGCGATCGTGGAAGCCGCGGATATGGGAGGAACGTGTGTTAATCGTGGGTGTATTCCCTCCAAGGCCCTACTAGCAGCATCTGGTCGTGTGCGTGAACTCCAAAACTCTCATCACTTAGGTACGCTTGGAATTCAGGTCGGTGGGGTCCAGTTTGACCGCCAGACGATCGCGGACCACGCCAAAAATCTGGTCAGCAAAATCCAGGGAGATATGACCAACAGCCTGAAGCGGTTGGGCGTTGATATTATCCAGGGCTGGGCTCGTTTAGCTGGAGAGCAGAAAGTTGTTGTGACGATGGCCGATGGTGACCGCACCATTACAGCCCAAGACATTATCTTATCGCCGGGCTCCATTCCCTTTGTCCCGCCAGGAATTGAAATTGATGGCAAGACCGTCTTTACCAGCGATGATGCGCTGCAATTAGAGTGGTTGCCCGCCTGGGTTGCCATTATCGGGAGTGGTTATATCGGGCTGGAGTTTTGCGACATTTATACTGCCTTGGGCTCTGAGGTGACTCTGGTAGAGGCACTGGATAAAATCATGCCTACCTTTGATCCCGATATTGCCAAGGTGGCGCAGCGGGTTCTGATTAACCCGCGAGATGTGGAAACACGGGCTGGCGTGCTTGCCAAGACCGTGACTCCAGGGTCTCCTGTGGTAATTGAGCTGGCTGATCGGGAAACGAAGGAGATTGTGGACGTCTTAGAAGTTGATGCGTGTTTAGTCGCAACTGGGCGTATTCCTGCTACGAAAGATCTTGGCTTAGCCGCGGTCGGTGTTGAAACGGATCGGCGGGGCTTTATTGCCGTGGATGACTCCCTCCAAGTACTGCGTGGGGATGCGGCTGTGCCTCATCTGTGGGCTATTGGTGATGCTACTGGCAAGATGATGTTGGCCCATACGGCTTCGGCTCAGGGGGTTGTCGCCGTTGATAACATTTGTGGTGAGTCTCGCGTGGTTAACTACCGCAGTATTCCAGCGGCTGCTTTTACTCATCCTGAAGTCAGTTTTGTTGGCCTAACGCAGCCCCAAGCCCAAGACTTAGCTACTAAGGAAGGGTTTGAAATTGCGACGGTTAAAACTTATTTCAAAGGTAATTCGAAGGCCCTTGCTGAGGGCGAATCAGATGGTTTAGCCAAGGTTATCTATCGCCAGGATACGGGTGAGATTTTGGGTGCTCATATTCTGGGGCTCCACGCTTCCGATCTGATTCAGGAAGCTGCTAACGCGATCGCCCAAGGTCAAACAGTGACTGATCTTTCCTATTGTGTGCATACTCATCCCACACTGTCAGAGGTGATGGATGAGGCGTTTAAGCGAGCAGTTGTTAATGCGTGAGGCCCATTGGTTATGCAGTTTCGTCGTCGGTCTCCCTATCCTGAGGTATCTGTGCAAAATCTGACCTATAAAGTTCAGGCACCGGATGCTGAACCCAGCAACATTTTGGAAAAAATTGTTTGGCATAAAGAAAAAGAAGTGACCAGGATGCGGCAGCGACTGCCGTTAGCGGATCTGCAGCGGGAAGTGCTGAGTGCGCTACCGGCGCGGGACTTTTTGGCTGCTTTGCAACAGAGCGATCGTTCTCCTGCTTTGATTGCCGAAGTTAAAAAAGCGTCGCCTAGCCGTGGTGTGATTCGGGAAGATTTTGAGCCGGTTGAAATTGCTCAGGCCTATCAGCAGGGGGGGGCGGCTTGTCTATCGGTTTTAACCGATGAAACGTTCTTCCAGGGCAGTTTTGACTATCTCGAACAGATTCGTGCTAAGGTCGATGTCCCTTTGCTGTGCAAGGAGTTCATTATTTATCCGTATCAGATGTATCTGGCTCGGGTAAAGGGTGCCGACGCTGTGTTGCTCATTGCCGCAATTTTGAGCGATGAGGATCTCAAATACTTCACGCAAATTGCTCAGGCATTAGGCATGAGAACCTTGGTGGAGGTCCATACACTGGAAGAGCTGGATCGGGTATTAGCGATTAAGACGATTCGGTTAATCGGTATCAACAACCGCAATCTCGAAACGTTTGAGACAAAACTAGCTACGACTGAGCAGCTCATGCAAGCCAGGCAGGATCAGCTACAAGAACGTAATATTCTGGTCGTGAGTGAATCTGGAATTCATACTACAGAGGATGTTGGCCAAATTACTCAAGCAGGGGTTCAAGGTATGTTGGTGGGCGAGTCGTTAATGCGACAATCAAATCTAGTTGATGCGATCGCACAGCTTTATGGCTAATTGGTTAACGCAAGAATTTTCTATCAGGATCCCCTTCATCCCATGAGCGAGTCTATTCCTTTACCCTCCCATGTGCATTACGAGTTGCTGCTCAGGCTGCTGGAGCAACAAACTCTATTTGCTGCTTATGAGGAGCCTTCGCTGAAAACGGAAGTGAATGAACTCATCATCACGTTAAGAAAAGCCCTCTCACAGCAGCGCAAGCTCGAAGACGATTGTCAACGTCTTGGTATCGCGATCGATTACCGTTGGTCGCTCAACGACCTTCCTAACGCTTAGAAGGCTCAGGCTAACGTTTGGCCAAAGTTTTGGGGCGAGCGGATTGTGGTTTGGGCGCGTGTGCGACCGGTGTGGGTGGTGCCTGTTTGGTTTGACGCTTGAGTTCCTTCACCTTGAGGACAATCAAGTACTCATAGAAGCCTTGGAGAGTACACCAGGCAAAACCAGCCTCGCCATCGCGCCAACCACCCAGGATAAAATACATGTAAAACCAACGCACGACCGGACGCAGTGGTATGCGGAGCGATAGGTTCTTCAAGGCCCGACGACGTTCTACTTCCGTTGCCCCAAAGAGTAGCTTTTTCCATTCAACTCGGCCCGATTCGAGTTGGCGCAATGTTTCCTTGGCTTCATCCGTAGAATAGCGGTTATGCTTTTCAATCCAACGGCTTAGCCCTTTGCCACAGGTGTAGTGAGGGTAGGTTTCTTGTAAAAAGCCAGTAGACCCTTCGCAGACTTCCCGTTCTGTATGACCGTAATCCGAAAACCAGACTTTCCCCTTCTGCAACAGACGTAGCTGATAGCGGGGGTATTGGGTGCTGTGTTTAATCCAGCGATCCATGAACATAACGCGCTCGGCCACATAGTAACCAATGTGTTCAGGATTTTGAATGGTGTCTAAACATTCTTGGAATAGCGCGGGTGTCAGGCGCTCATCGGCCTCTAAAATGTAGGCCCACTCATACTTGCTGGGAATGTTTTCGAGCATCCAGGTGCGTTGTTTGCCATGGCTTTCGAAGGCATGCTCGACTACTCGAACGGGATATTGTGAGGCGATTTCAACCGTGCGATCGCGACTACAGGAGTCCACCACGATGACATCATCCGATAAAAGTGCCGACTCGATGCAGGCAGCAATATCTCGTTCTTCGTTGTACGTCAGGATGTAGATCGAAAACATAGTAGAGAGTTATGTGAAAGCAAAGAAGAGGTCAGCAGCGCAACGAATCAACCGGATCTCAGATGGTTTTATTAAAAAAACGTCCTGATGCACCCTATATCATCTTTCCCTAACACGCATCAATTTTTGGGACTCCCTTCTACGGCAGCCAAAAATTGATGGAATTTAGCCCATTTAATGAATACTCTGTGAATTAATTGCCCTCTGCGTTAGTTTTCATTTAAGGAAACTTTATCAGAGGGCACGCGCTGCCAGCGGGCAATATCCCAAGTGCTGGTGTCCCAAGGGGTCGGTTCTATACCGGTCACAGTTTTATTCACGGCATTGGTAATGGCCCGATGAACGATGGGAATAACTGCTACATCCTCAGCTAGCAAGGCATCCATTTCTTGGAAGAGAGCGGCCCGTTTCTCCGGGATCAACTCTTGTGTCGCAGCTTGCCATAGCTCATCGTAGGCAGCATTGCAGTAGCGAGCATTGTTGGGCTTTTGCCATTGATTCGCCTGATTGGCTATTTGGTTACAGGTCCACCAACTCAGATAAATTGTGGGATCCGGGTGATCGTTGCCCGTTGTGTAAGCTTGCAAATCAGCATAGAAATGATTAATGCTGTTGGTTTGAGTGGGGTCAGCTGAGAAAAAGTCATCGACCCGTATGCGTTTGATCTCGACCTCAATGCCGATTTCCTTGAGGCTATCTTTCACAGAAGTTTGGGTTTTCTGGCGCACAGGATTGACAGAGGTTTGGAAGACCACTTTCATGGGGATGCCATCGCGATCGCGGATACCATCCTCGTCGGTATCAACCCAACCAATTTCGTCTAACAAGGCATTGGCTTTGGCTAAGTCATATTCGTAGGGTACAGTTCCCGGATTTGCATAGAGCTTTGGAGCGACCAGCAGTTGCCCTGTCGGTTCTCCCATAAAGCCGTAGAGCTCTTGGGTGAGGGTGTCTCGATCAATGGCATAGGCAATTGCTTGCCGGACCTGTTGATCACTCAGAAAGGGATGCTTGGCGGCTAAGCTGGAACGCTCTCCTGAGGCTGTGGCTGCAAAGGGATCCGTAGGATTTAGCATAATTCGTTCGACTAATCCCCCGAACACTGGGACAACGGTTCCTTTGCCTTCGGCTTGTAAATCTTCGAGCAGATCCACTTCTACTTGGAGATTATGGGCAAAGTCAGCTGCGCCTGTACTGAGCACCTCACGAGCAGCCGCATAGGGTGCGATGCCGCCAATTAGCTCAATGCCCTTAAAGGAGGGCGGGGTGTCACGATAATTTGGGTTGGGCTCATACAACACCATGCCAGGTTGTAGAGCGGTGACGCGATAAGGCCCGGTTCCTACTGGCTGGAGATTGATCGCTGATTGGCGGGTTGCGGCTTCATCGGCAGACTCAAAAATATGTTTCGGTAAGATCACCCCTGTTTGCCCAGTAAAAGGAATCTGCCAAGCCCCTGTAGCTTCCTTAAAGGTAATCTTGATGGTGTGTTTGTCCAATGCTTCGACGGACTCTACCGCTTCGTAATACTGGGCAGTTGCGGCCCCTACTTGTTCATCTTGGACGAACTCATAGGTAAACACCACATCTGCAGCGGTGAAAGGGGTGCCATCGGACCACTTAATATCGGATCGCAACTTCCAGACGACCGATTTACCATCGGGTGCGACCCCTGCTTCTATTGTCGTCTCATCGGATGTCGTGGCTGTGGCTTCTGTGGTTTCTGAAGTCTCATCGGGTGTCACTTCTGCTTCTGCTGCCGTTTCATCAGAGGTGATGGCGGCTGCTTCTGCCGTCTCATCGGGTGCCACCTCCGCTTCTGCGGCGGTCTCATCGGGTGCTTCTGTTACGGTCGGAATGCTGGCGGCTAAAACTGGGATCAGCTCACCGCGGTCATTGGTGGTTGCTAACGGTTCTAAGACAATGCGGCCTGCTTCAAAGTCTTGAATACCTGTTGCCAGATGAGGGTTTAAGGTTACGGGGACCCGGCTGTAGAGGATCCGCAGGATGGCTTCATCGCGCTCGATCGCGATGGCGTCGGGTGCCACGTCTGTTTCCGGAACCGCGTCTGTGCTTGCCGTGTTAGGGGGTTGACTACAGCTGCCTGCGATCGCTGCTAAGCCCAGGCATATTGCACTCATCAGCCCCGAGAGATATCGACCTCGACCCACCATGCTTGTATTCATCCCTACGTTTTGCCATCCTATCCTAGCGATCTCTCACCTGCATACACTGAATGTGGAAGGTGTTCCGGGTTGGCTACGGATTGGGATGCGATTGTCAGTCTGTGCAATCGCAGGGTGTAGACCCCCGTACCAATTGGTCGCGTTTTTTGCCCTAAACAAGGCTGTGCGCCCTTTTCTAACATGAAGCTATCAGGGGTTGAGCCCGCATTTAGCGGTAGCCCCCATAGGGTTGAAGAGGTATCTATGAATCAGATTAAAACAGTCGCATTGCTCGGTTTGCTGAGTGGCTTGTTGATTACTATCAGCTACAGCGTGCTGGGAGGGACTGGGGGTGCGATCTTTGGGATTGGCCTAGCTGCCGTAACTAATTTAGGCGCTTGGTATTTTTCTGACCGCATTGCTCTGGCTGCCTACCGAGCCCAGCCGGTATCGGCCCAGCAAGCCCCTGGTTTACATCGCATGGTTGAGCGTCTAGCTCAGCGTGCTGATATGCCTACCCCGGCAATTTATGTGATTCCGGGAGCTGCTGCCAATGCCTTTGCGACGGGGCGCGATCCTAACCATGCGGCGATCGCCGTGACGGAAGGAATTGTCAATTTGCTGTCTGGCGATGAACTCGAAGGGGTGATCGCCCATGAATTGAGCCATATCCTGAATCGTGACACGTTGACTCAGGCTGTGGCTGCTACCATCGCTGGGGCCATCTCCTTCCTGGCACAGATGCTCAGCTATGCGATGTGGTTTGGCGGCTTTTCTCGTGATGAGAATGGCCCCAATCCGTTAGCCCTCTTGGGAACAGTCATTTTGGCTCCGATTGCTGCTACGGTTCTGCAACTGGGGATCTCCCGCACGCGCGAGTTTGCTGCCGATGCTGGGGCGGCTCGTCTGACGGGCAATCCGCAAGCGCTGGCCCGAGCCCTGCAACGCCTCGAAGCCAGTGCGCGCCGGCGGCCAATGGGGGGAAATCCCGCCTTCGAGCCCCTGATGATTGTGAATGCAGTTCCCAAGCAGTTTTTGTCTAGCCTTTTTGCGACGCATCCTTCGATAGAACAGCGTGTAGAGCGATTGCTGGGCATGGCTGTGGCTCCTCATGGTGTTTACAGCCTGTAAGGTCAATTGGGGATTGGGGATTGAGGATTGAGGATTGGGGATTGGGGATTGGGGATTGAGGATTTGAGGGCGCTTTCACGACTATGTTTGCAGCGCTAGCATCGGTAGCCGTCCAAAACCGCAACGGTATGGTGAGTAATTGACGGCGTAAGTTTTTGGACTAATTTTGGAAGTGGCATAGTGGTTGGTTGGAAGGGGCGTTAGGTGAAAGGAATCGTGGCGGTATGTCTGCCGCAGGGTACTCGTGCATCAACTCATCATTCAGAAAACGGAGAGGCTTATCTGCCTTCGTTTTGAATTCTGTAGAGCTTGGCTCTTCACGAAGCGTATTTTGAATTCTGCATAGCGGTCCTAGGCAGTGGCATTAGAAAATAGCGGGGTACGGTACTGTGATGGCCGTACCCCTTTACTGTGGGGCAAGGATGGTTGCGATCGCAAGCCTTAGAATATGCGATCAAGATATAGCCTGCTAAGTACGGGGCAAGACAAGCAGGAGTGATCAGGAGGCGTAGAATGGCACGGCGCGTGGGTGTGATTGGTGGCGGACAACTAGCGTGGATGATGGCGCTCGAAGCCAAGGACAGGGATGTTGAGGTAGTTGTCCAGACGCCTCACAAGACGGATCCTGCTGTGGCGATCGCGGCTGATTATGTGCTTGCTCCTGTGGCCGATCCCGGCGGGACCCAAGCGCTGGCTAGTCGCTGTGATGTGATTACGTTTGAGAATGAGTTTGTGAATTTGCCGCAGCTCAGTGCTTTGGTCGATGCGGGAGTTTTGTTTCGACCGGGCTTGCAAGCGCTTGCGCCATTGCTAGATAAAGCCACTCAGCGACAGTTTTTAGCGGATAATGGCCTGCCTAACCCTAAATACGTCACTTTGGACGCAACTTTAGCGGTTGAGTCGATCAGCGCGATTGCGGATTCGATGGGTTTCCCGTTGGTCATGAAGACCCGGCGTCTGGGGTATGACGGTCAGGGGACCTTCGTCATCCCATCGGCAGAAAGGCTGCAAGCGACTTGGCAACGGCTGGGTCGTCCGCCTGTCTTGCTCGAGGCGTTTATTCCCTTTGAGAAAGAACTGGCGGTGATGGTCGCGCGATCGCCTGCCGGTGCCGTGGAGGTTTATCCCGTTGTGGAAACTCAGCAGGTGGAACAGGTGTGTCGTCGGGTGATCGCCCCTGCTGATATTGCTGAGGCAGTGGAGCACGAGGTGACTAGGATTGCTCGTACCCTGGTCGAATGCCTGGATTTTGTGGGTGTCCTTGGCATTGAATTGTTTCTGGCCCCTGGAGGCACGGTGTTGGTAAATGAAGTCGCGCCCCGTACCCATAATTCGGGTCACTATACGCTTGATGCCTGCCAAACTTCCCAATTTGCGCAGCAGCTATTGGCTGTGACCGGTCAGCCGTTAGGAAGCCCTCACATGACCTGCGATCGCGCCCTGATGGTCAACCTTCTTGGCTTTGAACAGGCTACGCAGGATTATGCTGAGCAGCGACACAAGCTGGCGACGATTCCTAATGCCCACGTGTACTGGTACAACAAGGGCGAATCACGGCCTGGTCGCAAGCTGGGGC
Source organism: Cyanobacteria bacterium J06639_14 (assembly GCA_039818605.1). Classification (GTDB taxonomy): domain Bacteria; phylum Cyanobacteriota; class Cyanobacteriia; order Phormidesmidales; family Phormidesmidaceae; genus SIO1E4. The sequence continues at coordinate 6,073 of JBCBTQ010000027.1, read as the reverse complement.
ATGTCACGGTTTGCTTAGAGACCGGTCAAGATTGGCTGGCGATCGCTCAGGCTGTGGAGTCGATTTGGTATGCCAAGGTTTAATTTACAAACTTTAGATTGTCAGCAAAGTCGTAATTTCTGGATAAATAATCCGAAAAAGCCCCTTGCCTTTTTGGGGTAAGGGTTAGTTATTATGTCTGAAGATTCACTACGGCGTTGGTGACTGCCAATACTGTTTTGCGATCTATGCCTTGTTTACAAGGGAGTCGAGTAGTGTCGGTGGCAGTAGGCCGGGCTTGTACCCGGAAACTTTAAATCGATGCCGGAACTCCCACCTGGATCTTCCAGGTCGGAAGCTGAGGTAAGACGGCGTTGCGGTGAACATTCTTTGACAAAATCCCTCTCTGAATTTCAGAGAGGGATTTTGTTATGGGTTTGATAGCATGACCACATCAAAGGGTTCCGACCTGTGTCCCTTGATAATCGTAGTTTTACAAATGGGATATCCGTTGTATTTTTTTGGAGCCACCCTGCTGAGAGCGCTACAAAGTTCGATATCCTGGAAATTAATTGCTTATTAAGAGAAGACTAAATTATTTGAGGGAACTTCAATGTTTTCTGCCTCAATATTTTGAATGCAGGGACAGGTTTTTTAGCGACTAGCAACTTAATTTGGGGAGCTATCCCTGACTCAGCTTAAGGTCGCTAACAGTCAACTCGCTACTGAAGTCTGGCTCCTGACTCCTGGATGTTTCATTTAAGTTCGATATCCACTGTGATTGGTAGAGAACCCCTTTGACCTTAGCAACCCTGACTTTTCCCGCCACCATCAATCGTTTGGAAAATGGGCTGACACTGGTTCACCAATATATGCCCGCAACGCCTGTTGTTGTGGCTGATGTGTGGGTCAATGCTGGAGCAGCCTTAGAACCTCCTGAATGGTCGGGTATGGCTCATTTCTTGGAACATATGGTTTTTAAGGGGACAGAGCATCTGTTGCCCGGCATGTTTGATTACGCAATTGAAACGCGGGGAGGTATGAGTAATGCCGCCACGAGTCATGACTATGCTCACTTCTACATGACCCTGGCTGCCGATACCTTACCGGAAGCGCTGCCCTATTTGGCTGAATTGGTGCTGCATGCGGCTATCCCAGCCGATGAGTTTGTGCGTGAACGTCAGGTTGTCTTGGAAGAGATTCGTCAAGCGCATGATGATCCCGATTGGATCGGGTTTCAAGCATTATCGGAACAAGTTTTTGCAGGGCATGCTTACGGTCGCCCTGTTTTGGGAACGGAGGCCATTTTGCAGCAGCGATCGCCGGAAGAAATGCGCTGTTTTCATCAGACGCACTATCAGCCGGACAACATGACTGTGGTGATCACGGGGGGAATTCCTATCGAATCGACTTTGGAAATGGTTCGCCATGCTTTCCGTGTCTTTGCACCTCAAGCATCCTGTCCACAAAATCAGGCGCAGCCAATTCAACCCTGGTGGGGCGTTCGTCGTCAGGTGCTACAGGTGCCCCGGCTTGAACATGCACGCTTGCTGATGGCATGGGTAGGGCCGGGGATCGATGCCTTGGACGATGCCTGCGGGATGGATTTGTTAGCGGTCATTTTAGGCGAGGGGCGCAGTGCTCGTTTGGTCCGTGAGTTGCGTGAGGAACGGCAGTGGGTGCTGGATGTTGTCACCAGTTTTTCTCTCCAACGTGACTGTAGCCTGTTCATGATCCAAGCTTGGCTAGATCCCGAACGAGTCGATGCGGTGGAAGCACTCATTTGCGATCGCACGGCTGCCCTTGCCGCATATCCTGTTCCTGCTACGGAGTTGAAGCGAGCCCAGCGCCTATTGATCAACGATTTCGCCTTTTCCACCGAAACACCCGGTCAGCTAGCGGGTCTTTATGGTTACTACAGTGTGGTGTCTTCGCCAGAGGCTAGCTACGCTTACCCCATGCGTATCCGTACCCATACCCCAGCGTCACTGGCTGTTTTGGCCAAACAGTATCTCTCGGCGAATGCCTACGCCTCCACTGTTTTGTTGCCGGGCTAGTTAAGTTGCAGGCGACAGGAGGCAAACTTTAAGGCATCTTAGTTGAGGAGCTACCGTTCCTTATCCGCCTGTTCTATTACCGGACCTTGACATGATTCTCTGATAATTTTTGTTTGGTAAGTTCCTGAATTGTGATGTGTATCCGCTTATGACTTCATCTGCCTCGCTTGCCCGTCCGCTCGTCCATCGCACCGTTTTGCCGAATGGGCTGGTGGTGATTGTTGTTCAGAATCCGGTCGCCGACATTATTGCGGCCCGTATGCTCGTGAAGGCGGGTAGTGGTTATGAGTCGCGATCGCAGGCCGGTTTGTTTGCACTGTTGGCCTCATTGCTGACGAAAGGGACTGATCGCCTAACCTCGATGGATATTGCTGAAGCCGTTGAGTCGATTGGAGCTAGCCTGGGCAGTGATACCTCCGCTGACTACAGTCTGCTCAGTCTGAAAACGGTTTCTACCGATTTTGCCGATATGCTGGCACTGGCAGCGGAAATTTTGCGGACGCCCAGCTTTCCCGAAGCAGAATTGAGTCTGGAACAGCGTTTGATGGTGCAAAGCATCCGTTCCATGCAGGAGCAGCCCTTTACGGTAGCCTACAACGCCCTGCGGACAGACATGTATGGTGAGCATCCTTACGCTCTGCCGGGAATCGGCACGGAGGCCAGCGTGATGGGCCTTACCCGTACTGACCTGCAAACCACTCATCAGGCCTATTTTCGACCAGATAATTGTGTCATGGCGATCGCGGGCCGCATTACGCCAGAGCAAGCCATTGCTTTAGTCGAAAAAAACTTTGGTGACTGGACCCAACCGGATACACCGATTGCCCCACTGGTTTATCCGACTCTGCCAGAAGCACCTACCCGTCAAACAATTGACCAGGCAACGAATCAGGCGATCGCGATCGTGGGTTACCGTACGCCATCGGTCAAAGATTCAGCCTATGCTGCCTTGAAGCTAATCAGTACTTATCTGGGGAACGGCCTCTCTAGTCGTCTATTTGTAGAACTGCGTGAAAAGCGAGGGCTGGCCTACGATGTTTCAGCGTTTTATCCCACGCGCCTGAGTATGTCCCAATTTGTTTCTTACATTGGGACTGCCCCGGAAAATGCCTCGGTCGCGATGGCTGGATTGCGCCAGGAAACCGAACGGCTGGGTGAAGAAAAACTCACTCCAGAAGAACTAGACGCTTCGAAAAATAAGCTGCTGGGCCAATATGCCCTCGGCAAACAAACCAATGCCCAAATTGCTCAGCTTCTTGGCTGGTATGAGATTTTGGGTCTTGGTATTGGCTTTGATCAGACGTTTCAGGAAGCGGTGGCAGGCGTCACAGTTGACACTGTACAGACAGTCGCGCAGACGTATTTTACGGATCCTTTTACAGTACTGTTAGGACCTAATCGTTAAGCGCTTGACGTTCCTGAAGATAGGCTTGTATTTCAGACACTAGCCATTCTTTTTCTGAATCCGTGAGATGTGAACCAAATTGGATAGTCCTTGTTTCCATGCGGAGAGTAATGACTTGAGTTGGGGTATAGGCATCCGGAGCGGTAGGGCGAAGTTCTACACCCTCTAGATCGGCTACTTTGCCGCTTACTGTTCGCCAATTACGATAACCAATGAGGGTGAAGTGATCTTCTATTATTTCTAACGAAGCGGCAACCTTTTTCGCCGGTATCTGCATAACTGCGAGCGTTAGCAAAATACTAGGAATTAAAAACAGCAGTGATAGAAGCAATCCACTGAGGCCTGCTGTTATTAACAAGATAAGGGTTACCACCACAAAGAAGACATCGCTAATCAGTAAGAAGATGAAACTGAAGCTTTGCAGGCAACCTGGTTCTTCATATAAAGGAATTTTTATCGACAGATGTTGTTGACTGCGTGTCAGTTCGATCGCACTATTGGCGGGCTTTTGTAAGGTGATTGACGAGGATGGAGGGGTACTGCCCGCAAGGGCTTGGACATGCTCAGGAGGCGGATTTGTTAAAGCCGCTATGGCCGTGCTAGCAGCATCAAACCGATCTTCTGCTAAAGGTTCTAATAATCCATCGAGCCACTTGGCAAAGGGTTCAGAAATATTGGCATAGGGGCGAAAGACATACTGTAGGCGGCTTTGAGGGAGATCGGCTGGATTCTGGTGGGTGAGCAAATGTAATAGCGTTGCGCCCAGGCCGTAGAGGTCTGTTGTGGGGTAAGCCTGGCCGCGAAACTGCTCTGGCGGCATATAACCATAGGTCCCAACAACGGTGCTGCCAAAAGCAGTCGTCTCGCGATGCACCGTTTGTACAGCTCCAAAATCTACCAGAAAGATTTGCCCATCTTCCTTGCAAATTATGTTTTGAGGTTTGATATCGCGATGGATAACGAGAGGATTTAACCCATGCAGATATTGCAAAATTTGCAGTACTTCCAGCGCAATGCGCCGCACTTCCGTTTCTGGAAATCGTTTTTCTGCAGCTACCAAATCGGCCAGAGATTTTCCTTCAGCCAACTCCTGAACAATGTAAAAAAAGCGATTATCCGCAGTGTCAATCTGAAAATAGTCCAGGTAACTAGGAATTGCAGGATGGTCTAAGTTTTCTAAAATCTTGGCCTCTCTTTCAAAGAGCTGCAGCTTTTTCCAGTCGCTAATGCCTTTCAGAGATAGTTCTTTAAGGGCCACTCGCTGACCTGTTTGGGACTCTTCCGCTTCATACGTGATGCCACTGCCACCCTGCCCTAGGACCCTCAGAATCCGATAACGAGCTTGAACCATGCCGCCAATGGGCTGTGCTTCCTGCATCGGTCCCCACCTGCTAAACCTATGACCCCAATGCCCCAACCTGTCGTCGCCTTTATCCTTGGCTGTATAAAAGACAGCTTGTTCCCAGGTTAGCTACTCCGCAATACATCTGTGTGGTGTGAAGTAGTCTATTTGCGAAGTGGAGCGTCATACAGTATCAGGATCAACTCCGAGTTCTCTACACCGCTGTGCTAATCTATCTGCCTGTTGTTGAGCCTGTTCTACCTGTTGTTGAGCCTGTTCTACCTGTTGTTGAGCCTGTTCTACCTGTTGTTGGGCTTGTTCTATCTGTTGTTGGGCCTGTTCAGATGTGTGTTCTGCTGCTTTGGCGGCTTCCTCAGGGGTGGGTACCAGATCGCCTTCAGCCATAAAGAATCTGAGCTTGGACTCATGAACCCCCAGATATAGATCCAGTTGTCGGCTCCATAAATGTCCAGACTCATTGGGTGTGATGGGCTGATACTCGCCTGCCATCAGCACAAACCCGGCAAACTCTAGGGTTTCTGGATCAATCCAAAAGTACTCGAGGCCGTTAGCTTAATGTTGAAAAATAAGGCTTGTGCCCAATCGAGCTAAGTTTACAAGTTCAATTGTTTTAAGGTCTGTTTGCAACCACCACTGGCATCGATCCGTGGTTCCCATCACCTCATTCCGCAGCATTCCCCCCAGCATTTGGGTATGGTAAATCACCCAAATGCCATGGAAATCCTCATGTTGGTCTTCTTCATAAAAAGAATGCACAGTAGCTACCGTTGTGGGCACAACAATCAAGCCAGTCTCCTCTTCTACCTCACGCACCATGGCATCCTGGGGTGCTTCACCAAAGTCAAGCCCACCTCCTGGTAAGGTCCACTGTCCCTGCCAGCGTGGTAACGCGTTCGACACTCGACACAATAGAATTCGATCAGCGTCGGTGACTAATCCATAGGCAGAAACACGAGTACGTTGAGATTTCATAATCATGCCAACTATGTTGGCTCTACACTACAGCCAATGGTCGATAAAAGTGGGTAAAGCTTGCCCAGTACGAGATTGCGTTTATGGTTGTTCCAGTTTGGCTAACGTAAAGCTGAGCGGCGGTCAGTATTTTTGCATCAATATCTGGACCTTAAATCCGTCCGCTCCTGCGTAGGGTTAGGTGTCTAGTCCAGGGGGGTATCCGTGGCTGCATCAGGCAACTCAACCATAGTAGCCCGCACTCTTTTGCTTCAAGAAGCTTATGGGCATAGTGCAGTTCCTAAAATCGTTGGTGAG
>JBCBTQ010000026.1:243-36272 GCA_039818605.1 Cyanobacteria bacterium J06639_14 | reverse complement strand
AAACTGCTCAAACCCTAGCTCTGATGAGCTTATTTAGGAATAAGCACTATTACTCATTGCATGACTGGGATGCACCCTTTCTCCTGCTTGTCACTTGTAAGCCACCTTGCACTTTAGCGATTTCACCAAGTGGAAGAATCGTCCAGCCTTTTGGGTTTGTTACGGGGTCGCCGAACATCTCTAGGAAGCGCGATCGCAACAGTTCTTCAGTCAGCCGAATCGCCTCTTGACGCTTCCGCCGCACCGCATCCGCCTTATCCAAAATAGCCGCAATCCGCCGCTGTTCTTCCAAAGGAGGAAAAGGGATCATAAGTTCTTGGAAGCGGCTTTTGGGCAAGATTGGTAAAGTTGTAGACGATCCTTTATGTCTGATTAAGGCTTCAAGTGTTCGACAATAATGAAACGCGTATCGAGGATAAACAAGACTTTTATCGAAAACTAGAGCATTAATTTGCTGATTGGTTGCTAGCTCTGCTCCAGAAAAACCAACTTTCCCGATAGTTGCACCAATACAGCACACAAGTACAGACTTAGGAGGCAGTAAGCGCGCTTCTTGTACTCCAATATCAGATAACCATTTAGAGCCATAAGTAATTGGTTCTGATTCGCCCAAGTCAGCAGGTCCGATAAAAGGAAATGACTTGCCATAATATTCAGCATTTTTTGTGGAAGGCGTTGTACCAGTAACAACTTCAGCCACCTTCTTGAAAGGCTCAACTCGCCAGGATTTGGGAAACTGATACTTCATCTCAGCAGAATTTCTGACTTATCTAAATATGCTTTGATTTCATTCTCTAGCGATCGCAACTTAACTAATAGTATTATCAGTATTTTCTGTTTTTTGGGCTTCAACTAATCAGCCAGAAGTTCATCTAACACTAAAATCTCTAGCTGAGAGAATCCTTTGAGTTTTGCGTCATTAGTGAAAAATAGTTTGGCCTCACTCTGAATAGCCGTTGCAAGCTGCACAGCATCCGGTGTGCGTAAGTTGTGTTCAGCTCTAAGCTGCGCTGCAAGTTCAGCAATTTCTGTTGAAACTAGCTGCACAGATAAACTATCTTGGCCTAAAAGAATTTCACGATACTGAGATGCCAACCTTTTATCGCCAATTCTCAACGGTTGAACCAACACTTCTAAAAGCGTAACCGTAGAGGTTACTATCCTAAATTGACCTTGATCAAATGCAGTAAAAAATGGCTCAACAACCTTCAGATAAGTTGGATTTTCTTCGACAAAGTAAATAAGCGGTGCCGTATCCAAACCAACGACTTGCTGCGTTAACTGGTTTAACCATTCCATGACTCACGTTCCTGATTCACGTAAGTTTGGGCATCAATCCCCTGCCAAACCTCCTTGCCCAGCCCTTTCAGCTCCATCATGCTCCTTTGAGGCTTGGCTTCGAACTGCTTTCTGACAATGACAACTAAGTCCTCCAGTAGACTTAGTTGTTCAGCAAACGTTAGTTGATCAACTTGACGGCGAATATCACTGAGCATAAGAAGAATTGATCCGCTTGCAAGAAAGTGTTTAATGTTAAGGCTAGCATTATCCGTAAGAATGCAACTGTTTTAAGTCGCTTCAACAGCTTAATAGCGTCTCTAAGCTTTATCCCAGCAGCTGTTCCAACGCATCTAAATCAGAGCGAATGTCATCTTCCAAATCCCGCAACTGCTGCAAAATCACCTTGGGTGGCTCATACTCCACCTCCTCATATGCAATCTCCTTATACCGATTAATCGACAAATCATAGCCATTGGCCTGAATCTCATCCTTCGGCACAAAAAACGCCTTGCTCTTTCGGTCAGACGCCTGTTCCGGATCCCGCGCCTTCCACCGCTGCAAAATATCCGGAATATCATTTTGCTCCACCGGCTGCCGCTTATCGTCTAACGACAACCCATCCGCCTCCATGTCATAAAACCAAACGTGATCCGTCCCCCCCGCCCCCGTTTTGGTAAAGATCAAGATAGCAGTGGACACCCCCGCATAGGGCTTAAACACCCCCGAAGGCATGGAAATCACCGCATCCAATTTGTGATCTTCCACAAGTGCTTGCCGAATCCCCTTGTGCGCCTTTGACGACCCAAACAAAACCCCATCCGGCACAATCACCGCAACCCGACCGCCCACCTTCAACAACCGCAAAAACAACGCCACAAACAACAACTCTGTCTTTGTGGTAGAAATCACCTTGGTCAGGTCTTTGGCAATAGTGGCCTTTTCCACCGATCCCTTAAACGGCGGATTGGCCAGGATCATTGTGTAGGCTTCCGCCAAACCCGCATGGTCTTCCGATAGCGAATCCTGAGAGTCAATCTTGGGGTCCTCAATGCCGTGCAGCATCAGGTTCATGCTGCCAATCCGCAGCATCGTGGCGTCAAAATCAAATCCATGGAACATCTCGGTGTTGAAATGCTCCCGGTTTCCCGGACTATTCAGCACCTGGTTGCCATCGCTATCTTGCAGCTCCCGCATATACTCCGCCGCTGCCACCAGAAACCCCGCCGTCCCACAGGCCGGATCGCAAATAATGTCACGCGGGCCGGGTTCCATCAGCGCCCATCATCTTGATAATGTGGCGCGGTGTGCGAAACTGCCCATTCTGCCCCGCCTGGCTGAGCTTGCCCAGCATGTACTCATACAGGTCACCCTTCGTATCCCGATCCGCCATTGGGATCTGGTCGATCTGATCCACCACATTAGCCAGCAGGCCCGGTGCCGCAATCAGAAACACCGCATCCTTCATATGGCGACCATAGGCCCCTTCCTGGCCCGCCCGGCCCAGCTCCTTAATAAACGGAAACGCCCCATCTCGCACCACCCGCAGCATTTCCTCAGCATCCGTCAGCTTCTTAAAATACGACCAGCGGCACCGCTGCTTATCCTGGGGAAAGATAGGGTTTTTAATCGCTCTCCCCAGCTTATTCGCCTGCGTTTCCTTGACCAGCTCCAGATCATCTAATCGCTTGATAAATAGCAGATAGGAAATCTGCTCGATCACCGAAATAGGGTTACTGATGCCATTGCTCCAAAAGGTCTCCCACAGCCGATCAACCTTTGACCTCATTTCCCCCGTGATCATGGATGGCGTCCTCGCGATGGTTCGTAACGATAGGCAGTAGAGTACCCAATCCTACACATTTCAGCAGATAATCACTCAACCCATCCTGAAGAAAACCTGTCGCCAACTAACAACGCTACTGAAGCCTCTGCATTGCGGCTGGAACCCCTCCGTCTACAACACCTCCCCTTGGTCAGGGGAGGACGGGAAACGTGGCTGGACTTGAGGTTCAGCAACTTGTGCCTAATCGACAGGTTTTAGGAGGAAATACTCTGTGACAGAACGCAGTCATAACGTCACTCTCTGCCTACAGACTTGAACGGATAACAGCCATGTCGGTTTTGAGCCGTGTGTCTAAGTTTCAGGGCTAAAATCACCTATTAGCGATGATTTGGCAAGCTAACATCTAAAATCGCAAAGATAACTCAGGCTATCGGCTTAGCAAGGCAGCTAGCGGTATGCTGGGAATTGCGTATGGTCAAACAAAGCTCAGCAGTTTTTCCCGCATCAGGTTGCATTGGTTAGATAAGTCAGATAAGTCAGATAAGTCGGGGAATTGAACAGCCACTCTTTTTTACCCGGAAAAGGGTGTATACATTTTGTGGGTAAGTCTGAGCTCTGGATTACTTAAGAATATTTGACTCATTGCCTACGGAGAATCTGTGATGTCTCAGCCAATTCGGCGTCGCCAATTGCTGCAGCTAGCCGGTGGAACACTGGCAGCGATGGGGCTTGATCAACGTAACTGGCTACGTCAGGTGCAACGATACGACCAGGCACTGGCTCAATCAACCCCCCGTAAGTTAGCGCTGCTAGTTGGTGTCAATGCTTATCCCAATTCGATGCCATCGCTGCGCGGGTGCCTGACGGATGTTGAATTGCAGTATCACCTACTGGTTCATCGCTATGGTTTTAGTCCCAGCGACGTTTTAGTTGTGGGTGACAGTACCTTAGCCCTACCGGGACAGACCGTAGTATCTCCGCCCACACGGCAAAATATTTTGGATGCATTTGAAACCCATCTGATTGGGCAAGCCCAGCCAGATGATGTGGTGGTGTTTCACTATTCGGGGCATGGCTCTTTCGTTCAAGAAGCCGACGGTGTGCCTGAGTTCAACGGCCTGAATGGCACCTTGGTGCCATCGGATGGCCGATCGCAGGGGAGCGATCGCGTCGACGACATCATGGGCAAAACGCTGTTTTTGTTAAGCCTGGCCTTAGCGACAGACAATGTCACCATCGTGTTGGATAGCTGTCATGCTGGCGGAGGGACACGCGGCAACCTCTCGATCCGCGCCCTGGATACCCCTAATGCCCGACCGAGTGAACAAGAGCTGGCTTACCAAGCGCAGTGGATGGATCGCCTGGGCCTTGATCCGGCAACACTTCGGGAAAAACGCCAACAGGGGATTGCCAAAGGGGTATCCCTCGGGTCAACGCAGCTAGGATTATTGGCGGCAGAGGTCCCTTTCGACGGGTTCTCGGCAGGGGCTTTTACCTATTTGCTGACGCGCTATCTTTGGCAATTGCCCACCCAGCAGCCACTCACCGACGTGTTTGTTAACATTGCCCGCAGCACACGGGATGTGGCCAATACCACAGGGTTAGTGCAAGATCCGGTGTACACCACAGCCCAAGGGACGAATTGGGCATCGCGTCCGGTTTATTTGCTGGAGCCAGTGGGTGTACCTGCAGAAGCAGTCCTGCGCGATATTCAGGGTAATCAAGTCAGTTTTTGGCTAGGCGGACTCTCACTGGATAGCCTAACGGCCCGGCAAGTCGTCTATAGCTTGCTCGACGAACAAGGGAATCTGGTTGGCGAAGTTCAACAAACGGAGCGGATTGGCCTGATAGGGCGAGGTACGCTGCAAAACGTAACTCGACAGTCATTGCAGCCAGGGCAACTCATGCGCGAACAGATTCGCGGCGTTCCGACCGATTTAAAGCTGCGGGTAGGGCTGGATGCGTCCTTGGGGAGTGAGTCAGCCACTGCCTTGGCCGGACTGAACGGGCTCACGCGGATTGAGGGCATCGCCATCACGCAGGCGACCCCAGTGGATTATCTGCTGGGGCGATTTACCCAGACGGCGCAGGCGCAGGCACAACAGCGTAACATCCCGATCGCGGCTGCACCCAGCAGCATTGGTATTCTCACCCCTGATTTGACCCCGATCGCGGCAACGTTTGGGAGCACGGATGAATCCGTGCAACAAGCGATCGCGCGACTCCGCCCCCGCTTCAAAATGCTCCTGGCAGGCAAAATGCTGGGGACCCTGACGAATAGCCAAGTCTCTGATTTGCAGGTTGAAGTTGGGCTCTTTCAAAATAATGACGCCATGGCACTCCTGTCATTGGGCAGTCATTCAGCCCAAGCAACTGGCCAAACAGCGCTGATGGCGACCAATGCCGTGCAAGTTTCAGCGGGAACTGACCTCCAAATCCAGGTGCAGAATTACGAGTCACAGGATCTGTTCATCAGCCTGTTTTCGATTGCCGATACCGGTGAAATTGCGATTCTGCATCCCGTTGTGTGGGATGCTCCAGAAGAGTCTACTCGCATTAGCAAGGGAGCTACCCTCCGTGTGCCTAATCCCAATGACGGCAATCAGTTCCGACTTCGAGTTGAGGGTCCTGCCGGATTTTTTGAACTGATGGCATTGGTCAGTACGGCACCGTTGCAGGAGGCCCTGCGAGGTTTGCAAACCATTGCCCGCGGTCGTCAGAGTCGCTCTGGTGATCCGCTAGCATTTGCTGAAGGTACACGCAGTCAGGATGAAAGTGAGGATGCCCCCGTCGAGGTGGTTGATGCCCTTTTAGGCGATCTCGATCGCGGTTCACGGGGGGGGATTGGGATTGTCATCAGCCCGGATGCTCAACAGATTGACGCGCAGCATCTGGCAGCTTTCTCGATGGTAATTGAAGTATTGGATTAGCTATCCCAACGGCGGTGTCATGATGCTCACGAAAACTTTTATGGAAAGGAGTAATGCTTATGTTAGATGCCCTACTAGCGACGGCGTTATTAGTTGATTCGGGTCAAGTGGCTTGGGTGGAGGAAGTTAGGAGACAGGAGTTAGGAGTCAGGAGGCAGGAGTTAGGAGTTAGGAGACAGGAGGCAGGAGGCAGGGGGCAGGAGTTAGGAGTTAGGAGACAGGAGGCAGGAGGCAGGGGGCAGGAGTTAGGAGTTAGGGATACTTTGGGGGAGGGGCGAAGCTCTGGGGAATTCGGAATTCGGAGTACTCTGCGAGAAGAGCAAAGCTCTACGGAATTTGGGAAGGGTTCGGGGTTGTTGGTGTCTAGCTTGGAGGTGACTTCAGGTTTGGCTGGGGGGGGGATAGTGCCGAGTGCGGTTGAGCTTTGGCTGGCGCAAGTTCCCGAAATACCGAATGATATCCCCACGCTAGAACCGGGGGAACAGTTGCCTAATTTATCTCCCGAGCCGGAACCGCCGCTGCCTGATCCGACGCCGATTCCAGCTCCAGAAGAGTTGCTGCCGGTGCCAGCCATACCTGTTTTGCCCGAACCGGTGCAGAATATTGAGGCACCTCGCACGTTCGTGATTGAGCAGTTCTCTTTTGTGGGGAATACGGCGTTTAGCGAAGCGGAGCTACAGGCGATCGCTGCCGACTATCGCGATCGACCGATTACCTTGAATGAACTCTTTGCAGTCCGGACGGCGATTACGCAAGCTTATGTCGAGGCTGGCTACATCAACTCTGGGGCCTACTTACCGACGCAACGGATTGAAGCGGGTGTTGTCGAAATCCGCATTATTGAGGGTCGGCTAGAAGATATCACGATTGAGGGACTGGGGAGGCTGAATCCGAACTACATTCGCGATCGCATTGCCATCCGGTCCCGCGCTCCTCTGAATGTGGATGAGCTGGTGGAAGCGTTGCAGCTCCTGCAGTTGGATCCGTTGATTGAGCAAATTTCGGCTGATTTAGCAGCGGGTGCAAACACAGGCGCAAGTATCCTTAACCTGACCGTGACAGAAGCTGATGTCGTTTCGGGATTAGCAACCCTGGACAATACCCGATCGCCGTTGGTGGGCAGCTTTCGAAGACGAGCGGTATTTTCCCACGGGAATCTAACCGGGCAGGGCGATCGCTTCACCATCGGTTACAGCAATACAGAAGGCAGTAACAGCTGGGACTTAGCCTACAGCTATCCCATCAATCCGTACAACGGCACTGTGGAGTTTCTCTACAACGGCAGCCGCAGTCGTGTCATTGATGATGACTTTGAAATTCTGAAGATTCAGTCCAGTTCGGATGAGTTGGAGTTGGGTATCCGTCAACCTATTTATCAAACGCCACGGGAAGAACTGGCCCTGGGTTTAGCACTCAGCTATGAACAGTCTGGCAGCACCTTTCGCTTAGAAGGATTTGATCGCGAACCTTTTCTGACCGAATCTTCGGATAGCGATGGGAAAACCCGCATCACAGCCGTTCGCTTTCGGCAGGAATGGACACAGCGCGATGCGAGTCAGGTACTCGCGCTGCGATCGCAGTTCAACATTGGGACGGACTGGTTCGGAGCCACCGTCAAAGACGATAACATTGCCGACAGCCTTTTCTTTAGCTGGCAAGGCCAAGCCCAGTACGTCAGGATCTTCCAAGATGACACCCTGCTGCTACTGCGCTTGAATAGTCAGCTTGCAACGGACGCGTTGCTCTCTTCAGAGCAGTTTCGCCTGGGCGGCCAGGGCAGTGTGCGAGGGTATCAGCAGGACCAAGTAACGACGGATAATGGCTTGTTTGCCTCCGTGGAAGCTCGTTTCCCCGTGTTAACCATTCCCGAAATACCCAGCTCGATGCAGCTCGCGCCTTTTTTGGATTATGGATTGGGCTGGGATAACGAGGGCGGAACCACCGAGGATTTTCTGTCTATCGGTGTAGGGATGATTTGGCAGTTTGGCGATCGCGTCAGTGCGCGGCTGGACTATGGGATTCCCCTGCTGGACCCCGAACCTGATGGCGATTCTTTGCAGTCCCAAGGTCTGCTATTTACGTTAACGGGAGAGTTGTTTTAACGCGCCATGAAAAGTAAGCCTTTGTAAAGAAATCAGCGCCTATGCAGAATTCCCAGAGCTTTTTCCTGAGATGCCTTGAATCAGAGCGCGATCGCCATACCACCGTTTTGCTTTCAGGAGGCTACCGCTATCGAAGCTGAACACCTCACAACACAGACATACTGCAATCACAAATTGCCATAACTTCCGAATTCCGAACTCCGTAGAGCTTTGCTCTTCTCACAGAGTATTCCGAATTCCCCTCCCCTCACCGCCCACGCCACTCAGAAATTAGCTAGTACCCTGCGGCAGAAATACCGCCACTATTCCTTCCACCCAACCACCCTTCCACCCAACCACCCTTCCACTATCGAATTAGTCCGAAAACTGACGCCTTCGAGTACTAGCCCCTGCCTTATACAGATACTTTATTTTCACATTGCCCCCTAATCGGTACTGTCCATGACTCATCAACACCTGACTTTTTGGATGATTCCACTCCTGTGGGTAGCCTTGCCGGTGCCCGTAGTAGCTCAGCTCATTCCTGATGACACGTTGGGCGATGAGTCCTCTATCGTGACGCCCGATGTCCCTGTCCGGGGGGCTCCCGCTGACTTGATTGAGGGGGGCGCGGCGCGCGGTGATAACCTATTTCACAGCTTTAGTGAATTTAATATCGGTGAGCTACAGCGACTCTATTTCGCGAATCCAGCAGGGATTGAAAATATTCTGGGGCGGGTTACGGGCAGCAACGCCTCGGATATTTTAGGAACCCTCGGCGTCGATGGGGGGGCCAATCTGTATCTGATTAATCCCAACGGGATTGTCTTTGGCCCCAATGCTCAACTCGACATTTCAGGCTCGTTTTTTGCCAGTACGGCTGATGCCTTCGACTTGGGCAATGGTGACCTTTACAGTGCCGTAAATCCCAATTTACCGCCGTTGCTGTCGGTCAGTATCGCGCCAGGTCTTCAGTTCAGCGCTACGCAGCGGGCGATCGCTAATGACGCCAATCTCACCGTGGGGCAAGATCTCACGTTGGCGGGGGGCAACCTCGACCTCACGGGACAACTCATCGCGGGGGGAAATTTAACGCTAGAGGCTCAAGACACAGTGACCATCCGTGACGATGTGGCCCAAACGTTTATCGCTGCCGCTGGTGGTGAATTGACACTGCAAGGGATTCAAGCCGTCGATATTTTTGCGCTGAATCATCCCGATAGCGGCTTGTTTTCAGGAGGGGATATGGTGCTGCGATCGCCCACCCCAGTCATTGGCGATGCCCACTACTTTGCCGGTGGCAACTTTAGCATTCAAGACCTGGAAGCTAATCCAGGCGAACTCAGCAGCCCTCATGATCCGATTGTGATAGCCAATGGCGATGTCATTATTGGGGATTACACACTGGGGGCTTCACTCCATATTTTGGCCGGGGGCGCAGTGGGCCTCGGAAATATCACCATCAATCAGGTCGATACAACCGCTGCCACCATCAGCCCCAGCAACCCCGTCCCGATTCTGGCGGAACTCGCAACCGTTGAGTTAGGCGATGGCACCACCCTAGTCATTGACGGAGCGAACCAACCCACACTAGATGTCCGCGCCGGGATTGATTGGGATGCGTTTGGGGGACTACCAGGAAACCAAGTTGTCCCCCCCAATGCCCTGGTGGCTGATTTTCAAGACCCGCCCACTAGCACCGGTATCATCGTTGGCAACATTGACGCCAATATCGACAACTCACTGGTGTTTCTAACAAATCGCTTTAACCGGAATGTGGATTTGGTTCAGGCCCCGATTTTAGTGGCTGACATCGCGACGAATATTGACAATGGCCAAGCTGGCAGCGTAATTGTCGATGCCTTTGGAGACATTCTGACCGCTGAAATTGGCACCTTCATTAATGTTGGGGGCGTGGGTGATGCAGGTGATATTACATTACTCAGCGAAGCCGGTGGTATCGACACGACAACGGGTAGCTTAGTGACTTCAACTCCCAATGGCACTTCAGGCAGGGTCAGGCTTGCAGCCGAAGGAAATATCACAACGGCCAATATTGACTCTTTTGTGACCGCAGGTGGAATGGGACAAACGGAAGCAATTGCGATCACCAGCCGCAGTGGTTCGATTGATACGACCGCTGGCACCATTAGTACTGCTGTCGAGCAGGGCACCGCTGGCCCCATTTTCCTATCGGCAGCGGGTGATATCACCGCCGGAAACATCGATTCCTTTGTTAACTCAGGCGGTGATGCCGGTGATATTGGAATTATCAGCGGCGGCAATTTCCTCCTGGCTAATCGCACCATTAACAGCGTCACGTTTGGTGAGGGGACAGGGGGCACCATTGCCATTCAGGCCAATGCCGTAACGCTGGAAGATTTGGCTTTTATTCAAGCGAATTCATTCGGGAGCGGTGACAGTGGTGCGGTCGGCATCTTCACTCCAAATTTATTGATTCGGGAGGGTTCTGAGGTGCTCTCGCAGGCGTTTGGTGCAGGGGATGCTCAAGGTATCGTTGTTGGACCTTTGGACCCTAATCAGCCATCTCAAGTCATTATTGATGGGGTCGCCCCTCTGGTGTTTGCTCCTGACGGAACCTATGTAAATGGAGGTTTCTCCAGTGGTCTATTTTCAACTACTGAAGATGGCGCAACTGGACAAGGAGGAATTGTTAGCGTCACCACCGATACCCTGACGCTAAGTAATGGGGGAGCCATTAGCGCCCGGACTCGCAGCAGTGCGGATAGCTCAGGGATTTTAATTAATGTAGATGACCTTTTCTTGACCGGTGGGGGACAGATCTTAGCAACATCTTTTGCCGAGGGAAACGCCGGGACTTTATTGGTTAATGCCAACAATAGCGTCAACATTTCTGGTGAAGATCTCAACTATAACGCCAGGTTTAACGACCTTTTTGAAAGCGCTTTCAACACCTTTATTCTTAGCGGTCAAAGCATACAAGAAGCGGCGATTAATGCCCAAAACTTCGCTCAAGAGATTATTGACCCGGTTGCGTCTACCAGTGGTTTGGAAGCTTCTAACTTTCCTGATTTCTTTCCAGACACTCTGACATTTAATCCCAATGGACCCGGCGGAACTGGCAATATTGTAGTCACCTCTCCCAATATTTTGATGTCCGATCAGGGGCTTATGGAAGTTAGCACATTTGGCATTAATGAGGGAGGAAACATCTTACTCTTTAGCCAGAATCTTGAGTTAACAGGGGGAGCTGGCATTGTTGCGGCGACATTTGGCAATGGACGAGGAGGAAATATAGAGATCTCCCCCTTACAGGATGGGGGGCCATCGACCGTTGTCATTGATGGGATAGTACCTTACGTGGGTATTGATCCTGAGTTGAATGCTCCTGACGGGGGATTTCCTAGTGGTATTTTTGCCAGTACTGAATTGCGCCCTAGTTTAGTTTCTGGCATCGATCCTGTTGTCTCTTCCGGAGCAGGTGGCGATATTACACTGATTGCTGATACTGTCACCATCAGTAATGGCGGAAACATTAATACGAGAACTCGCAGTGCTGGTAATGGGGGCAATGTTTTTGTCGATGTTCGAGACTTAAATGTGCTGGATGGCGGGCAGATTTTAGCCCCTACATTGGGGAATGGCGATGCCGGAGATATCGAGATTGTTGCGTCTGGCGATATCGTCATCGATGGCTTTGACCCTGATTGGAATTCTCGACTGACAACTATCCAGGATGATTTAGTCAATATTGCAGGGTTTACCGAAAGTGAAGCGTTTGCCCTGACTAGATTTACGCTGGGCTCGGTGAGTCCAAACAGTGCATTGGTTTCAGACGCACAGTTTGAAGCCAATGCCAATGGAGGCGACATTCGGATTCGCAATGCTCAGTCACTCTCGCTCTCAAACTTTGGTTTGATTGGGGTGAGCACGAATGGAACGGGAAACGCTGGTAGTTTTTTTGCTGATATTGAAAACGCCATTACGTTAAGCGGTAGTAGTAATATCCGTGCATTAGTTGAAGCTGGAGCAGTTGGTAATGGGGGCGACATTATACTCAATTCGAGAACGCTTTCACTCACCGAGGGGTCTCAAATCAGTGCCAGTGTTTTTCGCGAAATCGACTTGAATGGGGATGGCATCATTGATTTACCCGGTGGGATTGCCCCAGAAGAAGCGGGGGATATTCGTATCTTTGCCTCTGAGGCGGTCACGATATCTGGCCTAGGACCTGATCTTTTAGGAAATGGCCCGTTTTCTAGTGGTTTGCTAGTCAGCACTGAAGCAGGTGCTCAGGGCAATGCGGGGGGGATTTTCGTTGAAACAGGCGAGTTATCCCTGATCGACGGGGGGATTATTATTGCCCGGACTGACAACAGCAGTAATGCGGGGGACATCATGCTAACTGTAGATGACACCCTGGCTTTAATCAGAGAAGATTTGAATGCTGAAGATGTAGCCTGGGGTGGGCTTATTTCGGTAGATGGCCCCATCGGCGAGAATGGCGAAATCCTGATCGATAATCCCGGCAGTCCTGGCAATATTAATATTGATGCAGCCACTGTAGAACTGGTTGAAGGCGGCAAGATTCGAGCCGTCACGGCTTCCGGCAGCAATGGCAATATCAATATCACCGCTCAGAATTATGTGAATATGGTGGGCATTCAAACCTCGATCGATCCGTCCGAGTCTTGTCCTACCTGCAGTGAGATTTCAACAGAAGCCTTTGGATCCACGGCTCAGGGCGGTAACATTACGATTCGGGTGGGGAGCGGCGTCTTTGCTCGCCTGGACGAGAATAGTGACATTGTGGCCAATGCTGTGGGGAGTAATCTGGCCGCCAATATTACGATTGAATCTTTGGGCGATGGCGATGGTTTTGTCGGGGCCTTCACGTTCAATAATCAGCAAGGGCGGACGTTAGAAAGTGATTTCGACGCGAGTTCTGAACTAACCACCGCTGAAGGCACTACAGCGGTTGCCGAAACTGAGATAACCCAGACAGAAGTTCTCCCCACAGTCCTGGATTCCTCTACCCTCATCGATCGCCGCTGTGAATTAATCGCCTCCGGCAACCGGAGTGAATTCAGCATCCGAGGACGGGGTGGATTGCCCACAGACCCCCGCGATCGCCTCAACGAAGACACCCTCCTCGAAGACCTCGGTCCCGAAACCACAAATACCGACGATTCCCAAAGTTTGGAACCCGAAGATGAGGAATTACTGGCAGAACAGCCACCCGCAATCATCCAAGAACCCCAAGACTGGGTGCAAGCAGAAGACGGTTCAATCTACCTATTTGCTGAAGCCGACACCCCCCATTCAGCCCCCTATCCCATCGCCCAAACCTGTGAACCAGAACATGAACCGCGATCGGACTGAACATAAAGTATCCGTATTAAGGCAGTAGAAGCATAGGAAGGTGGATAACTTTATGAGTTTTAAGTTCTTAGTTCAATTCAAAAGACCCCATAGAAAACCGCTCAAGCGTCGACAAAATTCAAAACTTCCACCCTCTACACCACCCCTCTAAAATTCCGAACTCCGAACTCCGAATTCCGAATTCCGAACTCCGAATTCCGAATTCCGAACTCCGAATTCCGAATTCCGAACTCCATAGAGCTACTCTACGAGAAGCCGCTTCGCGTCTAGTGCTCTTCTCGCAGAGTATTCTTAACTCCCAACACCTTTCAAGGCTGCAATATGTTGTTCCTATTCCGTTCCTTCAATCGAACTTGGCATCACCTGGGGCTTTGGCGCTGGGGACTCGTAGCATTGCTGAGTGCGCTGCTATGTATCACAATTACGCCCGCCATCGGGCAATCAGCCCCTCCTCCCTTACCCCTGGCTCAGCAACCGACCTCGGGTCAGTCGTTCATGCAGCAGGGACGCGCCCACTATGCAGCGGGTGAATATGTAGCGGCGGTGGAAACCTGGCAACAGGCAGCTCAAATCTATACCGATCAAGGTGAGGGAGCCAATGCTGCCAGTGCGCTCAGCAATCAAGCTCTAGCGCACCTGAAACTGGGCCAATTTGAGGCCGCACAAACCACCGTTAACGCAGCCAAGGAATGGCTAACAACCCTACCGACGACGGACCATAACCGGCGGGTATGGGCTCAGGTCTTAAACACGGAAGGACAGTTTTACATGGCCCGAGGGGATGCCGTCAATGCCCTGAATGTTTTGCAGCAAGCTACAGAACAGTATGCAGTTGTCGACGATACGGCGGGGCAAATTCGTGCTCAGCTTAACCAGGTACAAGTCTTGAGGGTGCAGGGCAAGGTAATCGAATTGTCGCGCCTGCTAGACACAATCGCGGCTGAAATTGAGGCGCTCCCGGATGATTCCGAACTCAAGGCAGTGGGGTTGCGGCAGTTAGGGATTGCGCTCCAGGAGGCGGGTGATGCAGTCGGAGCTGAGGCCAAATTTACCGAAAGTCTGGCTGTGGCTGAAAAAAGCGGGTCGGCAACCCATATCAGTGCCGCCCTCTTGAACTTAGGCAATCTCTCCGAATCAACGCAGGCATTGGCGTACTATCGTCGGGCGGCGACCGTAGCGCCCACGCAACTGGTGCGATCGCAAGCCCAGGTCAATGCTCTGAATATTCTGGTGGCGAGTGGCACGAGGAGTGCGCAGTGGACCGAAGCACAGCAGCAATTGCCAGAACTAATCGCACAACTATCAGAGCTGCCCCCTAGTCGCTCGACGTTTTTTGTCCGCATTAACCTGGCCAACCAGTTGCTGCAGCCTGAGGAGTTTGAAGCAAATACACAGTTGCTGACATCGGATGAAATTGCCCGGCTATTAACGGCAACGGTAGAGCAGGCGCAGGCGATCGGGGATGGTTATGGCCAGACTTACGGCCTGGGTTATTTGGGACGACTGTATGAACTGAATGGTCAACAAGATGAGGCGATCGAACTTACGCAAGCAGCCCTGGTTATTTCTCAATCCATTAACGCCCGCGAAGCGGATTATCAGTGGCAGTGGCAACTCGGTCGCCTTTTAGAATCGGAAGGTCAAACGGAGGCGGCGATCGCCACCTATCAACAAGCCCTCACGACGCTCCAGGCACTCCGGAGTGATCTGGCTGCTGCTGATCGAGAGGCTAAATTCTCTTTCCGCGAGGGCATTGAGCCAGTTTACCGGGATTTGGTCAGTCTGCTGCTGAAGGCGGATCCGGAATCAACACAGCAAGAAAACTTATTCCAAGCACGCAATGTGATTGAGTCGCTACAAGTAGCCGAATTGGTGAACTTTTTTCGGGCCGACTGTGTCGTAACAAGTCCGAAACAGATTGATCAGGTCGACAGCAATGCAGCCGTTATTTATCCCATTATTCTGGCCGATCGCCTGGAGGTGGTTCTAGGTTTGCCTAATCAACCCCTGCGGCACCAACCGGCGACAGTGTCTAAAGCCACCGTAGACGATGCGCTGGATCGTCTCTGGGTTGACATTGCCAATCCGGGGGCGAGTGTCCCTGAGCTAGCGAGTCGTTCGCGTTCTGAAAGAGCCCGCCTGACGCCAGTCAGAAACTATGACCCAACAGCTTATTTAGCATCCGCTCAACAAGTATATGACTGGCTCATTCGGCCCTTTGAGGCTGACCTGAGTGCCAGTGGCGTGGATACGCTGGTGTTTGTGCTGGATGGGAAATTGCGCAATGTGCCCATGGCCGTATTGCACGATGGAACAGAGCACCTGGTAGAAAAATACGCGATCGCCCTGACACCCGGTTTACAACTGCTAGACCCACAGCCCCTGGCCGCAAGACAAGTAGAGGCTTTGGTGGGCGGACTGAGTGAAAGTCGGGAAGGGTTTCCCCCTCTGCCCTTTGTCAGAAACGAACTGGAAGCGATCGAGGCGCAAGTTCCCAGCCAAGTTTTACTGGATGAAACCTTTGACACACAGAGCTTTGCCGGAGAACTGACATCCACCTCGTTTCCAGTGGTTCACTTAGCGACTCACGGTGAATTCGGGGCCACCTTAGAAGACACTTACGTTTTGACTTGGGATGGTCGGCTCAACGCTAATCAACTCAGCAGTTTCTTACAAACCAGTGAAATCAGCCGCGACGGCACCATTGAATTACTGGTCCTCAGTGCCTGTGAGACGGCTGCTGGTGATGACCGGGATGCCTTGGGGTTAGCAGGGATTGCTGTGCGATCGGGAGCCCGGAGCACCCTCGCAACGCTTTGGCAGGTGAACGATCTAGGAACATCCTTGCTGATGAGCGACTTTTATCGTTTATTAGCTAAGACGAAACAAACAAAAGCCCAGATATTAAGACAAGCTCAGATCACTATGTTGGAAAATCCTGACTACGAACACCCCTATTTCTGGGCTCCGTTTGTACTGGTTGGAAATTGGCTATAGGGGTTCCGCGTGAAGACAAAAGACAGTGGCAGAAACTCAACCTAAATTGATACCTTTTATAGACTGCCTCACAGAATTGGTACAAAACATTTTCCGGCACGTATTGCCACACTAAACAGATTCAAATTTACGGAGATCAGTATCGATGGAAATGCAATTCCAAGTCGTGATTGAAGCCCTTCCCAATAGGCATATTCCTGCGTTGAAGGCTATTCGGGAGATGCTGGGATTGGGCCTGAAAGAATCGAAAGAACTCTTAGCCTATGTAAAGTCAAGCTGTCCTTGTATTTTAATCGCTGGGGTGGATAAAACAGTCGCAGAAGACTTTATTAGCCGGTTAACCCGTGCGGGTGTAGACGCTAAAATCCAGGAATCTTCTATAAGTAACCCTATGCTAGTTTGCCCCAAAATTGATCCGAAGTGTCAATATCATTGGTTATTTGGACTTCAAAGTATTAACGAATAAATTAAGGCGATCCCCTTAAGGCAGGAAATGTTGGTTGAGACAGAATCCAGAATCCAGGAGCTAGGAGTCAGGAGAACACTGGATTCTAGCTCCTAGCTCCTAAATTCCCTTCCTGGCCAAAGTTTCTCGCCTTAAATTATATGCCCGATATATCGCTGGAATTAACTGTTGCCCATAAGTAATCTATGTGGGTTTGGTATGGATTCTATCTCCTAGCTCCTAAATTCCCTTCCTAGCCACAGTTTCCCGGCTTAAATTACAGGTCTAAATTAAATTTGATTTGAGTCTCTAATTTCCTTTAGAGAAAATCAGAAATCTGGAAATAGCAAGAATATGATTCTTTCAATGGGTGTGTTTAAAGAAGAGGGTTCTTGGGAAGAAAATCGCCCAAGAAGATTGATGATATTAGGTGAGTTACTGGATTTTTCACTTCAATTTCTGCCCTCAAGTTGACACCCGATTTTGCATAGAGGAGTAACCGTTGTGTTGCCTGTTTTGTTAGCGACTGTTTCCCTGACCGTTCTCGATACGCCTACTCCCCCACCCATCTTGCCAAAGGAAGATGCCGCCAAAATCAGCCCATCTCTGGCCCAAGTTCCGGAAACACTACCAGGCACGCCCCCCGATCTACCGCCAGAGACACCACCCCCCGATCTAGAACCGCTACCACCACTGCCACCGCCGGACGAGTTATTGCCCCTACCAACGGCTCCTGAAGCCTTACCACCTGGGTTTGAGGTTCCTGGGACGATTGTTGTGCGCGAATTTGAGGTTTTAGGCAGTACGGTTTTTTCGGCAACGGAACTGGCCACAGTAACGGCCCCCTATACCAACACTCCCATCACCTTTGCCGAACTTCTCGAAGCTCGGGCTGCGGTTACCCAGCTTTATTTAGACGCTGGTTACATCACCACAGGAGCCTTCATCCCGACGGATCAGGTCATTGATGATGGCGGGGTCGTCAACATTCAGGTGGTGGAAGGATTTCTGGAAGCCGTGGTGGTGGAGGGAAATGAAGAGCTTGTCCCAGGTTACTTGAGTAGCCGAATTGAAAGGGCAGCGGGTGATCCACTCAACGTCAATCGCTTAGTGGAAGGCTTACAAGTCCTGCAGTTAGACCCTTTGGTTGAGACAATTACAGCGGAGTTGTCGACAGGGACACAGGTTGGGGGTGGAGTGGTGACAGTATCAGTGGAAGAAGCTGATAGCTTTGATATTTTGCTGGCTGTCGATAATGGCCGATCGCCAACCGTCGGTAGCTTTCGACGGCAGGCGGGCTTCCGCGACCTGAATTTATCGGGGTTGGGGGATACATTAGCATTTACCTACAGCAATACCGAAGGCAGTAATACATTCGATATCGCTTACACGGTACCGGTGAGTCCTGCCAATACCACTGTCGGCATCAGCTACAGCCACACCAACAGTGAAGTCATTGATGATGACTTCGAGATTTTGTCCATTGAATCAGAATCGAATAATGTGCAGTTTACCCTGCGTCATCCCCTGATACAGACGCCAACCGAAGAACTGGCCCTGAGTTTAGAGCTATCCCACAGCCACACGGAAAGCACGTTTCAGTTACCGGATGAACCACGTCTAGGATTTCCGTTTGCGGGGGCTCCCGACGGTGAAGCTACGGTCACAGCAATACGCTTAGGGCAGGAGTGGACACAGCGTACTGCCGATCGCGTCTTCGCCGTCCGGTCTCAGTTTAGTGTGGGGACGGACTGGTTTGGGGCGACTCAGAACGAGGGTGATAGTCCTGACAGTAATTTCTTTAGCTGGCAGGGGCAGACCCAATGGCTACAGGTATTGGCTCCTGATACGCTGCTCCTGGCACGGGTGGATGGGCAACTGGCAAATCGGCCGCTACTGTCGCTGGAGCAGTTCCGTCTGGGTGGATTGGGCAGTGTGCGGGGGTATCCTCAAAATCGGATTCTTGCCGATAGTGGCGTCTTTGCTTCCCTCGAAGCGCGTGTGCCGGTGATGCGGATTCCCGAATGGGACAGTTTAGTACAGGTCACACCCTTTTTTGACTGGGGGCATGCCTGGAATAACGGCGATCGCGCTGACCCGGATCCCGCAACTTTGATGTCGATTGGAGCCGGAGTTTTATGGCAGGTAAGCGATCGTATGACGGCCCGTTTAGACTACGGTATTCCCCTCATTAACGATGACAACAGCGGTAATTCCCTACAAGAAAGCGGCATTTTGTTTTCCATTACAGGGCGGCTTTTTTAATGCGCCAGAACTGAGGCTAAAACGCTACGAAGATGAACTGTAAAGGCAGGATACAGAATATATTCTGTCTTCACTGCAGCTTGTTTTTGTTGCCGGTGTTGAGCCAAATCCGCTATCGGCTCCTACTTTTATCTCTACTCGTTTTGCCCCATATGCTGACGGTATTTACGATCGCGATGGGCACGGCCTTCGCTCACTGCCTCAATCAAGCGCTGAGGGCAAGACTCGAAACGCTGGCTAGAACCACTGCTCTGTAAATGGAAAAAGTCGTTAAACGACCCCGCGTCGAAACTCGGTAGGCGTATGGCCAGTCCAGCGCTTAAAGGCTCTACGGAAGGCTCTATCATCTGAATATCCCAGCTGAGCTGATATGACTTCGATCGTGAGTTCAGGGTTCGTGAGCAGATGCCGTGCCTTGGCTTCACGCACGTTCTCCAACAATTGACTAATCGTGAAACCGCGATCGCGGGCCTGTCGTTGTAAGGCTCGTAAACTCATGTTTAACTGCTGTGCTAGGGCCTCAGCACTGTATTCCGAAACCTCAGCATTGCGGGCAATGGCATCGTAGAGCTGCGATATCTGGGAGGGGTTACCATGCAACCGCCAGTGATCTTGCAAGAGGTCCAGGTTTTTCTGAATGTACTCAAGCAAGTAGGTATCTTGCTTGGGGGTCGGTAGGTCCAAAGCATCGCGGCGAAAGACAAGCCTGTTATGGGTTTGTTGAAACCGGATAGGCACCTTAAAAAAGTCTTCGTATGCCTGCAGTGAACCAAAAGGTTGATGTCTAAACTCCACCCTCACAAGCGGATCTTCGGCAACTAGGGTTTCTCTCACGAGGCGAGTTACGATGCCTAGTCCAGCCTCAGCACCGTAGCCGCCATCAATCTCGTCGATAGGATGGAATAGTTGCAAAATTGCTTCAGCATCTGATTCGATTAGCTCAACATGGAGTTGATCCGACAGCACAGAGCAATATTTCACAAATTTCTGTAAGGCCGAACGTAAATCCTCAGCGTATTGCACAGCTTGAGACAATTGCCCCATCGAGGTTAATGGAGCTGCACTTGCCGCATGAAGTGCCAGGGCTTGTCCTGGGTGAGCCTCACCCAATAGCTTCCAGATTGTGGGAGCCAGTATTTCTGGTAGGCGCGTCTCTGGATTAATCAAATCGGTTCGCGTGAGTCCGGTGGCCGCGTTAATTTGCTCCATATCCAAACCACGACTGACGGCATAGTTGAACGTATTGGCAACGATACTTGTCAGCATCTGGTGACTGCGCAATCTGTCATCAATTGTCCGATTTGTTTTGCTCATTGTCCCCGTAAAACCATTGCCCACCATACACACTTAGGCGGCTGGTACTTTCATACGTTGCCAGAGCATTTTACTTTACAAGCACAGAGTCCTGAGCAAGCTGATTTCAGTTCTCAAGGAAGCCCGATATTTTATTTCAGGAAATCAACTCCGCTACCAGGCCAACAGCCAACTCCGCTGCTCCCAAATCATCACCACACCACTGACGGCAACAAAGGCAAACACCATCTGCCGAAACTGATCGTTGGTGATCCTTTCCAACACCCATTTGCCAATTAAATTTGCGGGTACGGCACCTAGGCCAATAATGAGGCCATAGCCGATGTGGTTTGGTTCCAAAACGCCTAGACCGGCATAGCTGATGAGTTTGATGACATGCAGAAATGCCTTGTTAGACGCCTTGGTGGCAATCATGGCTTCTTTTTCCAACCCACAGGCAAAATACATAGGGTTCATGATGGGACCAGTGCTGCCGATGAGGGCCGAACCCACGGCATTGAAAAAGGCCGCAGGCAGAAAGTACCAGGCTTTCATCGTGAACTTCTGATTCAGGAATTTGAGCGATCGCCCCAACCAGTAATTCAGCACCATCCCCAGGAGCGCCAGACCAATCAGAATTTGCAGCCAATCGGCATGGACCCACGTAAAAATGTAGGCCCCTAAGACCGCTCCCCCCAGACACCCCGGTAAATACCAGGCGGTGACGTGCCAATCGATTTCCTTCCAGAAGAAAAGGCTGCGTTGGGTATTGCCAATCAAGAGCCCAGTTGTGATGACCGGGGCAACGGCTTGGGTCCCTAGCAGGAGTGACAAGAGGGGGATGAGGATAAATGGACTTCCCCCACCGGCCAACATGCTGAAGAACCAGGCAACGAAACTGGCGCTCCCGATTAGCAGAATTACGACAGGGGTCGATAGCTCTAGCGGTGAGAGTGGCACGGCAACTCAGTAACCCTTTGCGACGTTAGTTGAAGTGATGTATCAGGATTTAATAATCCTTAATCTGTACTCTAGGGTATCCTTTATTGCCGAAATGTGTACCGATATCCCATTTACCGTATTTTCATGGGTCGAAACATTATAGAGACACAAGATTTTGTGTCTCTATAATGTTTCGCGGTATTCCGTGAGGAGTTTGGGCAGGTAGTCGTACCCATCAACGCCGATTTGTTTGAGGAAAGCGGGCCGATAGTTGGCCAGGGCTTGCTGAAATGCCTCAGGACCGATTTGACCGTAGAGGATGCTCAGGGTACCTGCCGGTTGGTGCCACTGACTAGAGTTAATCTGCCATAGCAAATACATACCCAGTGCGCCGCAGAATACTGCCATCTCGGTGTTTTCTAAATTCAGATAGGCGATCGCCAGATAGCTATAGTTAACCCCCTGCAAAAATACATCCCCAATGGCTTGGGCAATCTGCAATCCTGTTTCCAAAGCGGGAACGGCTGCATCGTAGCGTCGTAGCATCACCTGAGCCATTCCCAGGCTATTGGCGCAGAGGGCTTGACTGGGCCGATCTTGGACTTGTTCGGATAAGGCTAAGCCCTGCTCCAGATAAGTCAACACGGACTCAACTTGCTCTGTTTCCAGGGCTTGCTCCTGGGCTCGACTGACTTCGCTGTAGCCAAAGCTGGCCAGGGCATTGGCTTCCCCCAAGCGATCGCCTGCTTGCCGGGCTGTAATCAAGGCCCGCTGGCTATGGGCGATCGCGGTTTCAAAGTCCTGTTGCACCACGGCGGTGCGACTCAGGTGATTGAGGTTAGCAATTTCGCACCGTTGGTCATTGGCTGCACGGGCGCTTTCCAGGGCCTGCTCGTGAAACTTGCGGGCTTGAGCATAGCGTCCCAGGGCTCCCTGAGAATAGCCGAGCAACGTCAGAATACGGGCTTTGGTGGCCGTGTTAGGCACCTGACGGAGCGGCTGATCCAGATAATCCAACAATGTCTGCAGGGGTTCTCCTGACAACGCGGTAAACAGGCCACCATAGAGGGGAAAGTAATCCTGCTGGGCAAACTGCCGCAAGACTTGCAGCGTCATTTGGAAGCAGCCTTCTGTCAGCAAAGACTGGCCCAACTGATTAAAGCGATTGGAGAGTTGGCTCCAGACGACAGCAAAGGTGAGAAACGTAGCAATGGAGAGACGTTTACCGGCTTTGGGATCGTAGGGCTGCTGATCAAACCAGACGATGAGTCCTAGCTGCAACCGCTGCAGGGCGATCGCCAGCTCTAGCCAGATAGCAACCCCAAGGGCTGTAGGAATGCCCTCAGCCGTAATCGCCTGATGCTCGGCAAAGTCGGCAAAGATGCGTTTAAGGGAGGCGGTTTCAATCTGCTTCGCCCAATAGGGCCAGGGACCTTGCGGCACCCTATTCCCAAAGCCCAGCGATCGCTGACCCTGGTCATACACCCAACTGATCACATGGGCTTCTAAGCGCTGCCAGGTCGCCAAGCCCTGTGTTAAGCCAGTGGCAAGTTCTTTCAGGCTAGGCTGGGTCGTCGCTGAGGTGTCTAACTGGCGTAACTGCTGCGCCAGTGTTTGAATTTGATCCCGGTTGAGGCGATCGGGCTGATTGGGATCCAGTGCCTGTAGTAATGCCGTCAATCGCGCTTGATCGGTGGATTGGATGAGGGCCGCGATCGCCCCCGACAAGGCGGCGGTGCCCTGATTTTCCTTCTGCCACGCAGCCCATTCTCCCTGAATGGTTTTGAGAGCCCGCTGTTTGCGGGTGGCTTTGGCTAGCTTGAGGTCATCGGTTTCAGTTTTCAGCGTGGCTTCAATGGTACTCACCCGTTCTTGCAAGCACCGCTCAAACAGCTCGCCTTCACCTGGTTCAATATCCGCCTGCAGCATTTTGTAGACTTGCACCTTCGATCTAATTTTTCCCTTCAGCGTCATGGTGACGATGTTGTCAATGAGTTCGAAGTAGCGATCTGTAGGTGTCGACGAAGTGTTGGAGTCAACCATGAAAATCCGATAAAGCAGGGCTGGTTTTAATCCTAGCGAGATGTGGAAAGAGTGGGAGGGAAGTCTATAGACCCCCTCTAATTTCCCCTTGCAAACGGGGAGATCTGGGTTGTCCCTCCTTAATCAAGCTGTCCATTAGGCACAAGTTGCTGAATTTCAAGTACAGTAACGTTTCCCGTCCTCGCCTTACCCAGGGGAGGTGCCGTAGGCGGAGGGGTTCCAGCCGCTACGCTAGCGATCGCACCCCCTATAGTCCCCCTTGCCAAGGGGGACAGGAGTAATCGACCGGGTGTAATGAGAGGGTTGACGCGATTTTGCCCTAGCTGAAGACTCATAACCAGACCCTACAAACCCTGCGGAGCAAAGCATTCCTGGAGTTCTGCCTAATGGACTGCCTTATCAAGGAGGGATTCAGGGGGGTTAAGCAGAATTTTGAACGTCCGTCCCAGATGTGTGTACACCGTAGCCTCCAATACGGTTCGATTAATACACTTGGAGCAATTGTGGAGTCAGTTTTTTTCTTCTTCAGGAGAAGGAGAAGGAGCTTCCGACTGCGGGTCGGGCTCATCGACTTCCTTAGTGCCGTAGAGATCGGCTAGGAGATCCTGCATATCTTGGAGCCAACTTGTGTTTTCGCTACGAATCGTCTTTTCCGTACTTTCTACTAGCTTCTTAAAATTTTGACGATTCTCCCTGGCAGAAGCTGAAAGGGAATGCCACCAGGTGCGGATATCGTAGAGCGTATCAGCGGTCTGATTGTAGCCGACGAGGCTAGATTCGACCCTTTTGAATTCCACATAGTTATTGAAAGCCCCCGTTAAGGCTGTGGTTACCGCTACCCAACTTTTGAGATTGTCTGTAGCTGCCAAGAATGTCCCTAAGCCACCAAACGCATAAATGCTGAACTGGAAAATTTGGAGTTGTCGATCAAGCGATTTTGCTTGCTTGCGGTACCAGTCAAACTGCCTTTCCAATCGATACGTAAGATATTTTTCGGCGCTGAGGAAGTCAGAATACTTTTCGGGTGCATATAAATCAGCCTGCCTTTTCTCGGCTGGAGTCAGGCTTTCATAGGGATTCAAAGAAGCTCGGTGTACGGGGCTACCTTTCATACTCTCGCTAATTTGCTTAACGCGTTGGGCGAGAACCGCATCCCGATTTTCTTTGTAGGGACCAAACATGGTGCGGTAGTAGTAAATCTCCCTTTTTAGTGCTTCAGCGTTGCCGCGTAATAGTACCCAGTTTTGACCCCGATCAAATTTGACCGAAAACGCAAGTAAAGCTGTAATTGTGATAGGTAAAATAATGAGCAGATTCTCAATCGAACCGTAGGTTAAATTCGCCCAAACTTCTGGCAAAAAGTCAACATCAACATCAGCTTCAACAATAGACAAAAAAATCACCCCAACGCTCAAAATAGTGAGCATTGTTCGCAGTGTAGCGAACCGTTTCTGATAGCGGGATGCATTTCTGCTGTAGATGATTTGACGCTCCCAAGCATCAATCAGAAGTTGCTTTGGTGGGGAGACCGTAGGGGCATTTGCAGAGAGTTTTTCACTAGGCGCTGGTTCGTTGGCCATTGGGGCTCAGGATTTGGCGTAGACGCTTGGCAAGATTTGCCAACGGGCTCGATAAGTCAAATACAGAAAGCTTGTGAGGATAGTATTGACTGATGATACTGGCAATGACCGGGTCAGCGCTCGTTGAGTTGTGAATAGCGGTGACGATCGCATCCGCCATGCGACCACTACCGGCTAAGACGATCGCCGGACGACCGGTTGCCAAATTCGCTTGCAAATCTGCTAAAGCAACTTTACCACCATTAATCATGAGCGTGACAGAGGGTGAGGAACCCGCCAAGGTGGTCGCTAGCTGAGCTAACCAGGGGGATTCGCTACCCCAATGTTCGCCTGGGATGAGACAAAACGAGGTATGGTGAGGCTCCAAATCTTTGCGACGCTCACTTTCCCGAGTAATTTCTTGAGGCAGTTTCACCTTACTTTGAGGGGCGACGCCAAGTAAGTTAAAGGTGCCGTCAACGATGCCCCTCGCTTGCCCCATCATCTGGATGACGCCAGCATCCGTACCGCCATCTAACACCGTGATACCAAGCTCTTGTACGAGCGGGGCTAAGACCGTCTCAAATACTGCTGACAGCCGCTGAAGGCTCTCTGAACTCATGTTGCTAGCACCGCCAATGACAACCAAATTTGCCGTTGGAGAGTGCAATCCCAGCATCGACAAAACCTGACTGTAGCTCATTGCGTCCGTCGCATAGAGGACGCTAGCGTGCTGACCGTTCGAAAACTGGCATTCAATCAGTCGGTCGGTAGAAGTTTTTGGCATCCTAACTCTCACTGGCATCCTAACGTCCAATAGGTGTAAAGAAGTAACAGATACTTGACTATCGTGACCATAAGGTGCCCAGGGCGGCCTGAACTTTTTTGAATACACCGAGCGCTTTCACAGAAAGGATTAGTCAATTAGACTGAATCTTCACGCGTCACGTTCAAGATGAAAGCAACCGGTTTCATCAGCCATTTTATCGTTAAGGCCAATATAATACCTTAACTCCCAAGCCGCATTGTTGGTAGGGTAAAGATTAGGCCAGTGCGATCGCGCCTTGAGCCGACAACGCATCAAAATTTAACAACGAATCCGTAAAGAATTTAAGTAGGACTGTATTTTTGGGAGGACAGCTCCCTCAATGCCAATATCTGCAGGAACTATGGCATCGCACACGCTCCACTTAGCATATCGACTGCCAGAAAAAAATCGCTTGCGACGGATTGCGCTCAGTAAGCCCCGTCGCAACGATATTTTTATTGCGTATGCACCCCAAGACAGTGAATTTGTTCGAGCTATTGACGAAGCGATTCGTCATCAGGGATTCGACCCCTGGATTGACTACGATGACATTCTCGTTGGGCCTGATTACAGCACTCAATTTAAGCAAGGTATTCGGGGCGCGGATGTCTTTGTGCTGTTGCTTTCTCCTCATGCGTTACAGCACCCTGACGTTCGCAGTGGCCTGGATTTGGCCCTAGAGCTTAATAAACTCATTGTGGTGCTATCCATCACGCCATTGCAGTTTCCTATCAAGGAATTACAGTGTGTCGATAATTTAGTTTGGCTTTCCTTTGAAGCGGCTACACACGAAGCGGCCTTTGAACGGGCCGCCCAAAATATTATTCATGTCCAAACCTATGTGCGGCTGCTGGCGCGTGCAATGGAGTGGGATAGACGCCACCAACATCACACGTTCTTACTCACTGCCGAAGATCTGCAAGCCGTCCGCGAACGCGAGCGGTGGATTCAGCGGCATCAGCTACATAAACAAATTGAATTTACGCCGCTACAAAAAGAGTTTTTAAAGGCCAGCGATCGCTACCTCAAGCAATCAAAACACACCAAATATCCACAAACCCCTCAGCCCGATATTTTTATTTCTTATTCCCGCAAAGAGCGCGATTTTGTGAAGCAACTCACCACCGAGTTAGAGAAACACAATTGGAAAGTCTGGATTGACTGGCAGCATATTCCGGTTGCTGCCGACTGGCGCGAAAAAGTGGCAGAAGGAATTCGTGACGCTCACACGTTTATTGCCGTGGTGAGTCAAGATTTCTTCCTATCAGAACCTTGTCAGTGGGAATTAGGTCAGGCCCAAGCGCAAAACAAACGTATTATCCCTTTCGTGTGCCGCGACAATTACAACCGTGACGCTCTCAAAGCCAGCGGATTAGCTTCCATCCAATACGCCTCTTGCACGAAAAGACCCTTTGACATGGCCATGGGTGAACTGTTGAGTGTTTTGAACACCGACCTGGATGACCTTAAGGTTTACACGCGTCTGGCCAATAAAGCCCATGAATGGTCAACCGAAGGACGAGCCGAACGTGATTTGATGTCAGTCGGTTATTTGCGCCAGATACAACGATGGCGTAAGCACCGCCAACTGCAAGCACCCCAAGACAACTGCTTTGTACCTGAACTACAAGCTGAACAGGAAGACTATATTCGAGCTAGTCAGCGCTCCCTGGCATTTAAATGGCAGCGCAACGGGCTCTACACCGCTTTTGTTTTGTTAGTACTAGCGGGGCTTTCGGTGGGGCTTTTGCTCACCAGAATGAGTGAAATCAGAGCCTTAGTCGAATCTTTAGAAGAGCGCAAGGGCTTGGATGCTGTCATTACGGCCTTAAGAGCTGGGAAACGAGTCAAGCAGGCCGATTTCCTCATGCAGTATTTGAGGCCCAATCTTCACGCCAAAGCCACGACCGCTCTTCATGATGCCACACTGCAATTGAGAGAACGTAACCGTCTGGAAGGTCATGAGGGCGCAGTTTATAGCCTGGCCTTTAGCCCCGATGGTCAGAAGTTAGTCTCGGTCGGACAAGATCGGACAGTTCGCTTCTGGAACATTGACGAGAATCACAACAGTCAACCTCAGTTTAGCCATCAGAAAGAAGTGGTTAGCGTTACCTACAGCTCTGATGGCGATTACGTAGCGACCGGAAGCTCTGACGGTTCCGTTAAGCTCTGGAAAGATGGAAACTTTGAAAGAACCTTACCCCGCCCTCATGATAAAGGGGTTGCTCTTGTTACCTTCAGTCCGGGCAGTCAGTATCTTGTCTCCGTTGGATTTGACGATGGAAAACTATATTTATGGAACCGTCACGATGACTTTAGGAAACCCATCGTGCTTGAGCACGAAAAAGTTTCTGATATGGCATTTAACCGTTACGGCGATCTGATCGTCTCGACGGATTTTGAGGGAGGCGTTTACCTCTGGAATCGCTCGGGAGAACTGTTGCAGCAGCTTAAATTTGCGGGGTCTATCTACACGGTTCAGTTTAGTCCGGATGGCAATCTTTTGGCAGTTGCTGGCGCTAAAAATGATGCAGCAGCCGAAAATATAGGAGACATTGAGATCTGGCAGCGTTCCAAGGACTCCTCTCAGTTCTTTGAAGATACTTCGCTGGTATTATCCGGCCATGATGCCCCTGTTTATCAGTTGGCCTTTAGCTCCGATAGTGCCCTTTTAGCTTCGGCGAGTGGGGATGGTACCGCTAAACTGTGGCATCCAAGAAAAACCAAGGAAAAAGAACCTGAATTGGTTCATACTCTCAGGGGGCATCGACGACCGATTTTCCGGGTTGCGTTTAGTCCTGATAATGAGATGCTGGCAACCGGCGGAGCCGACAACACCATTCACCTTTGGTTAAGCGATAAGGGGACTCTGGTTGAAACGTTTGAAGGCCACAAAGATCAGATTCTCAGTTTAGCCTTTTCCCCAAAGGATCCTGTGCTGGCTTCTGCGAGTGAAAAAGGGGGCATTCGTCTGTGGGATTTGAATGGTTCTATCCAACCATTGCCCCATACAAACCAGGTTTTTGACGTGGCCTTTAGACCCGATGGCCAGGTTTTAGCCTCTAGCGGTTTTCATACCATTCGCCTCTGGCGACGAAACGGGACACAGCAATCACATATTAGCTTTATTGGGGGAGCAATTCTAGCCTTAGACTATAGCCCCAATGGTCAATTCCTGGCGGCCATAAATCAGGTAGGCAATATTAGGATATGGAAGCCATTTGCTCGCACAGATAAACCCATCTTCTCTATCGATCCAGAGTCAGTCAATCAAGCCGAGGGTAATCCTTATCGGGAAACACAAGATTTAAGCTTTAGTCCGGATGGACTTTGGCTAGCTACAACTGGGGTTAAAAGTGCAGTTACACTCTGGCAAGTGACTGCGTATGGACAGCTTGATGATGGGTTCAGCCTGGAACATCCAACGCCTGTCACAGGCGTTAGCTTCAGTGCCGACGGTAGTTTTTTGGCCACGAGTACTCAGAGGTCACCAGCTCGCCACGATAACTTGAAAGAAGGAGCCATATTTCTTTGGGAACTGCCAGGGAAAGATTCTCAGCTCACTCAACCCAGGCTCAGGTTTAAGACAAATCCACTGGAGGCGGACAGCTTAGGCAATGTCTTAACCGTTGATGTGAGTGCTGGAGATATGTCCCTCATTGCTTCGGGCGGGGAAGACGAGAAAGTTCGGCTTTGGACGCTGGAGGGTGAGTTAATCGAAGTCTTAGAGGGACATACTGATGCGATTACCCGCGTCAATTTTAGTGCCGATGGTAAGTTCTTAGTCTCTTCTAGTCGGGATGGTACGGTTCGTCTCTGGACTGCTAAGGGTAAATCTATTTCTGTACTCACCGAACATGCTCAGGATGTTTCGAGCGTTACCTTTGGCCCCAAAGATAATACCCCCTTTAGTTCAGCAGAAGTCCTAGCTTCAGCCAGCTTCGATAGCAATGTATTGCTATGGAAACTCTGGGAACTTCCCAGCGAACCAAACGCAGAAATTACTCAACAAGGCGCAATCCTTAACATCCTTATGGAAATGGGTTGTGATGCCACATGGCCCTATTTAGAGAATTCATCGAATCATTACAAGACGGAACCATCAATCAATCCAGAAGAACGATCGCGTCTCAACGATATCCGAGAAGTCCTGCAATTTTGCACAAAGCACTATCGCTAAGAACAAAATGAATAATCGCTACCTCACCATTACAAGTGGCCTTTTGAGCGCGATCGCCTACTTTTCAACCGCACGGATAATCGCTTCAGCAAAAAACAAGATGAACTATACGGTTTAGTTATGCTCAAATCTAAAATAATGGTCATATCCTGAATACAGTCCCTACCTGCTAGAGGCCATTTCTATGGCGACCAATCGTCCTAAGGCATCTATTCCCAAGATCTTTGTTCCGAGGCAAACCATTGGGCTCCTAGTGGCTGCCCTAATTTTGTTGGGAGGAGGAGCCTTTTGGCTAGTGCGATCGCGCACCCAGTCCCGGCAAGCCGCACTGATCGAGAATGCCGAACCGCTCCCCCAGCGAGTCCAAGTGGTGGCGCTAGGGCGGGTCGAACCGGCTGGACGAGTTGTGGATGTTGTCCCCTCCGAAAACGGTCGCCTGAATCGCGTTTTAGTCCAAGAAGGTGAATCGGTTCAACCCGACCAAATCCTTGCTTACTTGGACATTCACGATGTGCGGCAGGCAGAACGCGACTATGCCGCCAGTCAACTCGCTGAAGCCGAAGCCCTACTCGCCGCCGAAGCCTCATTGGGTGAAGCCAACGTGCAAGAAGCCCGCACCCGCATCGAGCAGATTGATCAGCCCCAGCAGGCCGCGATCGACGCTCAACAGCGCATCATCGAGAGTCTGCAGGCCGATTTAGAAATTGCCGAGGTTGACCTGGCCCGGTTTGAATCGCTGCAGGCGGATGGGGCGATCGCCAAACAAGAACTCGATCGCCAACTAGCCACAACCAAGCGCATTCGCGAAGAAGTGCGGAGTGCCGAGGCTCGCAAACAAGAACTGAAAACCGCCCGCCTCAGCGACATGACCAATGCCGAAGCCCTGGTCGAGGTCCAAATGGCTGATATGCGCTTAGCGCAGGCTCAAGTTAACGTCGACTCCGCCGCTCAGAATTTGGCCCTGGCCGAAGCGCAACTTGCCCAGACCATTATTCGGGCTCCCAGTGCCGGCCAAATCCTCAAACTCTACGCTGAACCGGGCGAAGCCGTCACCACTAGCAATCCCATCCTGGCTTTGGGCAATACCGACCAGATGTATATCGTGGCCGAAGTGGATGAAACGGGCATTGGTGATGTGGCACTGGGCCAAAAGGCAACCATTACCAGCCGGAACGGAGCCTTCGACCAGGAATTGACCGGCACCGTTGAAGAAATCGGCCTGCAGATTTTCAAAAACGATGTGCTCGACGATGACCCAGCAGCTAATGCCGATGCCCGTGTGGTTGAAGTGCGGATTCGGGTGGACCAGAGTGAGGTAATTGCAAGCCTGACCAATCTGCAAGTTGACGTTGCGATTGATGTGGAATCCTAAATGAAACGGACTCCTCTGGCCCTGCTTAACCTTTTGCACGAGCGGACCCGCTTGATTGTCGCGATCGCGGGTGTGGCGTTTGCGGTGCTACTTATTTTTATGAATTTGGGCTTCCAAGGGGCTTTGCTGGCAAGCACCGTGACCTTCTACGACCAAATTGACGCCGATATTTTCCTCACCTCACCCCAGTCCCTGGAAATTAGCTCCACCAAAGCGTTTCCCCGTGAGCGACTGTATCAGGCAGCCGGGGTCGAAGGCGTTAAGCGGACTATGCCGATATACCTGGAGTATGTGCTGTGGCGCAACCCCGAAACCCGCATTAGCCGCGCCATGTTCGTGTTTGGCATCAATCCCCATGACCCGGTATTCCGCATGCCAGAATTACAGGATCCAACTGTCATTGCCACACTCCGGCAACCTGACACGGTCCTGATTGATCGTCTCTCCCGTGCCGAATTTGGCCCGCAAACCACCGGTATCGAAACCGAAGCCGATCGCCGACAGGTCACCATTGGCGGACAATACACGCTCGGCGGTGGCTTCGCAGCTGATGGGACTCTGATCATGAGCGATCAAAATTTTGTGCGCTACTTTGAACCGCGCCCCTTCAACCTCATCAGTCTAGGGCTGATTCAGCTAGAACCCACGGCTAACCCCGAACGGGTCGTCGCGACCCTCCGGCAACTGATGCCGCCTGATGTCAAAGTTCTCACTAGAGACGGTGTGATCGCCAGCGATCGCCTGTATTGGCTAGAAAATACCGCGATCGGGTTCATTTTCAGCTTAGGCGTAGTTGTCTCTTTCATCGTCGGTACAGTTATCGTTTATCAAATTCTCTACACCGACATTCGGGATCATCTAAAGGAATATGCCACCCTCAAAGCAATGGGATATAGCGGTTTTTTCCTCTTTACGATCGTCCTGCAAGAAGCGGTCATCTTAGCCGTGATGGGATATTTTCCGGGACTCATTGTCTCCTTGGGCCTCTATCAACTCACCTTCAAAGCCACCAACCTGCCCATGATTATGACGCCAACGCGGATGATTTTAGTCTTCGGACTCACAGTGATTATGTGCAGCATCTCAGGGCTAATTTCAGTGCGTCGAGCTGCTGCTGCCGATCCTGCTGAGGTGTTTTAGCCATGCTGTCTACCCTCTGGCAACGCACACCCCTGGCGCTTTTGAACCTGATTCACGATCGCCGCAAGTTTGTGACATCACTGGCAGGGGTCAGCTTTGCGGTGCTGCTGATGTTTCTGTTCACCGGCTTCAAAAATGCTCTTTACGATAGTCAGGTGCAGGTCATCAACCAACTTAATGGCGAGATTGTAATTATCAATCGCCTCAAGAACAATATGTTTGTGCCGCGAGCTTTTGCGCGACGGCGACTATACCAGGCCCAAGCTTTTGAGGGGGTTCAAGATGCTTATCCTCTCTACATCAGTGAAGTGCGGTGGAAAAATCCGATTGATCGAAATACGCGCCCAATGCGCGTTTTAGCGTTCAATCTGGCGGATCCGGTGCTGCTGCTGCCCAGCATCGAAACCCATCGCGACCAGCTAAGACTACCCAACACGGCCCTGATTGACACGCGGGCTCGGGCCGAGATTGGTCCGCGTGAAGCAGGCATCATTACCGAACTCGCCGATCGCGAAATTCGCATTGTCGGCACCTTTGACCTGGGAACTGACTTTGCCTCTGGCAACGGTAACCTGATCATGAGTGACCAAAACTTCCTGCGCTATTTTGCCAATCGGGGGCCTGAAGAAGATGAACGCAGCT
Source organism: Cyanobacteria bacterium J06639_14 (assembly GCA_039818605.1). Classification (GTDB taxonomy): domain Bacteria; phylum Cyanobacteriota; class Cyanobacteriia; order Phormidesmidales; family Phormidesmidaceae; genus SIO1E4. The sequence continues at coordinate 3,147 of JBCBTQ010000026.1, read as the reverse complement.
TTGCTACCGCTGATATTGGTCTGTTGAAAGTCGCACCGGATGTGAATGTGGAGGCGCTGATTCAGCAACTGCAGATGGCCTTACCCAACGATGTAAGAGTCATGCATCGCTCGGGTCCGGACAATAGCCTGGAGGCACAGGAACGAAATTACTGGCGCGATAGTACGAACATCGCCTTCGTGTTCTCCTTGCTCACCACCATGAGCTTTTTCGTAGGCATCATCCTGGTCTACCAAATCCTCTACACGGATGTGGCCGATCACTGGTCCGAGTACGCTACGCTCAAAGCCATGGGCTATACCAATCTATTTCTGCTCGGGGTAGTCATTCAGGAAGCTTTGATGCTATCTGTGCTTGGCTTCATCCCCGGTCTTTTGATCAGCCGTCTGTTGTATACCGGGGCTGGCAACGTTACAGGACTGGTATTTCTGATGACGCCAGAGCGAATGTTCAACATCTATCTCCTCACCTTTGCCATGTGTCTTATATCGGGAGCCATTGCTGTTCGCAAAGTCCAGTCCACTGATCCAGCCGAGGTATTTGGTTGATGAGTCACCCTAGTGCCCAAACGAATGCTCCCAATGGCATGGTTGCTTCAACCGCCTGTGCGGTGCAAATTCGCAATTTGAATTACTACTTCGGACGGGGAGATTTGCAGAAGCAAGTACTCTTTGACATCAATCTCGATCTGCCTCGGGGGCAAATCGTGATCATGACGGGGCCTTCCGGCTCCGGCAAAACGACTCTGCTGACCTTGATCGGAGCGCTGCGATCGATGCGTGAGGGGAGTTTACAAGTTTTGGAGCAGGAATTAGTCGGTTTGAGCAACCGCAAATTAGTGCAGGTGCGGCGCAATATTGGCTTCATTTTCCAGGCTCATAATCTGTTTGAATCCCTGACGGCTTCTCAAAATGTTGAAATGGCGGTAGAGCTCAAGCGGCAGTTCAAAACGAAGCGATCGCAGGCGATCAATATTCTGGAACAACTAGGGTTGGGCGATCGCGTCGACTATAAACCGGATTCCCTCTCGGGTGGCCAAAAACAGCGGGTGGCGATCGCGCGGGCTCTGGTCAATCAGCCGCCGCTCATTCTCGCGGACGAACCAACAGCAGCCCTGGATAAAAAGTCAGGCCGCGATGTGGTGACCCTCATGCAAGTCCTCGCGAAAGAACAAAACCGCACCATCCTCATGGTGACTCACGATAATCGCATTCTGGATGTGGCCGATCGCATCATCAATCTAGTCGATGGTCATCTGGAATCGGACGAAACCCTGGATACCTTTGTGGAAACCCACGACCCCAAGGCCCTCGATCGCCGCATGTTTATTATGTAACCGAACGCATGTAGAGACGCAAAATTTTGCGTCTCTACATGCGTTCGGCGATCACCGCATAAAACGGATCCCCTCCGGCCAAACCCAACATCTGCAGAATCGGTGACACGGCCGATGGCTTGGCAATCACCTCGGGGGTGCCAAATCCAGGCACCGATCGAAAATACTGTTTCACCAGCTCTACTCGCTGTGCCTCCGTCCCATCCCGCCAGGCCGCGATCGCCTTTTGATAAAACATCCGATTCGAGAAACTGATAATCGCAACGCCTCCCGGCTTGAGAATGCGATAGATCTCGGCGAATACCGCTTCGGGATACTGCAGATATTGCACCGAGACGGTGTTCAGCACCGCATCAAAAGACTGATCTTCCAAGGGCAGCGTGTCGTTTTCGTTCAGGTTCTGGACAAAGTAATGATCGAGTTGCGGATTCCTAGCCAACTCTTCCTCATTCATGCCATGCCCCTCAACCTGCTCAAAGGTGATATCTTCTGGCAAATGCGAAACCCAACTGCTCATCATGTCGAAGATGCGACTGTCAGGCTGGAGCCGTTCGCGATACAGATCCGTCAACTGCTGAATGAAGCCCTCGTCAACGTGGGTAACAAAACGGGGCAGCTCATAGAAGAGGGTGTCGCTTGTAGCATCAAGCTTAGCCCGCTGGTTGGACTGGAGTAGGGACTTCATAAAAACAGTTAAAGTGTGGCAACTTCTTTAATTTTTCCAGATCAAAGAAATTTTGGGCGATCGCGCCACACAGTTCTCTCGCTACAGAAAAAGATTGCCTTCCCTTTATGAAGAGTCTGTAAATCCAGGGAAGTATGATCTAAAATGGCTGAGCCTGGAGAGGTGGCAGAGTGGTCGATTGCGTCCGACTTGAAATCGGATGTCCCAAAAGGACCGTGGGTTCGAATCCCACCCTCTCCGTACAAGCATTTCGAGGGTTTCAGGGATTTCCAAAACAGCCCTTGGTTCACATGTACTTCAAAAAATAGACAATTTCATGGTCTTTGTGGTGAAATTGTAGTCATAAGTTAGTCATGACTATGGTCACTCAACAACGACTAGAGAAAGAATCTTCCGCCTACAGCAAAGTCTCTATCTGGCAGACAGGTGGATCTTATGCCCTGAAGGCATCATTGCCTCCGAAATCAGGTTCGGGCAAGTGGAAACAACAATGGATTGGTATTGGCTGCAAGGCTAGTAAGCCAGGTCTCAAGGTAGCCAAGGCTAAAGCTGCGAAACTCGAATCAGACTTGCTGATGGGTCAATTCGCCTGGGATGAGTGGCGTAGAGCAGACAAAGGTGAACAACCCACTTCCACCAAAGAGTGGGTCAAAAAGTTTTTGGCTTGGAAGTTGGAAACGGTGAATGAGACCACCTTGTACAACGACTACGAGGTCTATACACGATTCCTCGAAGTTGAAGCGCCCTTAACACCAGAATTGCTGCTCAAAACATGTCGAGAAGTCTCCCCTCCAAATAGTCGAGCCAGAAAAGCATGTGTCTTGGCTTTCAGTCAATTAGGCAAATATGCAAAATTAAGCATTGACTGGGGTGGATTAGCAGG
>JBCBTQ010000026.1:0-233 GCA_039818605.1 Cyanobacteria bacterium J06639_14 | reverse complement strand
GGTGTTCGTCCTCATGAAATCTATCATCTAGATTTGAGCCGTTTGGAGGGCGAAGGGATTGTAAAAGTCTTGAAAGGAAAGACCGGATCTCGATTAATTTGGCCTTGCAAGGCTAAATGGGTAAAACAATTTGAGTTGACTAAAGTATATGCCCCCGTATGTGGTACGGATACATCAAATAAAAGATTAGGAGAAAGAACAGGGAAAGCTTTCAAGAGGAGTAGAATTCCTCA
>JBCBTQ010000025.1:0-38029 GCA_039818605.1 Cyanobacteria bacterium J06639_14 | reverse complement strand
AACCGAGTGTTCTCAACCTATGAACTCTTGACGACACAAGGATTTCATTGCATCACCCCTTAAGAAACCAGTGCCCCGCAGTTACTAATCAGCTATGAGTATGATCAAAATTTAATGTCAGGACCTCCTTTTTCAATCAGCCAGAAAGAAGTAAACCAGCACTATGAACGTAGTTATGAGGCAATACTCGTTGCCAACAACAACGTTCCTGGTGGCTTAAAGGGAAAATGCGCTGCTAGTGAGCATGTTTGGCTACTAAAAAATAACGGATAAATGGGTTGTCAAATTCAGATATAAAATTTCGGTAGCGAAAGACTCCAGGCATCAGGAACCACGAGTCAGTCTATTCGGAGTTCCGAATTTTATATTGCTGTCAACCTCCTAATTCACTGGTCAGCAATATGGAAAGTGCCGTGCGCCAGACGATATATCCGCGTTCGTTTAGGTGAAGGCCATCGGTCGTGAGATCGGGGCGTAGTAGACCTTCGCCATTCGCAAACAAAGCGTACAGATCCAGGTAGTGGACACCATGAGTTTCTGTAAGCGTAGCGATCGCCGTATTGACAGCTTGGATGCGATCGTTGGGCAACAGTAGGAGGCGATCGCGCCCTTCCCAAGTCGCATTTTCAGCCGCATGAGGCAGTATGGACTGCACAACGATATCGGCATTAGGGTGCTGCTTCTTGAGATACAGGACTGATTTTTCCACGTTGTTAACCACTTCGCTCTCGGCCTTACCAGCGATCAGATCATTGATGCCAATCATGAGAAATACAGTCTCAACTTGAGCTGGGTCTAAGGCATCTAATCGCTGCAACAATGTCCCAGAATTCTCACCCGAGATAGCTTGATTGATCCAGGTGCGTCGTCCGGGCAAAAACCGAGGTGGAAACCACAGGCTAATCGAGTCCCCTAACAGAACTGTGAGGCGGGGAGCATTACGAGCTGCTTCAGCTTCTTGACGTAACAGAGCAACCCACTGTTGATAATTGAGATACTGACGTTCGCCTAACTGAGGGACAAAGGCTGAAGGAGGACCTTCAGCAACTGAAGCACTGGCCTGAGGCAATACGGAACCGTCTTGAGCCTGTCTAGGCTGATTATCGCGCAGACCAAAAATGACAGCCAAAAACAGTAGCGCATTCATCGCTAGGGACAATGCCATCCAGCTAGGTAACGTTCGCAGCCACTCCAGAACACTCATGGAAGGAGAAAAATGCAGAATGGCTCAAATTGTATCAAGCAGTTCCCCAGAGTGCCGCATCTTTGAGGACTTCTTCCATATCTCTTGACAGAGCATGTTACGGGCATCGGCATACCTGGTTGAGAATGAGGCAACCGGCATGTGGCATGAAAGCAGTGGTCATCACTGTTTCTCCATCGAGACCGGGTTCCTCGATACGTTAGGGACTATTCGGCACCTTCAGAGGTCTCTGGTGGTGTACTCGGAGATAATTCTAAATTGCCTGGATTACCAGGAACGGTTTCCTCCAGCAGGCTAGGTAGGTCACCGCTATCTGGGAGGCTCCCCTCGTTAGGACTAATTTCGCCAGAACTGCCAGGAGTGTCGAACAGGGGATTGTCAATCGGGGGAATCGGCGAAAGATCGAATAGCGATGGATCTTGTGGGGCTTCGAGGGTATTGGGGAGTTCTCCAGGCAGCGTCGCTAGAGCAACCCGATCGCCGCCCACCGATCGCAATAAATCCAACACTTGAATTACATCTTCGTAACGGGCATCGCGCGCCGCATACAGCACGATTAACCCCTCAGGGGAGTCTTGCTGGTGTCGCAAGAGCGCATCATATAGAAAATCAAGGGTTACAGGCTGCTGGTCTAAATAAACCTGGCCAATTGCATCAATACTGACGTAAAGGCGCTGGCGCAGCACCGCTGCCGTTCCCAACCCTTGCGGCGGGAGCGCACTCCCTGTACTAGCATTCGGTAAATCCAAATCAATGGCCTGCTGACGGGTTAAACCAACAGCCGCGAGGATAAAAAAGGTCAGAATGCAGAAAATAACGTCAATCAGGGGAATGATTTCAATTCTGACGTCTTCCGATGGGGTTTCTAGGATGTCAATTTTCATTGGAGTTCTGGACCTTCTTTGCAGGAGGCGGTGATGGTTGCTGAGGTCGTCTTTGGCGAGCCGACCAGGCTTGACGATAGAGCAGTTCTAACTCACTACCCGACTGCCGGAATACTTTTGCCTGCCCGAAGATAAAACCTTGGAATAGGCGATAGAAAGCCAAACTGATAATGGCAATGACTAATCCAGCGGCAGTGCTGATCAAGGCTTCACCGATACCCAAAACAGTTCCGGTTGTACTGTCACTGGCTAAGTCTGATAATTGAATCGACCCCAAGGAATTGATCAAACCCAGCACAGTTCCTAACAGCCCGAGCATCGGCGATAAGGCAATCACCGCTTCTAAGACCTTCTCACCCCGCCGCATCACGGTTAGTTCTTCATTAGCAGAGGTTTCTAGCGCCAATCGAAAGACTTCTGGATCAGGCGTGTCTAAAGACAACGCCGCATGCAGAAACCGTCCCATTGGCAACCGGTTTGACCGTTTAGCAATTTCGCTAGCAGCTGTCCATTCGCGTCGAGCTGCTTCTAAAACGCGACCTGAAACTTCTCGTTCTCGGGTCAGAATACGAGACCAAAACCAAACCCGATCGATAATGGTGCCTAAAGCCATAATCGACAGGAACAAGAGGGGCCACATCGCGATGCCACCACGGGCAAAGAGCTCGGTAATGTTCAAAGGTCACCTCCTGGAGTCATAGCTGCTGGTGTTGCCACCTGAGAAATATAGACGATACTTCTACCGCCTATGTTGGCAAGTATGGTGGCTCAAGCAATCAAAACATTCCAATTTTAGAGAGATGTGAGCAATTTGATTCACTGACTACACCTTATCTTGCAAGTTGACCGGTGATGCTTGTTGCGCGTGAGGTTGAGTATGGGATTGCTGTGCAAAAGCTATTAACTCTGCAGCTACGCGATCGCAGACTCCGGGTTGCCCCATGCGTTGCCGGAGTTCATCATAGCCTGCAAGGACCTTGGCACGGGCACCAGTGTCTTGCAAAAGTTTCAGACTCTCAGCCGTGATAGCAGCAACCGTTGCTTCCCATTGAATAAACTCTGGCACGATGGTTTTCTCGACAATCAAATTGACTGGGGAAACATGTTCCACCCGTAATTTGAGGAGGTAATAAGCAATACGCGCGGTCAGTGGATTGAGGCGATAGATCACAACCTGTGGAACATTGATAAGCGCAACTTCTAAATTGACCGTGCCCGATTTGTTCAAAACCAGATCAGCCGCTGCGATCGCCGGATAAGCTTCCCCTTCAATCAGGCGAACGTTGATCCCAGCCTGGGCGATCGCCCGCTCAATGCTGGAACGCAGCTTGCCATAGGAAACCGGCATTAAAAATTGCACATCCGGAAGCACTTTTTGAATCTGCTGGGCAACCGTCAACATAATCGGTAGAACATGCTTGACTTCTTGCCAGCGCGAGGCTGGCAGCAAGGTGACAACAGGTGCATCGAGCCAAAGACCGAGGGACTTACGCGCCTCTATTTGAGTGGGGGGAGCAGTTAGCCGATCCACGAGGGGATGCCCAAAATAGGCAATATCGGCCCCAAACTTGCGGTAATAGGTTGCTTCTTGTGGAAAGATCGCAACCATTTTGTCAGCAATACTGACTAGCGCCTGAGTATCTTTTTCACTGAAGGCCCACACCCACTGTTGAGGAGCAATGTAGTAAGCCGTCGGTAGAGCCGGATAGGTTTTGCGCAAAAACTGTCCCAAGCTCAAATTAGGATTCATGTAATCGATAAAGACGACCAAATCGATAGGCTGCTGCTGCAGTTGATGCCGAATACGGCGCTGCATTTGGAGGGTGGGAATCAGGTAAGGAATCGCCTCAAAAAGCCCGACCGAACCAATCCCTGTGGTGTCACCAATCAGATGAGCACCGGCCTGGGTCATGCGCTCACCACCCACCGCCGCAACTTTAAGTGTGAGCCCCAAAACCTTGGCCTGACGATGTAGTGCTTCGATTAAGAAGCCACCTTGTAAATCACCCGAGACTTCACCGGTACTGACCAAGATGTGTAAGGAACCATCGGCCAAAGTGGGGCGATCGCCTTGAGCCACCACTAGTTTTCGCCTACATCAGATTTTTTGAATGGTCTTCCGACCATCGGCCCTCGCCGTCGGGGTTGAGTCGAGGATTCCTGCAGAAACCCTTGGAGATGTTTGACATGCTCGTTATCGGCCCAAGTATCGAGCTTTGAGATAGCTTCTGCCAGTGGCATATCGGATCGATACAACAAGCGATAAGCCTCTTTCAATTCGCGATAAACACGACCACTGCCAGCTTCCGCAATGCCGGAACGTTTAAGCCCAACAGCATTCAGGCCCCTGACTCGGCAAGGGTTCCCTTCCACCACCATATACGGAGGAACATCTCGATCAATCCGACTCATGCCCCCTAACATGGCAAAACGACCAATCCGCACAAATTGATGAATGCCCAGGACCCCACCAATCACAGCATTGGATTCAATTTCAACATGTCCGGCAAGGGAAACCGCATTGGCAATGATGATTTGATTACCGAGTACACAATTGTGAGCAACATGCACATAGGCCATCAACAAATTGTTGTCACCCACTTGGGTGACTTCCCCCGCATGGGTCGCCCGGTTAATGGTGACATACTCACGAATGCGATTGTCATTACCAATTTTCACCAGGCTAATAGAGCCGTCGTACTTCAAATCTTGAGGCTCAACACCAATTACAGCACCCGGAAATATTTGATTTCTGGCCCCAATTTCCGTATGCCCATCAACCACCACATGGGCTCCAATTTCAGTTTCTGGCCCAATGGTGACTTTTTCTCCCACAACCGCATAGGGGCCAACTCTAACACTGGGATGGAGAGTGGCCCCAGGATGAATTACAGCTGTTGGATGGATGAGCGTAGTCAAGGACATGCCTCCGGAGCCCCGAGTATCGGTAAGACGCACAGACATAGCTAGAACACCATTTCAGGATTAATCCACGACGGAGAACATCAGCTCCCCTTCGCATGCCAGTTGACCGTCAACTTCAGCCCGTGCCTGCATTTTGCCAAACCGCTGACGCTTGATGGCAAGTAATGTGACAGTCATCACTAGCTGATCGCCAGGTACTACGGGGCGACGAAACCTGACTTTGTCAATTCCTGCAAACACGAATAAACCACTCACGCCAGGTAATTGTGTCAATACAATACCGCCGACCTGGGCCATTGCTTCGACAATCAAAACACCAGGCATGATTGGACGTCCTGGGAAATGACCTTGAAATTGAGGCTCATTGAGGCTGATGTTCTTGAGGCCAACGGCATACTCTCCTGGCACATATTCAATAATGCGATCGACTAGGGCAAAAGGATATCGGTGAGGCAGCAGTGCCTGGATTTCCTGTGAATTGAATGTTGTTTTGACTGGAGCGGCTGTTGTCTCTCCTGGAGCTGTTACAACGGGAGTCGTTCCTTTCGTCGAATGTGTACTTACCACTGTAGTCATCGCTTCCTTCGCAACGGGCTTAAAGTCTGAAAATGGGCTGCATAGGTAAAATCTCTCCCAATTGTCCCACTTGAAGGGCATCCTAGCTAGAGAATGGCAATTGAGAAAGGGTTTTAGCCAGTTTTACATGTAAGGCATGACTCCCCTTATAGGCAATTACGTGAGCGCTCGGCAAGTTTCCTAACAGGCTTAAATCGCCAATGAGATCTAATAGTTTATGGCGGACCGGTTCATTGTCAAATCGCAGTGGCGGATTGACCCAGCCATCGCGATCGCACACCAAGGCATTATCCAAGCTGCCCCCCTTGATTAAACCCTGACTTTGCAGGTAATCGATTTGGTATGCCAGACCAAACGTCCGGGCGGGAGCAATCGCAGACTCAAACGAATTCTGTAAAGGTGACCAGCTATACCACTGATTCCCGATCGCGGGTAAATCAAAGTCAATACCGTAAGTGAAGCGAGGCTCCGGGGCAGGCATTGCCACCACAAAAGCATCCCCGTCTCGGACTGTAATCGGAGCTTCTACCCGCATCGCCGAACTTAAGGCTGACTGCTCTTGGCGACCAGCCGCTCGTAAGACTTCTACCCAGGGTTGAGCTGAGCCATCCAACAAGGGTAGCTCAGGGCCATTCACTTCAATGCAAACGTTATCAATCCCCAAGCCTACGATCGCCGCTAGCAGGTGCTCGACCGTTCGTATAGTGGCATCGCCAATAGCCAATTCTGTCGAGAGCTGAGTTTGCTTAACAGACTCGACAACAGCAGGAATGTGAGGTCGACCCGGTAAGTCGCTGCGCACAAAGACGCGACCAGAGTTAGCTGCAGCAGGCAAGAGACGAACCTGCGTCTCGAGTCCCAGATGTAGCCCGACCCCCGATTGCTCTACGGATGCAGCAATCGTATGTTGCTGCGGGGCTGTTGTTTCATTAACTGGTTGCCTTTCAGACGATAGTGTCGGCGTCATAGTTAGAATCGCTATTTAGAATCGCTCACCAATCCCGAAGTGTAGTCGTCCATCCCCCTGGTCACTCAAGCCGTAATCAATACGGATAGGACCTAAGGGGGTTTGAATTCTCACTCCAGCTCCTACGCCAAATCCACTGCCGGGCTTATCGCGATCAGGTCCCGGCGATCCGGGGACTGCGCTACCGCTTCCTAGATCCGTCGCAGCATCAACAAAGATCGCTCCACCCAGGAAAGAAAAGAGAGGGAAGCGATATTCGACTGAAGCCTGTAGATAACTTCGACCGGCCCCAACTTCACCTTCTTCATAGCCCCGGACCGAATTCGTACCACCTAGGGCAAAGGCTTCATAGGGAGGCAAATCACCGATGATGGTCCCACCTTGGACGTTAAAGGCCAGAGCCTGCGGTCCTTCATTGAAGTTGATGAAAGAAACTGGGATGTAGTAGCTGTAGCTAGCCCGTAGGCGATTGAAAAAGATGTTACCTGACCCTAAGGGGATCGATTGCTCCGTTCCTAAACGTAAGACCGAACCGCTCGTAGGCGTAAAGGCATCATTCCGCAAATCCTGCACAACCCCAAACTGCACCGTCCACAGATCGTCCGCGCCATCGCCGCTAAAGGTGAGCGGGTTCCCTGCGGCATCCTCGGTAGCCGTGTCGCCATCGGAATCCGTTGTCCGTACACGTTGATAGAGCGTCCCCAAAGAGGCCGACCAGGTATCGCTCAAAGGCCGACGGAAGCTAACCCCGCCGCCAAGGCGCTGAACCCGGACGCGATCGCCATCATCCTCATCATCGTCATCGTCGTCTAAGGGCAAATTAATCTCGTTATCGCCCCCTTCGAAGACCAATGAAACGGATCGACGAGCAAAGGCATTGACGGTGTAAGAGGTTCTGTAGGGGTCACCCGCAATCCACGGATCGGTGAAGCTAATATCAAATAAGATATCTCCCCCAGTACTCAGCTGCGTTTCCGCCGAAAACTTCTGGTTATTACCACCAAAGTTGTCTTGACGATAACTGACCGTCCCAAATAAATCCCCCGTAAAGTTAAAGCCAAGACCCGCTGCTACCGAGCCCGTACTGCGTTCGACCACATTGACTGTAACGTTCACTTTCCGGGGATCTTCCTTGCCGGGGTTGAGTGTCAGATTCACATCATCAAAAATGCCCAGACCAAATACTCGCTGCAAATCGGATTGAATCCGGTTTTGCTGGAAAACATCACCGGGTTGCGTCTCAAATTCACGCGTAATGATGAATTCGCGGGTTTTGCCTCGGATCGGATTGCCATCCTCGTCCTGGTCTAATCCTTCTTCGGTAATGAACTTAATCTCAATATCTTCGATGACCCCTTCTGCCACCTGCAAAGTAACCACACCATCGTCCTGAATCTCAGGAGCTGCAATTACTTGAGCTAGCACATAGCCATTCTGCTGATACCACTCATTCAGTTCAACGATGCCATCTTGAAAATCAAGGAGGTTAATAATTTCACCGTATTGAGGCGAAAAGATGTCGTCGACCACTTCGTCGGGTAAAACTTCGTCACCTTCTACCTCAACTCGACTGAGCACAGGATTAGGTTCGACTAAAAATGTCACCCTTACCCCCAATGGCGTATCACTGGGAACAGCCCGGACATTAGCAAAGAAACCCGTGGCGAAAATGCTGTTGATGTCCCGCTGTAATTGCGATCGCGTGGTGGTTTCTCCAGGCGTGGTATCGATAGTGTCGTAAACCGTATCTTCTAGCTCAGAACTCAGTGCTTGGCCCTCCGGGCTCGTGACAGCGACCTCAGCTACGAGCACCTGAGTTTCCTGGGGTGCCCTTTCAACATCAAGGCCCCCTGGCTGGTCACCTTCTTCGTCTGTTTCCTCGTCGGTTGCTTCAGCCTCTGACTCATCCTCCGAAGGATCCATTTCATCCACGGCTCCCGGTTCTGCGGATTCTTCATCTTCCGCCGCATCACCCTCCCCAGATTCTTCAAACGATTCGTCAATATCAATATCGAGAATATCGGGAGGATCGGCCACATCAGGGGACTCAACTTCTGGAGTACTGGGAGATTCGCCATCGAGGACTTCATCTTCACGCAGGACATCTGATGGATCCGATTCTGGGCTTACGGCTCCATCGCTCTCTTCCTCAGGCTGCTGACTTAGCTGGTGGACGGAGGCAGAGGGTATCGAGCTTGACGGAGCAGGAGACTCTGCGCCCTCTGCTGCGGGCGTTTCTTCTGCCACAGCTGCTGACTCTTCTAATATTTCTGAGTCCACGGCGGGAAGACTGACCCTGGGTGATGAAGGAGCTTCTAGGGTGGCCACAGAAGACAGAGTCGGTGGCGCGATCGCTTCAACCCGATCTGGAGCTTTGTCTTCCGATAACGTCAACTCGGCTACGCCGACCGTATGCGCATCCGTCTCCTGTGACGATATCAGCAAGGACTCACCGCGGGCTTGAGATGCAAATCCCAGGGTGGCTGAGATCGTAAGAAGTGCTAACAGATGGGGAGACTGGCGCATACTGGCAAGGGTATAGAGGTCTAATAAAGGGATACACAGAGGCGCGCTGCAAATCCCCGATGCTCTGAGCATTCGGGAACTTAGATGGTAGCTTTGCCCATAAACGGAAAGATTCTACCGCATTGGGTGAGTTTGTTTTAAACGACTTGTTCCAGAATTCTCTGGAGAACCTCTTGATACGCTTCAGCTACTTGTCCCAGATCTTTTCGAAAACGGTCTTTATCTAAAACGCGAGCAGTTTGATCCGTTTCGGTTTGATCCCAGAGCCGGCACGTATCCGGGCTGATCTCGTCCGCTAGAATGATAGTCCCTTGGTTATCGAAACCAAATTCTAATTTAAAGTCCACCAAAGTAATTTGGCATTGCTGAAAAAATGATTGTAGGCTCCGATTAATTTCATTGGCTAGACGAATGATTTCTACCATTTGTGCCTCGCTAGCTAAGGCCATGACGTGAATGCGATCGCGCGTCAAAAGTGGATCCCCTAAGTCATCGTTTTTGTAATAAAACTCGATCAGCGGAGGATTTAGGGGGGTTCCTAAGGCCAATCCTGTTTGGCGACAAAGACTGCCTGCGGCCAAATTCCTGATTACCACCTCTATGGGAATAATCTTGACTGCCCGCACCCGCATCTCACGATCGCTGGGTGTATCAATCCAATGAGTGGGAATTTCCTGAGCCTGAAGCAGCCGAAACAAGTGGGTCGCGATCGCACAATTCAAGCGCCCCTTATCAGAAATTTCCGCCCGCTTCTGCGCATTAAATGCGGTTGCATCATCTTTGAAATAGCTGATCAGAATCTCCGGATCATCCGTCGCGTAAAGGATTTTCGCTTTTCCTTCGTAGAGCTTTTGACGCTCACTCATGCGATCGCCCCCGGTAAAACAGCTTTCTCATCTTACGGTGTTGTTTATTGGTTATGGGTCTTTCGTTCTTTGTGCTTCGTTGATAGTTCGCTGTCCTCCTCCACCGAACATTCGTTCACTTAATTTCCTATTCTCATATCTCCAAATTCGTTATTGATGGGGTACATTCGGGACAGGTTTTGAGCCGAGAAGTTGGGGTTCTCGGTTGGCGATCGGCTGAACCTGCCATTACGGTTTACTTTTTGTGCGCTATGGGTGGGGCGCAGCCGGAGCAGGTTTTGAGCCCAAGAAACTGGGTTGCCCGGTTGGCGATCGGCTGAACCTGCCATTACGGTTTACCCGCCATTTCCGATTTCCGATTTCCGATTTCCCAATTCATCCCCCACACCCTATTGCAGGTTTGCACTCAAAAACTCGCCCACCTGCTGTGTCCAAGATGCACGATCGACCGTGACAAGCAACTCATGGCCAGCATTGGGAAAGATTGCCAGGGCTTTCGGACCTTGCAGATTTTGGTGGAGCTTTTCAATTTCAGCGATCGTGGTCCAGCGATCGTTTTCGCCATGAAGGATCATGGCTGGTATCGTAACGGACTTGGCATAATTAACAGGATTATGAAAGAAGCCATTTTGACCATGTTGAACGCTGCCCCAAAAGACCAGCAGCTCGGCTACGCCTGCAGTGGGGAATTCTTGGGCGCGCATGCGGGTTTTAACCGCGTTCATGAGATAAGCAAAGGGTAGCTCCAGAATCACAGCATCTGGCTGCAGATCTGATTTAACAGCTTTCAGGATCGCGGCACTCCCCAGAGAAACACCGTACAGGACATAGGGTTTAGGCAAACCGATGGCTTCAGCATGCTGCATGGCATGAGCAACATCTTCGCTTTCGCGCATCCCCAGGGTCGTGCTGTTGCCACTAGAACCGCCTTGACCACGAAAGTCCACCATGAGGGCATGGTATCCCAACTCATGGAATACCTGGGCGGGAATCATGAGCTGATGGGCCTTGTTGCCACCATTACCGGGAAATAGCAATACGGTCCCTTTGGCCTCACCATAAACCGGAATGCGCCAGGCTTCTAACCATTCCTTATCCGCTTTAACAGGAATGCGTTCAGTCGCATAATCGAGACCAAATTCTGAAGGTTTTCGGGCGTTTTCGGGTTTTGGGGCAAAGGCTAATCCCGGCAAGATAGATTCGTTGAAATGGGTGAGTGTATACGCACCAAAATATGCCAGCCCATTCACCAAAATTAAGATGACAGCTAAGAAGAAAAGGATATAGGCGCGGCTACGTTTACTCATCAGCCCCGCAACCAAGAAGGCAACGAGGCCAATGCCAGCTAAACCGGCACTAATAGGGCCTAAGGGTAAGGTGCGGAGATCGAAGACGGCTTGGGCTTGGGGGATGAAGAGGGTGAATGCTCCCAACATGAGAACGCCCCATGCTGCCACACCAATTTGGAGAAAGACTAAGCGAGTTTTGGAACGAGATCTGATCATGACGGCTGCTATAAACGTTAGAGGGGGATAACGCTAAGAGATATTAAGGAATGAGAATTTATAGTTATCAACTTCAAGCTTTGAACTTACCAATCGGTCACTCACTCAAAACTCAAAACTGAGAACCCAAAACTCATGCCTTCCTAAGGACGGTGAGTCTTCAACAGAAGCGAATTGACAACGACCGTTACTGAGCTAAAAGCCATTAAGCCACCAGCGACTGCTGGACTCAGGCTGAAACTATAAAGGGGTAACAAAACGCCCGCCGCTGCTGGAATTCCTAGAAGATTGTAGGCAAAGGCCCATGCTAGGTTTTGGCGAATTTTAGCAACAGTTTGGCGTCCCAGGTTAAGGGCTTCCACCACATTTGTGAGTTGATTGCCCATCAGCACCACATCGGCAGCTGCAGCCGCAATGTCAGTGCCAGAACTGAGGCTGATCCCAACATCTGCCTGAACTAATGCCGGAGCGTCATTGATGCCATCACCGACGAGCAAAACACGGTGTCCTTGAGCTTGCAGGTCTTTAATAGCTTGTGTTTTGGCGGCAGGTAAAACCTCTGCGGTGATTTGGGCGTGGGGAATCCCGACAGTTTTGGCGACAGCTGTTGCTACGGCGGTCCGATCGCCCGTCAGCAGATGAACCGAGAGACCTCTATCCTGTTGTAAGGTAGCAACAGTTTGAGCGGCATCGGGGCGCACAGTATCGGCAACGGCAAGGATGCCCAAGACCCGATCCCCGATCGCCCCATACACAGTGGTTTGTCCTGGGGAAATCTGACGCATCACCTCTAACGCAGTCGGGGGCATGGCGATTTTTTGAGCTGCCAGCCAAGCCTCGTTACCAATCCATACTCGTTGAGGCTGATCTTGCCAGGTAATGGTCGCAGCGATGCCTAATCCTGGCTCAGTCTGAAAATCGGTCGCTGAGGGTAAGTCGAGTGACTGGGTCTGAGCCGCTTGCTGAATAGCGATCGCTAACGGATGCTGGGTCCCACTTTCCGCAGCAGCGGCAATCCGCAACCAATCCTGATCGGTATAGGCCTCATTAAGTGACACGCAGGTTGTCACTTCTGGTAGCCCCGTGGTCAGAGTCCCAGTCTTGTCAAAGACCACGGTATCGATCTGACTCAAGGCTTCTAACACATCGCCACCGCGAATTAGCAAGCCCTGCTTAGCCCCCAATCCGGAACCAACAAGAATAGCTGTGGGTGTGGCCAACCCCAGAGCACAAGGACAGGCAATGACCAGTACCGCAATCGCAAGTTTTAGACTGACCAGCAAAGCGGACGATGGCATGGTCATCGTATGCGTGGCATGCATGGATCCCAGGGCAGTTTGCATCACCTCTGGCCAACGAGATAAGCCCCAAAAGTACCAGAATAGAAACGTCACAGTGGCCAGGGCCAGTACCGCATAGGTAAAGTAGCCAGACAGAATATCAGCCAAGCGCTGAATCGGAGCCTTGCGCGTTTGGGCGGACTCGACCAGACGGACCATTTGTGAAAGAACGGTATCCCCTCCGATATCGGTGACTTTAAGGGCAATCACACCGGTTTGATTCAAGGTGCCCGCAACGACGGTATCGCCCGGCTGTTTGGTCACTGGCAGGGATTCGCCTGTGAGCATGGATTCATCAATAGTCGTTTGCCCAGCTTCGATAATGCCGTCGGCCGGGAGCGTTTCCCCAGGCAGTACCCGCAACCATTCCCCCACTTGCACCAAACTGGCAGGAATTTCAACACCTGGCTGTGTATTGCCATCCTTATCCAGACTAGTAACGAGTCTGGCTTTGGTCGGTTGGAGGGCAATGAGCGATCGCAAGGCATCGGTAGCCCGAAACCGAGCCCGTTGCTCAAGTGTGCGCCCCAGCAAAATAAAGCTGAGTAACATAACGGGTTCATCAAAAAAGCACCCCCAACCCAGGCCCGGAAATATCAGTGCCGCAACACTGGCTCCATAAGCACTCAGGGTCCCTAACGCTACCAGCGTGTTCATGTTGGGAGCCCCATTGCGCGCTCCTTTCCAGCCATCCACCAAAATTTCCCGTGCCGGCCATAGTAGCGCTGTTGTGGCCAGCACGAAGTGAAACCACAAATCACTCAAGACCGGGATCGAGACCCAACCAAAATGCTTCAAATGGCCGATTGTAGAAAGCGTGAATAGCAGGAGTGCGATCGCGAGTCGCCCCAGTTGCTCACGCTTTTCTTGCTGTTTACGCTCCAGCCAATCGGTTAAATCGGCGTAGGGGGGAGAATTGCTTTTACTGCCTGTTCGGAGTTGTGAGGGAAAACCTGATTGGGTCAGGCGAGCAATCAAGGCGTCAGGGTCAATACCCTGATCAGCAACGGTTTCGACCACAGCCACTTCTGTGATCAAATTCACGGTTGCAGAAATCACCCCATCACAAGCGGTCAACTGCTTTTCTACCGTACTGACACAACCGGCACATTTCATCCCCGTCACATCCAGCACCAAAGACTGGGTTGTCGGATCACTTGAAGCGGATTGTTGTAGAGTATCAGGTCTCGATTTCTCAGGAGCTTTGACCATTACAAGAGCATCATTGCAAGTCGCTACAATATTGAGCCTAAGAGGGACTTTTATCACTGTGGGGAAATGTTGCGTTTTCTCAAGGTTCATTGGCTATCCTACCCGCGCATAAAATCACGGGCTCAGGGCCCAAAGGTCCTCTCGGAATAAACCTCACTGACTGTCAAACCTGCAGGAACTGAAATCGTTTAGTCTGCGGTTTACTCGCAGATGGCAGGGGTGATCGGTCGGTTGAAGTTCACGCTGCTTGTAAGCAGTTTTTAATAGTAGATATGCTGGAGCCAGTGTGAACCTCGAGTATCACTGCCCCTTGGCTAACCTGACTCAGAATCCTCTATGACTGAATTTGAGCCACTGATCGGGGCTGTAACTGCCGGAATGACTAGCCTGATCGGCAAAATTAAAACGAATGGTCATGCTCTGCATCGAAATCTGGATCTGGATCTGGATCTGGGGGAAAGCTGGGAGTTAAACCAGGCTGTGCAGCACTATGTGCAGCACTATGCTGAAAAGCTTGGCATTTTGAGGGTGACGGGTCGGCAAGACGATCACGGCGTCCAAGCTGACACCCTGGCAACGGCTGTCCACTTATTCGATGCCAGCACTCAGCGTAGCGATCGCTC
This sequence comes from Cyanobacteria bacterium J06639_14, assembly GCA_039818605.1. Taxonomy (GTDB): domain Bacteria; phylum Cyanobacteriota; class Cyanobacteriia; order Phormidesmidales; family Phormidesmidaceae; genus SIO1E4. Next base: position 23,401 of record JBCBTQ010000025.1, on the reverse strand, counting down.
CCCAATATCGCTCCATGAGGACTTTGAGAGCCGCTTTGAGCCCCATACGGGTGAGTCTAGACCAGGGATTGAAGTCGCCAATGAATTTCCCTATCTGATGGTGCTAGGAGAGCCGAGGAGTGGCAAATCAACATTTTTGAGGGGTATCGGATTGAAGGCGCTGCAACGGATGGCAGGGGCCACTCTGCCACCTCCTGCGCCAGCGATGCCGCACCCACCGCAGGAAGTGTATACCTACGACTGTATCCCAGTCATGGTAGAACTTTGCCAGTTTGATGGGGGCGCTGTGACCGTCAAAAGTTTGATTGTTGAAGCGTTTGCAGCGTGTAGCTTCACTCAACCGCAAGAATTTACCGAACTATGTCTTGAAAGCGGCAAGCTTCTGATCCTACTCGATGGTCTGGATGAAGTGACGGTAGCGGCTTTACATCCGGTCATTGCGGACATCAAAAGCCTGATTGATCGCTACAGTAAAAACCGCTTTATCATCACATGCCGGACAGCATCTTATCCCTTTAGCCATTTCCGGGGTTTGCAGACGGTGGAGATCGCCCCTTTCAACGACACGCAAGTTGAGCAATTTATTCAGCATTGGTTTCGCCAGCAAAATGGCCTCAAGGCAAACCTTGCCAACGCTTGTTGGGAACAGCTCAAGCGTCCAGAGCATGAAGTCGCCAGAACATTCGCTCAAACACCGCTGTTGCTAACACTCTTATGTATTGTCTACGAAGAATTGCAAGGGTTTCCCAGACAACGCCACCGGCTGTACGGCGAAATCCTCAATGTATTGTTGAGAAAAAGCCTAGCGGCAAAGCATCCCCCCCAGATCCCACTGCATCAAAGGTTGGGGATAGATTTAGAGCTAGCGCTCCTGGCTGAAATTGCTTACATCAGCTTTGAGAATAATCAGCTATGGCTCCAAAAACAATCTGTTTTGGCCCGCATACAGCACTTTCAAACCACAAACGAAAACGCCCCCAAATTAAGCCCTGGCAAGATCCTGCGTGAACTTGAAGGGCAGCAAGGCATTTTAATCAAGCACTCTCAGAGTGCTTATGCCTTTGCTCACCTGGCTTTTCAGGAATATCTCACGGCCAAGTACATTGTGGATAACCAAAAAGTCGATCAGCTGGTGCGCGATCGCCTCACCGACAAACGGTGGCGGGGGGTGTTTCTGTTGGTTGCCGGGTTGGCAGCAGGCAAGCAGGGTGCCGATAATCTCTTGCTAGCAATGGAACAGCAGACCCAAGCTTTAATCACGACGGCAAAACTGCGATCGCTCGTCGCGTGGGCCGCAGCTGTCACCCATCATGAGTTGGCCATAGAGGGGACTGTCATTGCTAAACGCGCAGTAGCCTTGTCACTATTGCTAGCTTTGAGGCTAGTTCTAAATCCAGCCTCTAGCTATGCGAACGATGCCTCGGGTCAGATGCTTGAAGCAGCGCAAAAACTTGTTTATACCCTGGATGCGACAGAAGCGCTACGTCATCGGCTCAACCTAGACCTGATCTTTGCTCGCGCTCGGGCGTTAGCGTTTGCTCACACCCTAGAAGTCGAAGATGAATGTATCGATGACCGTGCCCGTAACCATCTTCTAGCGATATCAATGGCAATGTCCCTAACCCAGGATCTCTTGCAAGCCTGCCAGTTAATGGGAGTTGTCGATGAAGACCATATACAGACCCTAATACAACAGTTAGAAGCTTGGCATCAGCATAACGATCCCCCAGAGGAGGGGGCTGATGGATGGACTCAAAAGACACGCCAAATCTGGTTCGATGCCGTTCAAATTCAGGCCGATTCATTATCCTTGGCCATATCAGAAACGACGGCCCTGAACCATTACCTGTATGCGACCGAACTAGTAATTGGCTGCAAAGAGACATCGACCCGAATTGCGCCACAAATTTGGCAGCTCATAGAAGCGCGCCTGTTGTCCGCTCAGCGACTTTGTAACCAATAGGTCAGCAGCTTGCTGCCGTCTCGCAAATCAATTTGTTGTCCTTGTTTACAGGGAAAATGTGAATGCACCAGTTCATAAGTACTTGAGGAGATGTGAATCCGTTCGGCTTCTCCTTCCAGTTCTAGATGCTCAGCCACGCTGACGGTATTGCCCCATATGTCATAGCTCAACCTTTTAGGTCCCACAACGCCTGCAACAACCGGGCCACTATGCATACCGATGCTGAGTTTGAGTGGATGAGGTTGAGTCGTACGATATTTGCTGATTTCTTTTTGCAGCTTTAAAGCAAATTCAGCCATTGCGATCGCGTGATTAGGCGTCGGGGTCGGAACCCCAGCGATCGCCACGTAACGAGTACCTATGGTCTTAACCGGTTCAACGGGAAATTTCTCCGTTAAGCGACTGAAACTAGCAAAAATTTGATTAACGAGTTTTAGAAAATTGGACGGGGGGGCGTTCTGGGCCAAGGCATTGAGACCCACTACATCCGCAAAGAGAATCGTTGCATTGTCATAGTGATCCACAACCGCCTGATCGGGCTGCTTACAAACTTGCTCAGCAATCGTTCGGGGAAATATAGACAGCAGAATCTTTTGGCTATGTCTCAGACTGCGGTGGGATTTGTCTTCAGCTTTTTTGCGGGCTGAAATATCCGTAACGCTCCCCTCGTAGTAGAGCAGGTTATGCAAATCATCACGAACAGCTCGGACTGTTTCAGAAACCCACAACGAGGTCTTATCAGGACGACAGATCGCCGATTCAAACCCAACGAGCAGATCCTGCCGCTGAAAGTGGCTGATGAACTCGCTGTATTGACGTGGATTGACATAAAGTGTCTGAGCTTTAGCCGTAGCCATCATCGCTTCAGGCGAATCATAGCCATAGAGTTGAGCCATCCCTTCACTGATGGCTAAAAACTTACCGTCCGCGCCCAAACGATAGATGCCGCCCACAGCCTTTTCAAAAAGCTGACGCGATCGCTCATCAGTCTGTTGTCGGTGGCTGATTTCCGCTTGCAGTCGTAGGCTTTGATCTTCCAAACGTCTTTGCAGATTCCAGATTTTGATCTGATGCTGAATGCGGGCTAGCACCTCTTCGATTTGAACGGGCTTAGTGATGTAGTCAACCCCACCCACACTAAACGCTTTGACCTTATCGATGGCCTCGTTCATGGCGCTGATAAAAATGACCGGAATATCGCTTGTTTTGGGGTCCGCTTTCAGTCGTTTACAGACTTCATAGCCGTCGAGTCCCGGCATCATAATGTCCAGCAGAATTAGATCAGGTTTGATAATTTGCGCACTGTTGATGGCCAAAGCCCCATTGATAGCGCTGCGGACAACATAACCATGCTCACTCAATGCGGTTGAGAGTAAGCGCAGATTTTCGGGCGTATCATCCACGATTAGAAGCGTTGCCTGCTGGTTTATATCCTTGAGCGATAAACCCAGCAAGCTCACAATACGCTGCTCGGTAGCGCGCAGATCGCGACGTCGCTTGAGTCCTTGATTACTTAAGGATTGGTGCTGTTGAGCTAGCTGTTCGAGTTCTTGGAGCGTATTGGCTGCAGCTTCCCCTGTCGCATTCTGTACCAGGGCTTCCAAATCATTCAGCCACGCTACATCAACAGGGATACTGCCATTTATTAACAAGCGATCCAGATTCTTGCGTAGCAGTCGACGCAGGTAATACGCAGTACCAGGGGAAAACTGGCTTGGCCATATATGCGATGTTTCCGTGGAGAGCCTTACACGGTTACTAATATTAGTCATAGCAAAGTAAGTATTGAACTGAAACCAACACCACGTTGCTCAGTGATTATGAGCAAGCCGCTTTTAACAGGTCAATCAGAATATCGAAACGGAAGTTATTGATGTGGTTGGTAAGTGTCTGCCGAATCTCGCTATGCTCTTCAGGGATCTGATTAATTAAGGTTATCCCATCTTCTGCGTCAAGGATAGAAACCGCCTGGTAGAAATCAGCTAACCATACCGATGACATAACCGTCTGCAGGGTATTGAGTAAAACCTCTGGGCTGATTGCTTTACTAGGAGTCTTGGCGGCTGTTTGTGGCGCGGTTAAAGAGTCCGGTTGCTCAGCATATTGATACTGCACCGGCAAATGTCGGGCAATCGTCTCGAACAGGGTGGTTTCAGTAAAGGGTTTCAGAATAACATCATCGCAGCCTGCAGCTTTCAAGGCTTGCCGCGACTCATCGAAAGCCCCAGCTGAAACGGCAATAATTTTAGGGTCGCTGCCGCCAGCAGCCCGACGAATTTGACGAGTAGCTGTTTCGCCATCCATGGTAGGCATTTGCCAATCCATCAAGATGAGGTGCGGATGCCAGGTTTGCCAAAGGGCGATCGCTGTTGCACCTTCTCCGGCTTCCTGCACCTCAAACCCTACCTCACTTAACATGTGCTTAAGAAGCAACCGTAACTCAGCGACATCATCTGCAACCAAAACACGATAGCTGGGCTGGTTAGGGGCCAGGGATAGCACCCACTTAGACTTCTGGGGAATTCCTCCTAAGGACACAACCGATAGCGGAATTTCAAACCAGAAGCGACTCCCGACGCCAACTTGGCTGTTGACCTGAAGTTTTCCACCCATCAGTTGGACAAGCTGACTGCTGATGGCGAGTCCTAGCCCCGTGCCGGTTTGGGCGTAACGCCCGGTTGCGGTTTGGGTAAAGGCTTCAAACACTTGAGTCAGCTCATCTGACGCAATGCCTGGACCGGTATCTTCTACCGCAAACGTGACAATTTGCATCGGGCTAGAAGCCGTATTGGCGGTATCGCCATGGGGAATGAGACGACTCTTTGCCTTGAGTTTGACGGTGCCGGTTTCGGTAAACTTGACCGCATTTCCCAACAGATTAATCAGTACCTGACGCAGCTTACTGGAGTCAGCTTCAACATGTGTCGGTAAATCAGGAGCTTGGTCAAGCAAAAGCTGGAGTCCCTTAGCATCGGCTTTAAGACCGAGCATGGCGCATAAATCTTCTAGAAGGTTATGTAGATTGACGCGATCAAGGTTGAGGGTCATTTTACCCGCCTCGATTTTGGACATCTCCAGCACGTCGTTGATCAGGTTCAGGAGGTGTTCGCCACTACGGTTAATGATGGTGAGCTGTTCTTGCTGATCCGTTTTGAGTGAGCGATCGCGACTCAGAATTTGACTAAAGCCCAAGATGGCATTGAGGGGGGTCCGCAGTTCGTGGCTCATGCTGGCGAGGAAAGCACTCTTGGCCTGACTCGCAACTTCAGCGACGGTTTTGGCTTCTTTTAATTGGGCGTTGGCCTGTTGAAGCGCCAATGTCCGTTCTTCCACCTTTTCTTCCAGCGTGGCATTCAGATCGGCTAAGGCTCGGTTGACTTCCCGGAGTGTTTTGTTCTGTTCGGCCAATTGGGTTTCTTGCTGATATCGACGGAGCGCCTCGGTCACAGTTAATGTGAGGTCCAACTCGTCCCATGGTTTGGTGATGTAGCGATAGAGATTAGCCTGATTGACGGCATTCCCAACGGCTTCAGTGCTGGCTTCCCCTGTCAGCAAAATCTTGAGAATGTTAGGGTGACGGTCATGGATCCTCGCTAAAAGCTCATCACCTGACATCCCTGGCATGATTTGGTCCGAGATAATCAGCGCGACGTCAATATTGTCGATTTTAAGTTCTTCAATAATGTCGAGGGCTTCCTCACCCGTATCAGCCACTTCAATGACGCAGGTCGGCTCAGTGGATAAATTACGTTTGAGCTGCTCTTTAAGGCTTTCTAAAACGATCGCTTCATCGTCTATACAAATAATTCCGAGTTTTCTCATGAGCCTAATCCTGAAGTAATCGCTTCTACCAGTTCGTTTTCAGCCCAAGGTTTATGAAGACAACGGTAGAGATTGGCCTCAGTTTTGGCTCGTTGAATAGCAGACTCATCGGCCTGACCAGTTAACATCACCGTGACAATTTGCGGATATTTTTGGTGGACAGCAACCAGAAGTTCATCCCCTTTCATTCCTGGCATGAGGCAATCGGCCACAATGACGAGGACGTCTAATGCTTCCTCGGTCAGTTCCTCCAAAACTTCCAGCGCTTCGTCGGCACTAGTGGCAACTTCATAGAAAAAGCGACTGCCAAAGTGTCGTTTCAACTGTTCTTTGAGACTATCGAGAATCGTGACCTCATCATCGACACACAGAATCCCTTTATTCGCCATGGACAGTTGCCTCCTCAATCGGTAGCCAAATTGCAAAGCAAGTCTGTCCGGGTTCACTGGCAAGCGTGATCCAACCATTATGTTTTTGGACAATTTTGTGGCTAATATTGAGGCCGAGTCCAGTCCCTGCCCCAATCGGTTTGGTGGTAAAAAAAGGATCAAATATACGAGACCTAATCGCAGGGGGAATTCCCGGTCCATTATCGGTAATACTAACGACGACGCAGTCACCTGGGCTATCTTCCCGATTCGAAAGGCGGCAGTGGACCGCGATCGCAATTTTTCCCTGCCCTCCCATCGCCTGAACAGCATTCTGAATCAAGTTAGTCCAAATTTGACCCAGCTCGTCAAAATAGCAGGGAATGGGGGGCACATCCTCGTAATGGCGCGTCAATTCGATACCATGCTTCAGTTGATTGTGATAGAGGGTCAGAACAGTCTCGATGCTGTCGATGACCTGAGCCACGGTTTTCTGGCCAGTATGATCGTGATAGGTAAAGTTTTTCAAGGCTCTGACGACACTGGCAGCGCGCCCCACCGCTAACTGGATGGTCTGACTGTTGCGCTTAATACGAGCCAAGTCATACGCCAAATCCACGATAAACAAACTGTGTTCGCTTTGTAAGAGGGGCAGATAGGGATCCAGGTCAGTGGTAATGCCCATATCGACCAGTGTATCGGCAATCGTCGCGGTGTTCGGAACAGCAAGCATTGCCAATTGTTGGGTGAGCGATCGCCGTTGCTGCCGTTTTTCCCGAGCGGTTGTGAGCTCGGTTGACTGCAGCGATTGCTCGATCAGCTTAAACACCAAGTGAGTTTGCTTGGGATCCAACAATTCGAACAGGGCTGGTAGTTTGGGCAAGGATGACTCTAAAGCCTTGACGGCATTACTGCTGGATGCCTGAATTGCCCCCAATGGCGTATTAATTTCGTGAGCAATGCCCGCAGTGAGTTGCCCCAGCACCACCATTTTGTCGGCTTGTATCAGTTCATCCTGAGCCTGTTGAAGCTTTTGTAAGGCTGCCTGCAACTCTTCATTCCGTTGCTTGAGCGACGCCTCAGTCTGCTTTTGCTGCGTCATGTCACGGATGATGAAGAGCACTTCAGTGGCATCAATGGGGACTACTCGCACCTCTTCGTGCTGGATACGATTTTCGAGATGGTGTTGCTGCTCATAAATTTGAATCGTGTTAGTCTCCAAGGCCTGCTGGAGGTGTCGCAGATGGCGCTCAGCAACATCGGAGGGAAGGTACTTGCTCAAAGGCTGGTTAATCGGTTCGTAGTCATCCGGTAGCAAGTCAACAAAGTGATTCGTACTGATATAGCCCAAATAAGTTCCGTCCCATCTAACCCGAAACATTAAATCCGGAATCGCCGCGACAATGGCCTGACTCTGTTGTTCACTATGCTGCAGCGCGGCTTCGGTCGTCTTGCGCTCGGTAATGTCTTTAATAAAGCCTTCGTAGCAGACAGTTTGGCCGTTACTGTCATAGAGGGCCCAGCAAGTTTCTGATAGCCAAATGATGGAGCCGTCGCGGCGATACGCTTGGAACTCGTAATTAGTAACCCGCCCTTCCTGCGCAATGTATTGGCGGATAACGTCACGACAGGTTCTGTCAACATAAAACTGTCCGTTCACAATTGGCTGAGCCATGAGGAGAGCTTCGGTTGACTCGTAGCCATAGATAGTGGCCAAAGCCGGATTGACTCTTAAATAATACCCCTGCTGATCGGTTTGAAAAATGCCGTCCAAGGCTCGTTCAAACAAGGTGACATAGCGGCTATTCTCACTCGTGCAGCCAGGTGCGCGTTGAGCATCATCAAATAGAGAAGCGTCAGACATAGCAGCGCTTTGAGGGGATATAGACAGCCAAGGAATTCAGTGGAGTCATCTTTAATCTTGTCAAAACTGTACTGAAAACAATTAGATTAATCAATGACAGCAGGGAGATGTGGGGGGTGTGACTTAAGCTGCAAAGTATCGGTAGTGGAAGCGTCTAGGAGGCAGGAATCCGAAGGAGTCATACCGCATCCGAATGGCTAACCCCCATGATGAGAAATCGGTGCTACCTGTAGCGATGCGACATGTCGCGTCGCTCAATTAGGGGGTGGGTAAACCGGATTTAGCCTCAGGAGAGTGCTGGATTCTATCTTGTGGCTTCAGCCTCCTTACTCAGTCAGAGTTCTCCGGTGTAAACCTGACGCCTCCATCCGTAAGTGATGAACAAACAACAAGAGATGATTGAGCAAATATTGGCGGCCTCCGATCGCTTGCAAGACAAAGTCCATCGCACGCCTGTTATGAGTTCCGCTACCCTCAATGCTCAACTGGGTGCGGCTATCTTTTTCAAATGCGAGAATCTACAAAAAATTGGCGCATTCAAATTTAGGGGAGCCTACAATGCGATCGCTCAACTTTCTCCGGCAGAACTGAAGCGCGGCGTTATTGCTTACTCATCGGGTAACCACGCGCAGGCGGTGGCCCGTGTGGGTCGTGAGTTCGGTATCCGAACGGTGATTGTGATGCCCCATAATGCACCGACCGCTAAACGACAAGCAACGCAGGGCTATGGCGCTGACGTCGTTCTTTACGATCCTGAACGTGAGACCCGTGAAACGATTGCGCAGACGCTGCAGGACAAACATGGCTATACGTTGATTCCGCCTTTCAATCATGCCGATGTGATTGCTGGACAGGGAACGGTTGCCCTGGAGTTCCTCCATGAGGTGAAGGTCGATACGCTGTTAGTGCCGTGTGGTGGCGGTGGTTTACTCAGTGGCTGTGCGATCGCGGCCAAGTATCTCAACCCTGCCTGCAAAGTGATTGGCATTGAACCGGAATTGGCGGATGATGCTACCCGCTCTTTTCGCACAGGGACCCTGCATCGCATCCCTAATCCACCCACTATTGCTGACGGTACCCGCACCACAGCGCTCGGATCGCTCACTTTTCCGTTGATTCTGGAATCTGTTGATGATATGCAAACAGTTTCTGAACACGCCATCATGCAGGCGGTAGAGTTTCTGTTTTACCGCATGAAGCTGGTGGTGGAACCTTCTGGGGCCCTGGGATTAGCAGCGTTGTTGAGTGGTGCTATTAACGCTGAGGGACAGGTGGGTGTGGTTCTCAGTGGTGGCAATGTGGATGCCACCACCATGGGGCAAATTTTGGCTGGGGCTGCCAGTAATCCCTAATTATCAGGATGGGATCGGCTGCTTTACTCGACCTCAGATATAACCCTGTAGAGCCTAATAGGTCTTGTTGATTTTTTGCATTCAAGGCGTCTAGCCTTGAATGCGCACTGGGACCTGTCACCTAGCGACAGCGCTTCACAAAAAAAATTAGTAATGTCAAGAATCGATTAAATTCTATTCGCTACGACTGCTGCAGAGTCTTATCGGACGCAGTAACGGTTACCTTTTGACTAGGTATATCCGTGAAACTCACGGTATCAACAATCAGGATATCTACCAATGAATCGTTTTGGCTGCCAACTGTTACGACCCCATCAGTCTGGATAGTGACGAATATCAGCCATTGTTGCTAGAGATACGTCGTAGACTCCTCATTGACTATGCCTCAATCTAATACTTCGCTTGTCGAGTTCACCCAAGCAATCTACTCAGTGAATGAAATGATTGCTGGGCAACCAGCGCAAATTGGACTCACCTTGAAACGGACAGGTAATCTCGACAAGTTTGATGAAGTTCAGATTCTTCCTGCAGGCGGTAGTCCAGAACCATGGAATGACTTCTTTCTCAATAATCAGTTTGCTCAGTTCAATCCTGGTGAATCGAGCAAGGTTATTGTTATCGACATTAACCCCGATGGGGAAATGGAAGGAACCGAAGCATTCTCATTTGAGCTGCTCGGCCTCTCTGGCACAGAAGTCGGCAACCAGAATACAACCATCTTAGAGATCATTGATGACGATGTCTCCTACGTCGAATTTTCTCAGGCGGTCTACCGTGTGGTTGAAAATGATGCTGTGACACCCACGACTCCTCAGTTACTTGAAGTGACTCTGACGCGTACGGGCGCACTGGACCGCCCCGCTGATGTCGAAGTGCAGCTGATGGGAGGCAGTGCCCAAGAAGGTTGGGACTATGACTGGCCCAATGGTCCTGACTTTAACGTCCACTTTGAGCCGTGGCAACGGAGTCAAACAATCACCCTCGAGGTCTTCCCCGATGGTGAACCCGAAGGCACCGAAACCATTGAACTGCAGCTCAATCCACTCGATGGCAATACAGCCCTCGGGGACCAGCGCACAGCGACGGTCAATATCCTGGATGATGACGTGGCCTATGTCGAATTCGCTCAAGCCGACTATCGCGTCAATGAAGATGGCATGGGGCAGGTCTGGGTCACCCTCACACGCACAGGCCGCTTCGATGACAATGCCGAAGTGGAAATTAAGCTCAGCGGCGGAACCGCCACCGAACTGGATGACTTCGCCTTCTTTGGTCCTCAGTTCCTGGTCTTTAATCCCGGCGAAACGGAGCAATCCGTTGTCATTGATATCTTCCCCGATGGCCAAGCCGAAGGGCTCGAAACCCTTGACCTGGAGTTATCGATTCCCGCATACACCTCACCCTACACAGCTCTCGGGGAGCAAGACAGCACCACTATCACCATCGTGGATGAGGATGTCCCCTCCGTTGAGTTTGCTCAACTGACTTACACCGTCAATGAAGCCAATGACCTAGGGGGGCTGGAAGTTACCCTGACCCGGACGGGTGACTTGGCCGGATTGGCCGAAGTGAATCTCTTTGTCCAAGGAGGGTCCGCCATTCAGGAAACGGATTACACCCTCTTGCCCTGGAGCCATAATCCGGTGGTCTTTGGCCCGGGCCAAACTACGCAAACCGTCTTCCTCGATATCTTGGATGACACGATGCCAGAACTCAACGAAACTGTCGTTTTGGCACTCGACAGTGTGGGCTACACAAGTATTGGCGTGAATCAGACAGCCACCGTTGTGATTGAAGACAATGATGTCGCTGTCGTTGAGTTTGGTCAACTTAACTATGTCGCCGATGAAAGGACTCTCAGTTTTCCGGGTCAAGCGGTGCTCACTCTGACGCGTAGCGGTAACCTGGATAGCTATGCCCAGGTAGAGCTGTTGGCAACCCAAGGTTCGGCACAGGAAGGTTCAGACTTCTTCTTCTTCAATCCCTTCGTCGAATTCAACCCTGGTGAAACTAGCAAGTCGGTGGTCATTGACCTTTCCCCCGACGGCATGCAGGAAGGCACAGAGTCCGTCACCTTCGAACTATTTAGTGACCAAGATACCCTCATCGGTGAGCAGTTTGCTGCCACTCTCGATATCCGCGATGACGATGTCTCCTACGTCGAATTTTCTCAGGCGGTCTACCGTGTGGTTGAAAATGATGCTGTGACACCCACGACTCCTCAGTTACTTGAAGTGACTCTGACGCGTACGGGCGCACTGGACCGCCCCGCTGATGTCGAAGTGCAGCTGATGGGAGGCAGTGCCCAAGAAGGTTGGGACTATGACTGGCCCAATGGTCCTGACTTTAACGTCCACTTTGAGCCGTGGCAACGCAGTCAAACAATCACCCTCGAGGTCTTCCCCGATGGTGAACCCGAAGGCACCGAAACCATTGAACTGCAGCTCAATCCACTCGATGGCAATACAGCTCTCGGGGACCAGCGCACAGCGACGGTCAATATCCTGGATGATGACGTGGCCTATGTCGAATTCGCTCAAGCCGACTATCGCGTCAATGAAGATGGCATGGGGCAGGTCTGGGTCACCCTCACACGCACAGGCCGCTTCGATGACAATGCCGAAGTGGAAATTAAGCTCAGCGGCGGAACCGCCACCGAACTGGATGACTTTGCCTTCTTTGGTCCTCAGTTCCTGATCTTTAATCCCGGCGAAACGGAGCAATCCGTTGTCATTGATATCTTCCCCGATGGCCAAGCCGAAGGGCTCGAAACCCTTGACCTGGAGTTATCGATTCCCGCATACACCTCCCCCTACACAGCTCTCGGGGATCAAGACAGCACCACTATCACCATCGTGGATGAGGCTGTCCCCTCCGTTGAGTTTGCTCAACTGACTTACACCGTCAATGAAGCCAATGACCTGGGGGGGCTGGAAGTTACCCTGACCCGGACGGGTGACTTGGCCGGATTGGCCGAAGTGAATCTCTTTGTCCAAGGAGGTTCGGCCATTCAGGAAACGGATTACACCCTCTTGCCCTGGAGCCATAATCCGGTGGTCTTTGGCCCGGGCCAAACTACGCAAACCGTCTTCCTCGATATCTTGGATGACACGATGCCAGAACTCAACGAAACTGTCGTTTTGGCACTCGACAGTGTGGGCTACACAAGTATTGGCGTGAATCAGACAGCCACCGTTGTGATTGAAGACAATGATGTCACTGTCGTTGAGTTTGGTTCGACGGAGTATTCCATTGGTGAAACTGGTGGACAGGTGGTCTTAACCTTAACTCGAAGTGGCAACTTAGATGGCTATGCTCAAGCTGAACTGATTGCAACAGGTGGCAACGCGCAGGAAGGTTCTGACTTCTTCCTTTCTACCCCATTCATCGAGTTCAATCCTGGCGAAGCCAGCAAATCAGTGGTAGTGGACATCTTTTCGGATAGCCTTGCAGAGGGTTCGGAAGCGATCGCGTTTGAGCTCATCAGCAATACGGATACTCTTATTGGTGAACAGTATGGGGCAAATCTAGTCATTATCGACCCCGGTACAAATGGCCCTGACACCATTGTTGGCAGCGAAACTGATGACGTTATCAAAGGCAAGGGTGGCAATGACGTTATCCAGGGCTTAGGGGGGAAAGATCGCCTGGAGGGGAATGGTGGCAAAGACTTTATAGACGGTGGTGCAGGGAATGACATTATCAAAGGTGGCAATGGTAACGATGACATTGAGGGTGGCAGCGGCAATGACTTCCTCAATGGACAAAAAGGCGATGATTTTCTCAAAGGTGGACTCGGTAATGACACTTACACCATCGATAGCCTAGGCGACATTGTGGAGGAAAATGTCAATAGTGGAACCGATCACATCCGGTCTTCAGTCTCTTGGAGCCTTAGCAGCCATGTCGAGAACCTGACGCTTACGGGCTCAATCGCTATTGAGGGTGTCGGCAATAGTACGTCTAACATCCTCAAGGGAAACAAGCGTGCTAATCAGTTAGAAGGGCTGGCCGGCAATGACATCTTAAAAGGGCAAAATGGCGATGACACCTTGATTGGAGTGGATCAAACTGACTTAGCACCGGGTCAGACTGAGATTGATACACTAATTGGCGGCCAGAATGCCGACCTGTTTATTCTCGGTAATACCAGCCACATCTTCTACGATGACGGTGAGGCGATGAGCCAGGGGTTAGGAGACTATGCTTTGATTAATGACTTCAAAGTTAGCCAACAGGATCGGATTCAGCTCAAAGGGAGTGCTGCCGATTACCGGGTTGGGGCATCTCCGTTGGGAACCGGAGGCAAGGCAATTTTCTATCAAGTTGCTGGCGAAACAGATGAGTTAATCGCAGTTGTCAAAGGAACCTCAACCTTAGACCTCAATAGTGATGCATTCGATTTCGTTTGATGTTCTACGACAGCCCCAAGGCAAGTTCCAGATTAGGGCCTTAGGAGATTTCTCTGACACCCTCTGATCAAGAAGAACGCATCGAGCGATCGCCCAGCCGCCTTACCAACGCCTCAATGCGGGTCTGGAGAGGGGCGACTATTTGGGCCACTTCAGCTTCGGTATAGCGCCGAGGAATTGTGTTGCGGAAAGTTTTCGCGCAAAACCTGAAAGATGCTGAATGCGATCAGTCCAAGCTTAAGCAGGGGGATAAGGCAGAGGTCAATGTCGCTGTTGGAAACCAAGTAAAACGCAGAGAAATATAGCGACATCATAGTTGCCGCCCGAGGCATCGAGACCAGCTAATGGAATCTCCAGGCTGCGGCTCGATGTGTCAAGTTTCACAAAGTATCTCCGTAAAGCTGCCGTGAAGGGTACCGTGTATTTCGAGATATTTTACCTAAGTGTTTTTACGCAAATACTTTAATTAGATGTAGCAAATATTCGAAGCCAACTTCATTGTTTCGACTCTGGTCTTAGGCTCTAGTGCGATCGCAAACACATGAGCGATCGTGGCGTTTCTGATCTCGGGCTGAGCCCGCCAGTCAGCTAAGTTGAGCGTCAGCAGAATGAAACACACACGCTGTAAAAGAACACCAGCTTTCAAGGGGGCTTAACTTAAGGGGTGATTGCGGCAAGTCCTGAGCTATCAGTAGCAATTTGAGGCTAAGTTTCACAAAGACAACTTGATACGTATTTAAGGTCAGAAACTTTCAACTTGCTTTTCGATGGACAAAGTTTAAGTGGCTAATGACCGCCATAAAGCTCTGATGAAGATCATTAAAAAAACGTGGCCTCCCTTTGTAGAAAAACAGACGTTACCTATTCTTCTTATATGGATGTTTATTGAGATGTCAGAAGTCAGGAGCTTGCAAGGCATGTGCCCCTGCTTCGACTTTCGTGAACTCAGGGTGACTTATCGGTTAGATCAAACTTATCTGTCTTGATGATTTCATTTAGCTGATTTCATCTATCGCGTAGAGTGACTTTTTAGGGTGAGTTTAGAGCATTTCAGTTGTCCGTTGTGCTGTTTCACAGTGCTCTATTCACGGTGCTCTGTAGAGAGATGAGCCTGCTATCGACACCGATGTCCATCCATCAATTTTTACTGATGGGTGACTATTTACTGTGAAACTATGTACCCCCTCTCAGGGGCTGGGGCTTGCATTTAACCATGGCTACTATTAATTTCACTCAGATCGGTTCTTTCAACGGTGTTGAAGGAGGCTCAAAGGTTCTTACCAATCCCACTTCTTTGCAATTTGGTCCCGACGGACGATTGTATGTGGCTGAGCAAAATGGCACAATCAACGCGTTTACAATCCTGCTGGAGAATGGCGAATACATTGCCACAGCCCATGAAGAACTGCTCCTGCCTGACGGCAGCGGAGTCGTCAAGTCAATCCAGAACCATAATGATGACGGCTCCTTAAGCAATCAAAATAATCGTCAAGTGACGGGGCTGGCTGTGACCGGGACAGAGGAAAATCCCATCCTCTACATTTCCTCTAGTGATCCGCGCATTGCCACCAACGGCGAGAAAAATCTTGATACCAATTCGGGTGTAGTATCTCAAGTTACCTGGACGGGAAGTGAGTGGGAAGCTGTCGATATCATTCGTGGTTTGCCACGCTCAGAAGAGAACCATTCAGTTAATGGCATGGAGCTTAGCCCTGATGGCACAAAGCTTTACTTGACCGTCGGTGGGAATACGAACAATGGTGCGCCGTCTCAATTCTTCTCCTACACAGCCGAATATGCCCTGTCCGGTACGGTACTTGAAATTGACTTAGACGACATCAATAGTCGTCCGGTTTTGATTGATAATGCACCGGGGCAAAATGGTCGTCAATATGTTTACGATCTGCCGACCTTAGATGATCCAACACAGCCGAACGTTACGGATGGGGTGGGTGAAGATGAGTTTGGTTTAGATGAGGCCGGTCCCTGGGGTGGTAACGACGGATTTAACCAGGCAATTTTGCCAGCCGATGCCCCCCTGCGGATCTTTGCCGATGGCCTCCGCAACCATTACGACATCGAACTGACTGAGGCGGGTCAGCTCTATACCGTTGATAACGGCTCAAACGGCAACTTGGGTGGCAATCCCATCGCGGTGAATGGCGAGGCTACCAATCAACCCAATAACGGTGGTACGGGTGATCCGGAACCGCTGTTTTTGCTCGAAGACGGAGGCTATTACGGTCATCCGGCCCCAGTCCGTTCTAATCAAGATTTGGCTTGGACCGTTTATGACGATACGGGGAATCCTGACGCCTCCGTATCGCCTAACACCGTCCCCGACGTGTCAGCTTTGGTGCCTGACTCGATTGCCGTGCAAGATGGCTTCATCATCGACCCTAGTAAATTTACGGCCGATCCTGCACGCCTAACCGAGAGCGGGATCCGGATTGAACGAGACAGCCCTGAAAGCAATACGTTGGCCAACCTTGGTTCTTCCAGTAACGGCTTGGTGGAGTACACGGCAGGAGCCTTTGATGGAGCCCTACAAGGTTCTTTAGTCGTGACTCAGTTTAACGGCAACGTCACCCTGTTGAATCTCAATGCCGATGGCACTGCCTTAGAACCCCTGGTAGACCCAGGCGACGATGGCATTCTAGGGACTGCTGATGATGAAGTAATTGACAATGATGGGATCTATACCTTGGTGACCGGTCAGTCACAACCGTTAGATGTCACCGTTGCCCCAGATGGCACTATCTGGGTGGCTGAGTTTGGTCCCGACAACATCAATGTTTTTGCGCCCTCTGATTTGGTTTTACCCAATGACCCTGACTTTGATGATGACGGTATTTTCAATGTCAGTGACCCGTTCCTTCGGGATCCCACCAATGGGGGATCTGTCGTTGTCGAGCCAGGGCAAACGCTGCTATGGGATTTTGATGCTAACCAGGACGACAACCGCCCAGGACCTAGTGGCTATGGTGGTGGATTAACTGGAGTCATGATTGATGGCTCGACCGACTTTGAGCAGTTTTTCCAGGAGCCTTCGGCGCTCCCCAACCAGATCGTTAATTTGGATAATGTGAAGTTCACCACGGCTGCCGGTGGGGGCACAACCGTGATTGAGGTTGTCTCCCAAGGAGATCCACATACCAACAGTAATGATGGTGAGTACTTGTTTCACACGGGGGTCACGATCGCCCCTACCGTAGATACCTTCACCATCAAATGGAGTATCTTCAATCCCGCCAGCGCCTTTACTGGTTCATTTCAGCAAATTGGAGGCTACATTGGCACCGGCGACCAAAGCAACTATCTCAAGATAGTGGCGATCCAACATCCCAGTGGCGAAATTCAAGTCGTGCTGGAAGACAATGATGTCGTCCAAGCTGAATCATTTATTCAGGCCAATGACCTCTTCAGCGTACCGGATAACCAGCAAATCTTCTTTGAGTTAGAGATTGACCCAACGGCGGCTACTGCCATCCCCACTGTGACCTATGAAACCGGAGGCAGTAATACGACAACGGTTTCTGGCACGGCGTTGGATCTAAGCGGCACCGCAGTCCTCGATGCCATCCTGGGTAACTACACGGTTCAGGGACAGACCTCAGGTTTGGCTGTGGGCTTACTCTCTTCAAACACGGGACAATCCGAGGCCGATGCGTTTCAGGCCATCTTCAATGATGTAGAAATCACGGCAACGGGAACTTCCAACGAACCGACTGTTCTGTATCGGGTCAATGCTGGGGGACCCACGATCGCAGCTCTTGACAGTGGCCCTAATTGGTCCGCCGATACAGTGGCGAGTAATAGTTCTTTTCTCGTTGATCCGGGAAGTAACCAAACGGCAAAATTTCCCGCAGTTGAGCCCGATCCAACAGTCCCATCCTCTACACCTGGCGTCATTTTCGATACTGAGCGTTGGGATCAGGTCGGCGGCTCAGAAATGCAATGGGCGTTCGATGTCCCAGCGGTCGGCCTATATGAAGTGCGACTTTATGTCGGGAATGGTTTTAATGGGACAAACTCACCAGGAGAGCGCATCTATGATGTCGCGATCGAAGGGACTGTACCCAGCAATCTCGATGATCTGGACCTGTCGGAGCAATATGGTCACCAGGTTGGGACTGTCATTAGCAACATTGTCACCGTTGATGACGGAACGCTCAATATTGACTTCATCCATGGGGTCGAAAACCCGCTGATCAACGGTATCGAGATCCTTCAGTTAGATAGCGACACATCTGCTCCTTTGACGGTTTCCTTCGTAGGCAGCCCATACACGATCAGTGAAGGCGACAGCCAGGTTCAGCTCTCGCTGCTGACTGATACGACGGTACCCAATGATGAATCGGTTGATATTACGTTCGAAATTGTTCCTGGCACGGCTTCTCCTCAGTCCGACTACGAATACACCTCCGCCACCGCTAGCTATGATCCGCAGACGGGTATTTACACCGATACAGTCACGATCGCAGGTAGCTCTTCCGATGTCACAGTCCTAATTGATGTACTGCAGGATGCGATCGTCGAAGGTGACGAAGCCTTCAGCGTCAACATGATTGGGGTCAGTTCCAATGCCCAAATTGGTACAGGGTCAGCATCGGTCACCATCACTGACGACGATGAGCCCCCCTCGGCGAACGGTGAGGCCGTTCTGACGGTGACAGCCAATAGTAACAATGTCCAGATATCAAACTTTGGGAATAACGCCTTCCAATTCACCAATACAGGTGACAAAAACATTGCCCAAGTCAATATTGACGTCACCAATGCCCTCTATCCTGACAGCGTCTTCGACCCATTTGGCGTTGCTGGCGACACGGTATCCAAACCGCTCACCATCAACACGAACGGGGGGACCGGCATCATTGCCCCCAGCAACGCTTCCTATATTGGTGCCGGAGGGACTGCGGGCTTTGAAGAAGTCCAACTCCTCTTTGATGCCACCGTTGATGGTGGGTTTGAACCCGGTGAAACAATTGGCTTCTCGGTAGATATGGATCCGAACTCGATCGCGGGTGCCGCTAAAGGTCCCCTTGATGCGGGCACGGATCCGGCATGGGATGTCGGCGGTGTTTCGGGCGCAGAGTTGATTGGTTCCACCTTTACCGTGACTTTTACGGATGGCACCACCGCCACCGGGCAACTTCAAGGCGTCGGTAACCAGGGGGGCTCCCAGGGGGTGGCATCGCAGAACTCTCCCGAGACGGCAGTCTCCCTAACGGTAAATGGCCTCGCGGCTGGGTCCGTTGGCACCTACGATGCTAGCGGACCCAGTGTGATTGTGAACGGACCGGCTGGCCAAACTGCACGGGTGGTACTGACGAAAGGCTTTATTCAGCCCGTAACCAACGAGTTCTTCAATGGGAATGCCTCACAGCAAGCCTATGCCCCCATTTTGCAGGCCCAGTTGGATGCCCTAGCGGCTTCAGATTTTCCAGCGAATAATGCTGTGGAGTTCCAAACAGTTGATGTGGTGTTAACTGGCGAAGACCAAGACATTTCGGATCAGTTTGATTTCTCCGGTGTTTCTGACTTTGATTTTGCCGGTGAGGATCAACTGCCCCTCGGTTTTGTCGGCAGCATCATTGACCCGAATAACAATGATTTACCCCTTGGCCCGGTTACCCAGCCCACTTATCTGGAATTTAATGGGGAAACCGCGGCAAGCATTGGCGAATATGGCAGTCTTAACGACCTCAACAATCAATGGAAAACCATTTCCCTGGAGAATACCTACACCAATCCGGTGGTCATTGTTTCCGACCCAACTTTCAAAGGGAGTGATCCTGCCGCTGTTCGCGTTCGTAACGTAACCAGTGACTCTTTTGAATTTCGTATTCAGGAGCCTAACTATAAAGACGGTTGGCACACGAACGAATCGGTTTCCTATCTGGTTATGGAAGCTGGCGACTGGATGCTGGCGGACGGGACACACATTTCAGCCGGTACCTATGACTCGAATCTTCTGAGTTCCTCAGGTTTTGAGACAGTTGACTTAACGGGTTTTGATGCAACGCCTACTGTACTTTCCCAGGTGCAAACTGCCAATGGTAGCGATTGGGTTGTTACCCGCAGCCGAGGGCAGTCCGCCGATGGGTTTCAGCTCACGATGCAGGAAGAGGAAGCCCTGAATAATGGGAGCCATTTAAACGAGACGATTGGGTGGCTGGCGATTGACTCGGGCGTCGCTTCGGATGGTGATACGCTCTTGCAAGGAGGGAGCACAGAACAGGTCTATCAAAATAACCCTTCCACCGTTAGTTTCGAGACTGATTTCAATGCCGCGCCATCCCTCATTGCTAAATTAAGTTCCTTCCAGGGAGGAGACACGGCTAATCTACGGCTCGATACGATTACCAACAGCAGTTTTGGGGTCCGAGTGTATGAGGAACAGTCACTGGATAATGAACTCAATCACGTGCCTGAGTCAGTTTCCTTCCTCGCGTTAGAGGGGCAGAACGGCTTGTTGGAAGGTACAAGTATTTGACGACAGCAGGAGGCAAACTGTTGCTGCTGAGATAGGGCAATAAATTTAGTTTACGCGAGGGTGATCCTACTGATGCGACTCCATTAAACAAACTCTACGAGAAGCCGATATGGCATTTACACTCCAAACCTGCAGTCTTTAATGCTATTTCCCAAAATTGGGATAACCCTTTGACTGTATAGTTTGTGTCGCTCTTATACGGACTGAATTACCTGATTTCTTAGCACACGTTTCCGGATTTTGGGTTAAGTAATCAGTTTGTTTGAGTGAAGCAACTTGTTAATTGAGCGAATTGAGCCTTGCCGTAGCGACACGTCTTCTAGCACCCCATTGCTTTGATATCAGCAATAGCCTAGAGACCTTGCAGCATTACGTATCTGCGTTTGCTGTTTGCTGAGTAAGTGTGGGTGTTCTACCAACTGACGTTACTCGGAGACGGTTTATGGCTACCGGCACCGTTACAAGTACTGGCAAGAATTATTCAGGCTCACCCACTGGGGAGGGATGCACAACACCCTATTACATTTCAGGCACATCAGGTTCTGATGAATTTCAAGCCTTTGGTAGCAATATTTATTACGGCAATGATGGTGATGACTTCATCGATGCTCGTGTAGGAACTGGGAGTAACTGGCTCTTTGGGGGTAATGGGAACGATCGCATATTTGGCAATGGTTCTGAATTCCTCTTTGGCGGCAATGGCAACGACGTCCTGGATGTCAGTAGCGGTGGGTTCCTAGCAAGTCACGACGATGACGATGACGATGATGATGATGATTCATCTTCTTCTAGCGTCGGTAATTACGTCTTTGGCGAGAACGGTTATGACGTTCTCATTTTAGGGGCACGCGATTTTGCCTTTGGCGGTAACGGTAACGATACCTTCTATCTCAATGGCAGCGGTGGGAATTCCGTCTGGGGAGATTCGGGCCATGACACTTTTTGGCTAATCAATAACACCCTTCCCGATCGCGCCAACTACATTTTTGATTTCAGCATCAGCGAGGATACGCTAGCGATCGCCCGCATTGGCGTAACCGAGGTTAATGACCTCTCCTTTCGTGAGGACGATGGCAGTACCTTTATTCGAGTGGGCGATCGGACCGTCGCTGAGTTGCCAGGTATCCAAGCTGAAACACTGCGAACCCATGGCAAGTTTGAGTTTGTGCCATTAAGTGAGGTGACCAGCCTCGACGGCAGCGGGAATAACTTGCATGAGCCATCTTTGGGGCAGGCTGATACACCTTACAGCCGCGTTGCCCCAGCGAACTATGCCGATGGCGTCAGCGAAATCGTTGAAGGGCCTGATGCTCGCTACGTTAGCAATCGCATTTTTAATGACTCGAACCAGAACTTGTTTTCTGAAAATGGTGTCACCCAGTGGGGCGGATATTGGGGACAATTCATCGATCACACCTTCGGCTTGCGCGGTGAAGGGGGGGAAAAGCTACCGCTTGCATTTGATGCAAGTGACCCGCTAGAAGAATTCCAGAATGATTTGGGCGTCATTGATTTTGAGCGCTCAGCAGGCGTCGCGGGTACAGGTAACGACTATATACCGCGTGAGCAGCTGAATACTGTCAGTTCCTATCTTGATGGTTGGGCTGTCTACGGGGGGAGCGAGGAACGCTTAGACTGGCTGCGCGAAGGCTCTGTTGACGGCGATCCGACCAATAACTCGGCCTATCTACTGACGGAAGATGGTTACCTTCCCCGTGCCGATGCTCGGGGTGACGCAGCTTCAGCCCCAGTCATGGAACTCCAAGGGGCGTTAAGGGCAACCCCAGAGAAAGCAGTCGTGACGGGTGACGTTCGTGCCAACGAAAATATCGGTCTAACGGCGATTCAGACTTTGTTTGTGCGCGAGCATAACCGCATTGTGGATACCTTACCCGAATACCTGGACGAGGAAATCAAGTTTCAGGTAGCGCGTAAAGTTGTCAGCGCTCAGCAACAATACATCACCTATAACGAGTTTTTGCCCGCGATGGGGGTCACGTTGGATACCTATCAAGGTTATGACGCCACCGTTGACCCCAGACTCAGTAACGAATTTGCGACTGTCGGCTATCGCGCTCACAGTTTGATTCACGGTGAGTTCGAAATTGAAACGGATGCCAGCCGCTACTCCTCTGAGACGCTAGCCGCGTTTGAAGCCGAGGGAATTGAGGTAGCAGCCGACAGCGGGGAAGTCGAGTTGGCAGTGCCGCTCAATGTGGCTTTTGGCAACCCGGACTTGGTGCCTGAACTCGGACTAGATACGATTCTGACAGGTATGGCGGGGGAAGCTCAATACAAAAACGATGAACAAATTGATAACCAGCTCCGCAGTGTTCTGTTTCAGATTCCCACGGGTAATGGCGGCGAGTTAGATGGTCCTGGTCTTCCCGAGAGTTTTACGACGGTGCAAGACTTGGGAGCCCTTGATATCATGCGGGCTCGCGACCATGGCATTCCCCTCTATAACGATCTGCGCGAAGCTTACGGGCTAGAGCGAGTCGAGTCTTTCACCGATATCACGGGTGAAGACACGGAGGAATTTCCTGAGGGGCTCGGGATTGATAGTGTAGACAGTCTGACCTTTACCGAACTTCGCGATCGCGACGGCAATCTACTGGAAATTGGCTCCGAAGCAGCGGATGGCGAAGCCGTCACTGGCGTTCGCAAAACAACCCTGGCGGCTCGCCTAAAGGCGATCTACGGCAGTGTTGATAAGGTTGATTCCTTTGTTGGCATGGTTTCCGAAGAACACTTGCTGAACTCCGAGTTTGGCGAGCTACAGCAGGCCATGTGGAAAGAACAATTCGAAGTCCTGCGGGATGGCGATCGCTTCTTCTACCTCAACGATCCAGACCTGGCTGCGATCGAAACAAACTACGGCATTACCCATCAGCACTCACTGACTGACATCATCACAATGAATACGGATCTGACTAGCAACGATTTGCAGCAAAACGTTTTCTTCATTCCTGAAAGTGATGTTAATCAGTAAGGAGTTGGTGTGCAAACAAAGTAGCTGTGCCTCAACTGGCACACCGCCATAGCATTCAGCAGCACTGAATCTGAATCCTCTTTCGGGGGCGAGCGCGTGGTTAATATTGACGATGCACTCGCCTCCAAA
>JBCBTQ010000024.1:0-38977 GCA_039818605.1 Cyanobacteria bacterium J06639_14 | reverse complement strand
GCTGTCAAACAGATTGACCGTCGGTTGAAAATCTCGGGGGCTCAGTGGAAAGCTGAAAATGTCAATGCTATGCTTTCCCTTCGCTGTACTTATCTCAATGGCTCCCTGGAAATCTGATGTTTTTTCACATTCGGGATGCTCCCGTCCAACGCAGGCTTTGTTACCCGTATTCTTAATGACTCGATGGTAGACCAAACTGATAAAAACTCGGAGATTTAAGTGTATTTACCCAGTCATGTTCGCTTAGACGGCGTCACTATTTGTGTTCTTTAAAATACGCATAATGACCGAGCTATTTTACCTTTGTAATTGTCAATACTAACTATTGAAGGCAGGTCAGACTGTTACAAAATGAGGAATAGGTCATTAACCATTCAATTAGCTAGTGCTCGATTCCTAGTTTAGGCTTCATCATCTTGAGCCAATAACCGGAAGTTTTTTCAAATTAATGACTAGTGAAATGAGAAAACTTGAGACCTGTATCCAAAAGCTTGCAAGACGTTTAATGAATGTCCTGCTTTACCCCTACAGCCGCTTTCCAACGGATGTTCCCCATACATCCCATTGAGTCCTCAACCGTCTAGCCCTTGACGATTGACATCAGGACAAGCTGGCTACGGAAGCTGTAACCCTAAACGCTGCAACGATGGCAAGTGCTGTTTTTCAGTACATGTTTATGCTGCCTCGAATTGTATCTATTTCTTCTTTTACAAGACAATGAAAAGAGCTAATCAACCCAAAAAAATTCAGGGGAAAGTCTACCGTACAATTATTGCGGCAGCACTTGCCCTGGGCGGAACACTCCACATGGTCACCGCCGTCCTTGCCGATGGCACGGCAGCAGGCACCCAAATTACCAACGAAGCAACCGCGACTTACGAAGACCCCAACGACCCTAACAACACACCCATCACGACCACATCAAACGAAGTGGTGGTTCAGGTCGCTGAAGTAGCCGGTATTACCGTCCAACCTGCCGGAATTGAGTTTAATCCAACTGGCGGTGACGCAGACAACGACGGCTTGGTTGACCCCGATGATCAGCTTTACTACATCTATGAAGTCACCAACGTGGGTAACGACCCCACTGAGTTCTTCATCCCAGATACCGCTGTGGTGACAACCAATAATGGTAGCCAGGACGGCCAGATTGAAATCAGCTACGATGGCACAACCTGGGGCGATCCTCGCGATACAGGTTTTAACCCAGACGGTGATGGCATTACGGATGCTATTCCTCCAAACGGTAAGGTGCTCGTACGGGTACCGATTCAGGTGGCTAGCAATGCTAATCCTGGCGATCCCGTTGAAGTCCGCTTGGGTAACACGCCTGGTGATGGCCAAAACCAAGATTATGTGCCCAATGGTGTACTCGATGTCTACACCTCAGACGCACCTTTCCCCACCACTGTGGGTGGTGTGGATGAAGTGGATGGTGATCCGGCTAATGGCACCCGCGAAGCCAGTGCTCGTCAGTCTATCCCGGTTGATTCGACCCTCGATACCCAACCCCTAGTCACCATCGAAAAGATTCTCAGCAACTATGAGGCAAATAACGCAGCTAGCCTGACTGACGATGAATTGACTTACGAATTGCGGTTCGAGGTTGAGGGGACAGACACTACAGGTAACACCCCTGCCTTTACCCCTGGGCCTTTGTATCCCGTCGATGGTATCTCAGTTGATGGCGGCACTGGGTCTCATATTTTGGTATCCGACGCTCTACCCGATCACACCGTGTTGAGTGGGACACCTACTGCCCCGGCAGGTTGGACCGTAGTTTACAGTGGCACCGCCACTACCACCAATGCCCATGATGCAGATTGGTTTACCAGTTCCACTGCTCCTGGGCTGGGGGGAACCATTACCCGGGTTGGTTTCATCAGCGATTCCTCAATTATCTCCCTAGCGCCCACCAGCGTGGTTGAAACCTTCCGGTTTACAGTAGAAACGACTAATGTACCGACTGGTTTGACCGAAGCAACCTTTGCTAATATCGCGCAAGTCTTTGGTTCTGCGGATCCCGGTGGCGACCCCAACGAACTGGTCAATGATGAATCGGGTGACAGCACCCCCAGCAACTACAATCCCACTGGCGGTACTGGCGGTACTGGCGGCTTTGACCCACCGAGCGATGGCTACATCCCTGATGACGACGATGACGGGGTACCTGACGACATCGATCTGAACGACCCGACCGCAGGTGACGGCACTGACCCCAGCAACACCAACAGCGGTACTGGGACTGGCGGTGAAGCCAACATCAAGACCATTGGCTTGCCTTCTAGCTTGGATCTAATCAATGGCCCTGAGAATGAGCCCGAGGCAATTGGCCCCACAGGGACGAATGATGACTTCACCAACAAATCTGTCCCGGTTGATCCTGCCGATATCACCTTCGATGCCACCGATAGCCGCGATGAACTCGATCCTGATCCGGTCGATTTTGCCAACACGGTGCTCAACAACGGCCAAACCACGGGTGACATTACCTTGGTACCCACCCCTCCTGCGGATACCAATGATTTACCCGATGGCACTATCGTCACCATTACCGATCCCGATGGTGAGACGGCGATTTACGAGTACAACGGCACGACCTTTACCCGCACGGGCGGTACGGCTGGTGGAGATATTGTCATCCCAGATGTGGATCCCAATGATGAAGTCACCTACGGTGTCCGGGTAGACTTGCCAGATGGCACCCCCCTCTCCACGGATACCGATGGCACCGGTAATCCAATTGGCGGCTTCCCCGTTCCGATTACAGCTACGTTGGAAGATGCCGGGGGTAATACAGCCAGCAACATCACGATTGACCAAGTTTACACGGGTTATCTGCAGCTCGCTAAAGAGTCTCGCATCCTGCAAGGCAGTGGCCCAGCGGTGCAGTCTGGTCAAGGTGACTTCAGCGCCGATCCTAAGAATCCAGCACCGGGCAACATCATTGAATATCGGGTGACCTACACCAACATCAGTGAAACAGCTTCCGGTAGCAACAACGTGGTGCTCAATGCTGAAAATGTGGTCATCAACGAGGACGGCACCGATGGCGGCAATAATTGGGCGCTGGATAACGACAACAACAGTGTGATTGACACCAGCAATGTTCCAGGGTCTGCAACTGACTCTAACGGCGGTACCATCACCTACTACAGCGGTGCCCCGGCCAATACCCCAACTGGCGATACCTCCGGTTCAGATGCAAATACCGATGTCACTCGCTATGTCGATCAGGTTCCTGGCTTAGTCGGCCCTGGTGAATCAGGCTCCCTGATTTTCCGCCGCGTGCTGAACTAACCACCCCACCCCTCAACGGTAGGCAAGTGTCTACGGCTTGCCTACCCCCATTCATTCATTGCAATTACCCCAAGATTAAACGGAGAACAACTACTATGAAACGTTGGTTTATCGGTCTGGGTGCCCTGGTTCTAGTCGGCTCTGCCCCCTTTATTGGCACTCCTGTCTTTGCCCAAATTCAAAAAATCACTGAGTCGATTGTCGAAACGATCCGTCGGCCCGAGGTCAAACTCACCCTAACTGCAGAAAAGCAGATTGTTGAAGTCAACACTGCTGGAGAACAAGCCACCACTTGGGAAGCGTTGGCAGGTCAAGCCCAGGTATTTCCCGGTGATGTCTTACGTTACACCATTGATGGTGCCAACTCTGGCGATGTTGAAGCTGAGAACTTGGTTATCAGCCAGGCAATTCCGGCTGAAATGACCTATGTTTTGGCTTCTGCAACCCCTGTAGAAGGGGCAGAACTGGTCTACAGCATCGATGGCGGCGAAACCTTTGTGGCTGAGCCCATGGTTGAAGTCACCCTGCCCGATGGCACGGTTGAACTCCAACCTGCACCTGCTGAAGCTTATACCCATGTTCGTTGGAGCTTTGGCGAGTCTTTGGCCTCTGCTAGCTCACTCAAAGTAGCCTACGACGTGCAGGTGAAATAAGTCGGATTGAAGCGCGCGATCGCAGCTATTGCTGATTCTGTCTAGCTCTCCGATAGGGCGGTCGTGCGCTTTCCTAACGCTTGCAACCTGCTTAATCAGACTTTTTACACAACCTATCGCTATTGACATGGGGTCTCGCTACGAGCTGCTGAAAAAGCTCAAGCCGAAACCTTAGGGGGACTTTGCACGAATTTTTCGCGTTGCCAACCAGTGGAACTGGTTTACCCCCATCAGGATTGCCTCGCTCGCGGATCTCAGGGAAACATCATGACCAACCGCTCTCAACATAAACCAAACTGGCTCAAACACCGATGGGTTAAGTACCTGGCGACTGCGCTGCTGGCCTTTGCAATCGTTCAAAATCCGATCGCAACCCTGGCTCAGGTGCAGATACCACTGGTGAACCAGGCCACTTATGAATATTCTGACCCTGCTAGTGGCAATAACTTTCAAGGCACGTCTCGTGCGATTACCACTCAAACGTCACCGCTGGTTGATCCGCTGGGACAAATTCTGGCGTGTAACGGCACTCAGCTTGCTAACTATGCAGGGTTTTCAGTCGCAATTTACGAAGCAGATGCCAGTGGTTTAGAACCTGCCGGTTTGCTTCCCTTAACCCGTACGGAATTTCCTGATAATCCAGGCAACAACATTCCTGGTGGTAAAGCACCCAATATTGAAAATAGTAATCCCTTCTTCTTAACCAATGCGGATCAGGGACGCTACAACTTCTTGTTTGACCCCAATCAAGGTCAGACGGATCCGGGTCAAGTTTACATCTTGGCTGTTGACCCACCCTCAGGTTCAGAGTTCATCGAGCGCCGCGTTCGCATTGAGATTCTGCAGAGTACGGGCGGTTCTAACGGCAGTATTGTGCGCTATCGGGCGACAGCCCTAGATGGTCAGCCGATCAGTGTGGCTGGGGGCAACCAAATCAGTGACAACGTGGTTGAGGTTCTGGATGCAGAAACTGGGCTTCTGAATCTCTTCTCCCTAGCCTTAGGGACGGTCATTTGCGAAAACCGACAGATTCAAATCACAAAGTCTGGCGATCGCGCTGCGGCTCAACCGGGTGACACCGCCGTGTATCGACTCGCTATTCGCAACCTGGTGGATGTCGATCTCAACACCATCGTTGCAACTGATGTACTGCCCTTTGGTTTCCGCTTCTTAGCAGATTCGGTACGGGCTCACATTAACGGCAGCCCCGTTGCAATTACCTCAGAGGTGAGTCCAGATGGCTTAACGGTAACCTTCAACGCCGGAGCCAGTATTCCCTCAGGTCAAACCCTAAACATTATTTATGCCGCCAATATTACCCCGGATGCAGTCCGCGGGTCAGCGCGCAACTCAGCAGTGGTGAATGGGATACGGGCAGACAATGGTTTATCGGTCAAAGACGGCCCGGTAAGTCATCTGATGCGTCTTGACCCTGGTATTCTCAGCGACTGCGGCACATTGATTGGCCGGGTGTTTGTTGACAAAAACTTTGATGGCGAACAGCAGCCCGGTGAACCTGGTGTCCCCAACGCCGTTGTGTTTTTGGATGACGGCAACCGCATCGTCACCGATGCAGAAGGTCTCTATTCTGTCTCCAACATGCTACCGGGATACCGCACTGGTGCCCTCGATTTAAGCAGCCTACCGGGTTATACCCTCGCCCCCAACCTCTATTTCAGAGAACGCAATAGTCAGTCACGGCTTGTGCATCTAGCACCGGGTGGCATGGTCCGCATGAACTTTGCGGTCACCCCCACCTTCCAGGAGGAAAATCAGTCATGAAATCGTCACAGAGAAACACTATCATCAGGGCCAGTCTATTGGGGGCGATCGCAGGCACCGTTGGCATCACAGCAAATCCTGCAACTGCATTAGCGGCAACCCAATCTATCAGCCCTAAAGCCCAAGCAGCCAACATTGCAGAATTGTCGCAAGCCGAGGCAACATCATCTGAACTTTCCTCACGCGATCGCGAGGTCGAAGGCACTCAAATAGAAACCACAGTCGCTAGTGCACCTTCCTCAGACTCAACCCGTAGCCTTGAGGTTATTCCAGAGACATTTGCTACACAAGCAGCAGATACGCCAATCGCGGCAGACTTGTTGCCGTCTCCAGAAGCAGAACTCACCACTGAGATCGGGACTGAGGTTGCTGATATTGCAGACAATGAGCCGACCGCGATCGCCGATGGTGCCAGCCAGCTAGACGGCCTTCAAGAGGCTGAAATGGAGGCGGTGGAAGCACTCACCTCGGAAGAATCAGCAGAGGACACAACCACCGTATCTGATGCAGAAGAATTAGCGGAGACTGAGATTCAACCCCTAGATCAACAGGCATTAGCCAATCAGGTTCGGATTCTAAATCCTGTCGGCAATGCTGTTCTAGATGTGCCAGCCACCACCGTGATTCTGGAATATCCAACTGGTGCTGATATTGAATTGCAAGTCAATGGCACACGGGTTGACGCATCTTTGCTCGGTCGGACAGAGGTTGACGAAACCCGTAACGTCACCGTTGAAACTTGGTACGGGGTACCGCTACAGGCAGGCACGAACAGCCTTGATGCTGCCATTAGAGGGACTAACACTCCCCTAACGACGATAGAGATTCAGGTTCGCGGGGTGCCGACTCAGCTTACGGTTGAAACTCGGGAAGCCCAAGTTGCTGCCGATGGTCGCTCAACAGCCACCATTCAAGGTCAACTGCTAGATGAGAATGGTAATCTTTCCAACTGGAATACAACCGTTACTTTAACGGCCACCGACGGAGAATTTGTGGGGGCAGACCTGTTCCCTGATCAAGCTGGGTTTCAAGTTGAAGCTCGTAATGGTCGCTATACTGCCGAACTGCGATCGCCGTTGGAAGCCCAACGGGTGCAGCTCAGGGCAACTGCAAATGGGCTAGAAGCGTTTAATCAGATTCAGTTTGAAACCCAACAGCGTCCTAGCTTGGTAACTGGCGTCATCGACCTCCACTTTGGGGCACGGGGCACCGACTACTACAGCAGCTTCCGAGACTTCCTACCCCCCGATGGCAACAATGGCTACGAGTTCGATGTAGATGCCGCTGTTTTTGCCATCGGGAACTTAGGAGACTGGCTGTTCACGGGGGCTTACAACAGCGATCGCTCACTGAATGAAGACTGTACCGGCAGTATTGAACTGTTTCGCGACACCCAACGATGCGAACACAACTATCCGGTCTACGGCGATGATTCTAGCCGTGACGTTTTAGCACCTTCCATTGACAGCCTTTACCTGAGATTTGAGCGCACTTCGCCAGTGGCAGGGGCTGGAATTGACTACTTTTCGTGGGGGGATTTCAACACCGAAGAGTTTGCCACCTCATCCCAACTATTTAGCGCCACAACCCGTCAACTCCATGGCTTTAAATTTAACTACAACATTGGTGATTTAGCCGTAACCGGCTTCTATGGCGACAACGTAGACGGGTTTCAACGAGACACGATTGCGCCGGATGGCACTAGCGGCTTCTATTTCCTCTCTCGCCGTTTGCTCGTGCCCGGGAGTGAAAATATCTTCCTAGAACTAGAAGAATTGGATCGCCCTGGTACGGTCGTCGAACGTCAGGCGCTCTATCGCGGCACCGACTACGAAATTGACTATGACCGGGGTACAATTCTGTTCCGCGATGCGGTTTTACGCACGGCTGTCGACGAGACCGGGACTGTCCTAGTACGCCGGATTGTGGCGACCTACCAGTTTGAAGGAGACGGCACTAACACCAATATTTATGCAGGCCGTTTACAGTACAACCTAGATCGCACTTTGAACCACGAGAGCTGGCTGGGCGCGACCTATCTCAGAGAGAACCAAGGCAACCGGAGCTTTGAACTGTATGGCGCAGACGCTCAAATTTCCTTTGGTGAAGATGCTCAGCTGATTGCAGAATTTGCCCATTCAGATAGTGATTTTGATTTGTCTGGCCCAATCAGCGGTTCAGCCTATCGGCTTGAACTTGAGGGCACGGTAACCAACTGGTTGGCCGGGCGAGCTTATTTTCGCCATACTGACGCAGGCTTTACCAACACTGCCACAACTAGCTTTGTACCGGGGCAAACCCGCTATGGCATTGAGGCAGTTGCTGCTGTCTCTGAGACAACCAACATCCGCGCCCGGTATGACCACGAAGAGAATGTCGGTACCGCACCGCGCCCGCTCTTGACCCTAAGTGAGCTGCTTGAGACTGGCGTTTCTGCCACCCCTGGTAGCCGAGTTGATAACTCGCTAGACACCTTTTCACTGGGTATTGTTCAGCAACTTGGTGATACCAATCTAGAGTTCGACTGGATTCACCGAGAACGCACCGATCGGATTTCTCCCAATGCTTTATCGTCGAGTTCTGATCAGCTGCGATCGCGCTTAACCACTAACTTGAGCGAAGACATTACCCTCTTTGCCCAAAATGAGCTGAATCTGTCTTCTAATGGAGACTCAATCTATCCCAACCGCACCATCTTTGGCCTAGATTGGCAACTGATGCCCGGTATTACGCTCGGGGTCAATCAGATTTTCCTCGAAAACAACGGCATCAATGATCGCGGCGCAGTTACCACCATCGATTTGGATGCTGCCTATGCCCTAGGTGAAGACACCACCATTCGGGGTCGCTTCTCAGTTATCGACGGCACTCAAGTGGGAGGAACGGTTGGGCTAGAACAGGGCTTTACGTTGGCCCCCGGCCTGCGGCTTGATTTGGCTTACGAGCATGTGTTTAACAACATCTCTAGTATCACTGCTGCCGGAACGCAATTTGTGCAACCCTTTGCGGTGGGATCGGGGGCATCCTCACTGCTGCTCACCGATGGTGACAGTTTCAGCGTCGGACTTTCTTACACTGATAATCCTGATTTGCAAGCGAGTGCCCGCCTAGAGCACCGTTCTTCCTCCCAAGGGTCTAACACAGTTTTCACAGCATCTGCCCTGGGTCGATTGTCGCCAGCAGTCAGCGTCTTATTCAACTATGAACTGGCCAGTGCTGCCAATCAATCCCTAGATGGACTGGGAACCTCTAGCACGCTGAAGCTGGGCCTTGCCTACCGAGATCCCCATAGCGATCAGTTCAATGCCCTGCTGCGTTATGAATACCGGGGTAATCCTTCTGCTACGCCCGAGACCTTACTCTTTGGGTCTGACATCGGCTCGGAAGAACATCTCTTTACTGCTGAGGCAATTTATGCACCGAATTGGCGCTGGGAGTTTTATGGCAAGTATGCCTTCCGCACCAGCACAACCCGCATTGGTGGCATTGGCAGCAGTGAAACGGGTGGGTTTGATGACTTTGTATCTAACAGTGCGGTTCATCTAGCCCAGTTTAGAACCACTTATCGATTGGGATACGACTGGGATGTCGTTGGTGAAGCCCGCTGGATTGGCAGCTCTGCCGGATATACCGAAATGGGTGCGGCCCTCGAGTTGGGCTACTATCCGACACCTGATCTGCGGTTGTCGGCGGGTTACAGCTTTGGTAGCGCCTATGACCGCGATTTCACTGGGAGCAATCGCTCCGCTGGGGGATTTTATTTCGGCATTACTGCCAAGCTCAACAGTTTATTTGGTGGCTTTGGTCTGCAAGAGGTAGCCCCCCCTCAGCAGCAAGAGTCTGTGCTAGAAGCCGCTGCAACAAACAATTAAGCGAATTCGCTGGAGATAAGGAGCAAGACTGATGATGCATCCCCTAAGCACTCGACGCTATCAGCTATTGATGGCTTGCGGTCTAGCCGCAACAACACTCGTCTCTCAAGTCGCAGTCTGGGCACAGGCCACCCCGGCTCACGTGACTACACCACCACCTGATCTCCACATCGTCGTCAATAGTAGTCAAGACGGCCCGATCCAGGCTGACGAGATGTTGACCTTGCGAGAAGCCATTGAACTGACTAACGGCACCTTGCCATTGGCTTCTCTAAGTGATGTCGAACAAGCTCAAGTCACTGTGGTTGAATCTGCTGAATCAGCATCGCGCATTGAATTTAATCTCCCGGCGAATCAAACAAAGATTCAATTGGTAACGCCGCTACCCGCGATCGCAAGCCCTGATCTAACCCTAGATGGCACTACCCAACCCGGTTATGACCCAGCCCTATCGGCAACGGCTGAAATCGAAGTGCCAATCCCGGTTGTCGAAATTACGCCAGCTCCAGAGGCTGAAGTGTTTCGGGGGTTGAGTATCGTTGCCAGTGGCGTAACAGTACGAGGCTTGAGCCTTTATGGCTTTACCGCAGAGCACCGAGCTACGGCGATTACACCACCCGCAGATATCTTTATTGCCCATCGTTTGCCACCCCCAGATACCAGCCAACAATATCCACCCGCCCAAGGGTTTTCCTATTACGACGAAAACATTCCGCCTGAGGATGTACTGATTGAACACAATTGGTTGGGGATGCCACCGACAGAAGCCATGCCTGAGACACCTTCAGCGTTTGGGGTTTCTGTATTCAACAGCCAAGGCACAACGGTTCGTCGGAATCGCATTGCTCACCATGACGGCAGTGCGATCATTACCGGGGCTCGGGCTGAAAATCTGAAGGTTGAAGAAAACATCTTAGTCGCCAATGGCCTAGCGGGCATGCCCGATGGCATCCGCATTGAGGGCAGCGTTGATAACAGCGTCATCAGTGGCAATCTGGTCTGCGGTAACGACGGTGCAGGGATCTTTCTGTTTAAGCCCGAAGGGGCGATTGAAATTCGCGACAACACCATCAAGTTCAATGGTCAGCGCCTGCGTCGCGCTGCGATTTACCTAATGGGCAATGGCCATCGAGTTGTCGACAACGAAATCAATAATCAAAAAGGGCCGGGGGTTGTTGTCACCGCGTTTGGCATTGGCAGCCGCAACCCCAGCCATCGCAACTTGATTCAAAACAATGTGTTTGCCAGCCTGGAAGGCCTGAGTATTGACCTCAATACCCGCCGTCACAATGGGGTGCAAGATTTCCAGCGGGGCGATGGCCCAAATCCAGTGCGCAATTCTGACAATCGGCGGTTGGATACTGGCAATTTAGCGATTAATGCACCTCAGTTCCTGAGTCCAGAGTTCTTTGTCATGAATGGCAAAGTGATGATCGAAGGCATGGCTGATCCAGGATCTGAGGTTGAGCTTTACCTCAGCCATGCGGCTGATTCAGCCCATGGGCCTTTGAGTCAGCCTTTAGCGACTGTTGCGGTGGATCAAGCGGGGCACTTCACATACGAATCCGCTGAACTGCCATCAGGAACCATAGTCAGCGCGATCGCATCTGATCCTCGCTATGGCACTTCAGAGCCAGCGTTAAATACCGTGGTGCGATCGCTGTCTGCTACAGATGACAACTCAGCTGCATCTAGCAATCTGGATTTTGAAGTCCCCCAGTGTACAACCCGGCCTGAGCCCCCCGAACCTGTCGTCGTGGCCCCACCCCCGCCAGAACCAATTCAACTGCAAGTGCCTCGAAACGTTCACTTTGGCCTGGATCGCGACAACATCAGTGCTGAAAGCGCGGCTGTTTTAGATCAAATTGCAGCAGCAATGCAAATCCATCCCACCTTGGTGGTGGATCTGCACGGCCACACCGACTCTCGGGCCAGTGATGCCTACAACCAAGAATTAGCCTTGCGTCGGGCGCGCAATGCTAGAGCGTATCTGATTCAGCAAGGCATTGATCCGGCCCGGACGACAATTCGCTCGTTGGGTGAAACTCAGCTTTTAACTTCAGAGCGCGATCGCGTCGAGTATGCCCGCAACCGCCGAGTCGAATTTGTGTTTCGCGATGTCCGAGGGCTTAACATCACCTTCGTTGATCAAGACACCGACTTACAGATCGAACCTTGATCATGCCTACGAAAAATTACTGACGTATTACCAGTGTTGCAATTAACCCAGCTTGAAGCTCCCAGAATTTACTGAGTCTTTGATCCCAACATAACGGGATTGCTAAAGAGGGAGCTTCCCGGTGCTGAGCCTTTATGCCTTACCTGCTCTGCTAATCCATTCTCCAAATCATTGCCTGCCAATAAGGGTCTTACTATGAGTCTTCTACCCAGATATCTGTCACTGTTTGCGCGCGCTGCTAAAAATCGCCCCAGTGCGTTACTAGCCGCTGCAACGATATTAACCACGACGCTGGGCTTTGTGACTCCCGCCAGGGCTGACTCCACGCTTAACGTCATCAAAACAGCGCTGGATCTGAATGGGGCAGATATTACCGATGTTGAGTCAGGTCAGGATTTTCTGTTTGAAATTAAGTGGTCTTGTAGTTTAGACGATATCAACGTTGATATATGTGAAGACGTCCAAATCTCAGACGTGATTCCCACCGAGCTGGAATATGTCGGTTTAGAAGAGGGAGAAGGGGCCAGAGCCAACTACAACAGCGGCACAAGAACATTCACCTACGATCTCGGCACGATTCAGGGAGACTCGGCAGCGGGTTCAATTGCTATTAGAGTTCGCTTCCCAGAAGGAGTTACTGCCGACAACGTAACCGCCAACAACACGGCTGTTATTGAATCCGCCACTGCAAATCCGCCAGGACAAAAGTCCAGCAGTGACGATATCACCAGTGATGTCAGCAACCCAGCAGGTAAGTGGAATGTCACTAAAAACAAGTTGTTACCTTCCGGTGATCCCATCTTGGATGGAGATGTTACCTATGAAGTCAGCCTTGCGCCAACCCAACGTACGGGTAACCTGAATCTAGAAAACGTCGTCATGACGGACACCCCAGAGGTTGGGGCAGAAGTTGTCTCTGTGAGCAATGGCGGCGTCTTTAATGATGGCGACGGCGATGGCATCGTGGATCCGGGAGACACCATTACCTGGAACGTCGGCGATCGCACTGTAGGGCAAGAAACCTACCGAGCTCAGGTCGTATTAAGTTATCCAGCGGCCACCTTCAACTCGAGTGGTGCAGCCCCCGATACACTACCAGATGTGACAAACTCGGTCACCGGAGCCGGTACCTTTGAAGTGACTAGCGATGCCTTTAGCGACGATGGGGAAGTTAGCCACGGGTTCGTCGATCCAGATCCTGGCTTAGCCAACTTTCAAAAACGCAACCAAGGCTTTGTCTACGGCAGCCGTCCTGATATTGGCACCGAATTCTACTACGACTATAGAATTCAAAACACGGGTAACGTTGCCTTCGATACCCTCACCGTCTTTGATGACAATTTGCCGCCAGAGGTAGATGCCCTACGCTTCCGCACGGGTAGATACAGTAACGACGCCGGAGCGACGTTTACACTGCAATACAGTACCGACAACGTCAACTTCCAAAATGTGCCTGGGGTGGTTGATTTGGTTGTTGCCGACACTGAGCAGCAAAACTTTACCTTGCCAACAGGGACACGTGGCATTCGCATTATTTACGAAAATGCGCCTGTGGGCTTTAACGCCAATACTCGCCCCAGACTCTATGTCGAAGTGCGCACAACCATGGAAGATACAGGGGCGACGATTCAAGACGGAGAAGACATTGATAACACCGCCACCTTAACAGGTGTCTTTAATGGTAATGACTACACCGATGACGATGATGTGGAAACCTTTGTCGATCGCCCCCGTGCCGTAGGCATCATTAGCAAAGAGGATTTAACCAATAGCGGCCCTTACGCGCCGTCTGAGCTAGTTGAGTTTCGGTTGACTGCGGGCAACCGTCGCAATGCCCGCAGAACTCTGGAAAATCCGGTCGTGGTCGATATTCTGCCCGATGGCCTAGCCTATGTGGCAAATTCCTATGTGTTTGATGCTGGCGATAGTGGCCTGTCAGCACCGTCTAATTTCGAAGTCATTGAAAACTACAACGGTAGTGGCCAAACCCTCTTACGCTGGACTTGGGAAGGTCAAGCTGCGGATTATGACGATGGGTCCGACGGTAACGCTTTTAATGACGACAAGACCTGGACGATTACCTATAAAGCCGGGATTGAAGAAGGTGATATCCAGGGCAGCATCACCAATACGGTTTACCTCAGTACCTACGACACAAGTACCGACCCGGCAGATTTTGTTTGCCATAGCAGGGGTGACAACGATATTGGTGATAGCGACGACATTGATGGCGACGGCAAGACCGGGGACGACAATGTTTACAACAGCAACTCATCCACAACTAACGATAATCCCCTCTGCCGTGCCACCGCAGATGTAACCGTTACCACGCTGCCCTTCCTCGAAGCACGTAAACGGGTACAGGGTGGATTAAACAACAGCTACGAGATCAGTGGTCAGAGCTATCCCGGTGGTGCAGTCGATTATCAAATCACCGTTACCAACACCGGTACTACGCCCATTGAAGACTTGGTCGTCGTCGATATCTTCCCCAATATTGACGACACCAGTGTGCTCAATACCAACGTGCCGAGGAATTCTGAGTGGCGACCTTATTTGGTTGGCCCCATCGAAGTCCAAGTCCCCACGGCTCAGGTTTACTATAGTGTGTCGTCAAATCCATGCCGTCTGAATCCATTAGACGGTACTGATCAGCTTTGGCCACCCGGTTGCGTTGATGACTGGACAACCACCTTCCCCAATGACCCTACTACGGTCACAGCGGTCAAGATTGACTACGGCAGCTTCAGGCTCAATCCATTGACCTCGCTGACAAACGATTGGCCCATGCGGGTGCCGGTCGTTGCCCCTACCAATGAATCAGCCTTTAATTCCTTTGCCCTCACCGGACGACGCATCGATCGCACCTCTCCCCTACTACCCCAAGAACCGCCTCGGGTAGAGGTCGACTTACAAACCGACGATCCACCGGTTTTGGGTGATTTTGTCTGGAACGATGCTAATAACAACGGCGTTCAAGACGATGGTGAGAATGGTATCAATGGGGTAGTAGTCGAGCTTTACCGCCCCGGTGCTGATGGCATTCCGGGGACGCCAGACGACGAGTTCGTCGACTTCACCATGACCGGGCCAAACCACTTTGGTTTCCCTGGCTTTTATGAGTTTGCCTATCTCGATCCAGGTGACTACTTTCTGAAATTCATTCCGCCCACGGGCTCAGGCTATTTCTTTACCAGTAGCAGTGGTACCGATCGCGACGATGGGACAGGTTCTGATGCTAATCAGACAACCGGCTTAACCGATGTGATTACTATCGCCAGCGGCGACGACGAACGCGACATTGATGCGGGTCTTACCACCACCCCACCAACAGGCCAAGCCACCCTGGGTGACTATGTCTGGTTAGATGCCAATGGTGATGGCATTCAAGATGCCAATGAAACGGGTGTTAACGGGGTCAGCGTCATGCTCTATCAGAGTGACGGCACCTTTGTGGGCACCACCCAAACCAGTAATGACACCAATGGTAATCCGGGGTATTACATCTTCCAAAACCTGCCACCCGGTGATTACTACGTCGAGTTCAATCCACCCGCAGGGTACAATGCTTCTCCGCAAAGTCAGGGGAGCGACACAGCTCAAGACTCCGATGCTGATCCCACCGATGTCGATGGGACAACGCCAGGAACCCAAGCCCGAACAAATCCATTTACCCTCAGCGCAGGTCAAAACGAAACTGATATCGATTTCGGGATCGTGCCCCAACCGCGTATCGGTGACTATGTCTGGATTGACCTCAACCGTGACGGCATCCAGGATGGAACAGAGGTTGGGCTCAATGGCGTCACAGTCAATCTCTATGAAGACGGTAATCCCACCCCCGTAGACACGATCGTGACTGCCGACGATATTCAAGGCAATCCTGGTTATTATGCCTTTGCCACTGGAGGACTTAGCGGTGACTATTCGATTGAGTTTGTGCTGCCCAGCGGATATGAATTTTCGCCACAAAACTCTGGCAGCGATGACACCCTCGACTCAGATGTCAATACCGCAACGGGGCGCATTGAGATTACTGGCGTCACCAACACAACCACTGATTTGAGTCTAGATGCTGGGGTCAACCAACCGGCACCAGGGCCTGGCTTCGTAGGCGACTTTGTCTGGTTAGATCTCGATGAAGATGGCATTCAAGATCCAACCGAAACTGGCTTTAACGATGTCACGGTCAGACTGCGTAGGGCTAGCGATGACAGCCTTTATGCTGAGACAGTCACAGCAGATTCTCTGGGGCGACCTGGCTACTATCTGTTTAGCAACGTACCGGATGATGACTACTATGTTGAATTCGTACTGCCAGAAGACTACTTAGCCTCACCTGCAAATGCTGGCAGTGATGACTCGGAAGATTCCGATGTGGATAGTGCGGATGCAGATCCGAATGTGTCAGGGGTAGAGACTGATGCGGATCTGAGTACGAGTGCGATTGAGCTAAGAACGCCATCATTCAACGTGACTAGCACCTCCGACAATCGCACTATTGACATGGGGATTTACCGTGACCCTAATGCCCCTGAACCTCCAAGCGTGGTGCTACTCAAGCGAATCACAGCTATTAATAACGTTCCTATTGCCTTCGACGGGCCTCAAACCCCAGAAGAAGATGAGGTTGATGATCTATTTCCATCTAACTTTTTAGAAGGGACAGTGGATGGCGGTGAAACGAGACCGGGCGATGAAATTGAGTACACGATCTACTTTATTTCTAACGGCGATCGCGCAGCTGAAAATGTGGCTTTCTGCGACCTAGTGCCAGAATACACAACGATCAGTTCAACTGCTTTCAATGCCAACCCAGCCACCCAAGATACGGGGGGAATCCCAGGGGCCGATCGCGGCATTGTGCTCGGTCTTGGTAGTGATGAACTCTCAATGACCAATGTGGCCGATGGCGATCGCGGGGTTTATGTACAACCGGGTGATCCGACTGGACTCGACTGTGGCGGCCCGAATAGCAATGGTGCCGTAGTTGTGTTCATTGGCGATATTCCCAACGCTAACGGCAACCCAAACCCCAACACCTCCTACGGATTCGTCAGATTCCGAGCGCGGGTGCAGTAGTTAAGACAGGAGTCTGCGCCGTAGCCTATCCAGGGCTGACATGCGACTTAAATGTCGCACCCAGTCCCGGCCTCTAAACCCGCCAAACCGATAGGCTACGCTATGAACCCTACCCTTGGGATCCGCCAGACCAATGTAGACCAATCCCACCGGCTTCTCCTCGGTACCGCCCCCTGGGCCAGCAATCCCTGTGATGCTGAGTGCCCAGTCAGTGCCAAGATGTTGCTTGACGCCAAGGGCCATTTGATTGGCGACTGATTCACTAACGGCACCGTGGGTTGCAAGGGCTTGGGCATCAACCCCAAGTAGTTTGACCTTAACCCCATTGTCATAGGAAATAATACCGCCCCAAAAGTAATCGGAACTGCCGGGGACTTCTGTGAGAATTTGGCCTAAGCCGCCGCCGGTACAAGATTCAGCTACGGAGAGAGTTTGGTGATGCGATCGCAGCAGATTTCCCAAGACTGACGCTAAGGTGTCATCATCAGCACCGTAGCAGTCCATATCTGCGATCGCGCGAATTTTGTCTTCTACTGGAGCAATCAGGGTTTTGGCCTCAGCTTCGGTCTTTGCTTTGGCCGAAATCCGCAGCCGCACTTCTCCATTACCTGCATAGGGAGCAACGGTGGGGTTTTTGAGGTCGAAGACGGGGGCAACTTTTTCCGCTAGGCCCGATTCGCTCACACCCCAAAACCGCAACACCCGACTGTGAATGACCGACTGTGCCCAACCGTGCTGTTCTAGATAGGGCACGGCAGTTTGCTGCCACATAGCGTGCATTTCTCGCGGTACCCCCGGAAACGTCATAATTACTAGTTCAGATTCTGGACTCCAAAGAATGCCTGGTGCGCTACCCAAGGGGTTCGGCAGCACATCGGCGCCTTCCGGGAAACAAGCCTGTTTGCGATTGTTGTCGGTCATTACCCGACCCCGCTTTTCAAACTTTTGGCGAATCTTTTCGAGTTCATCGGCCCGTTCAATCAGCGGGACATCAAAAAAGCTGGCTAGGGTTTCAGTTGTCAAATCATCGGGGGTGGGGCCAAGGCCGCCCGTAAATATTAAAAGACGCGATCGCGCTTTGGCCGTCGCGATCGCGTCTTTTAGCCGTTGAGGGTTGTCACCTACCACAGTTTGGTAGTAGTGGGGAATACCGAGTTGGGCCAACTGCTGAGCCAAAAACTGAGCATTGCTGTTGAGAATTTCCCCCAGCAACAGCTCCGTACCCACACAAATCACTTCTGCACACATTTCCATGGTATTCCCCATCCCAACAACGTCTACCAGACACCATCATAGTCAGGAGGCAGAAGTCAGAAATCAGAATAAATGACTGCTGTTATGGGGAACCCCTAGAACTTGATCGACGACACAGAAGTAGGACAGTGTTTACACTAGATAAGCAGCATCCGACTTGAAAGCTGGAGTTTTTAGCTTTCAAGAAGCATGAGTCTGGATGTAGATGAGACTTAAAGTGGCGTGTCTTCATTGAATAGTGCAACAGTGATTAATCCAAATTTTCCCTTCATCTTTATGCGACGAGTCGGTTTTGCAGCGAGTGGCCTGAGTGCAACACTGGTAATGCTGGTAATCCCACATCAGGTTTTGGCGCAAGGTCCAGATCCTGAGGTGGTCATCTCAGTTGACACCAACGCTACTTCGTCTAATTCGCTCTATCATCCTCAACCCATAGGCAATGGAGTCATTAGCACTGGGCCTAACCCCTTCCCTGCTAATCTGCCGTCTGTAGAGCCGATTTTTCCTGACGCACCAACAGAAGCAGTGCGATTAGTTTTGCGCCTTAGCGATCGCCGGGTCTATGTCTATCGAGGGGACGAGCTTGAAGCCAGCTTTCCAGTTGCGGTGGGTCGAGCCGGATGGGAAACCCCCACCGGTGAATTTGAGGTGTTTTCCATGGTGGAAGAACCCGGTTGGACCAATCCGTTTACGAATGAAGTGATGCCGCCAGGGCCCGATAATCCACTGGGCGATCGCTGGATTGCTTTTTGGTCAGATGGCAACAACCTGATTGGGTTTCATGGCACACCCAACCCCGATTCTGTCGGTAGAGCTGCTTCCCATGGTTGCGTTCGTCTCTACAACGAAGATGTGCGTCAACTCTACGCGATGGTTGAAGTAGGTACCATTGTGGTGATCGAACCTTAGACTATCGAAGATTGATAGTGCTCAACACATGATGATATTGCTGTCTGAAAGCTATACTGCCTTATTCCCGTTTCATTACTTTTAGGGCACTACTCGAACATTAAAACCTGGAGCTTTCAGAACAACATCTACGGGTTGCGAACTCTACGTTAGAACCTGCTCTCTGAAGAGTATCTATTTTCTGACGGATAAGGTTGGGAGAACTTTTGCTGTAGTAGTAACCACAAGAAGGGGATGTCTCTAAGCAAGTAACGTCGCCAAAGACGCTTAGGCTCTGACCGTAAACGATACAGCCATTCTAGGCCTAGGTCACTAATCCATTTGGGCGATCGCGACTTATAACCAGCTTCAAAATCGATAGCTGCCCCTAACCCCATAAATATTTTGACATTGGGCAATTGATGGCGATGCTTAGCAATCCACTTTTCCTGCTTGGGAGCCCCCACGCCTACTACCAAGACCGTCGCCGAAGATTGGCGAATCATTTCCGAAATCTGCTCACACTCCACTTCGTTCTTCTCAAATCCAAAAGAAGGAGAATGCGCAGCCACTACAATCTCTCGCCCAATTCGAGCATTGATATTTTTCATAGCTTTCTGAGGTACTCCCTCAGCCCCACCTAGCAAGAAAATCTTGATCTCATCATTAGCTCTGTGATGATCACAAAAGACAGGCAGCAGATCTGAGCCAGAGATTTTCTCTTTGATAGGCGTACCCAAAAACCTTGATGCATACAGCAAAACTTGGCTATCACACACCCGATAATCAGCCTGCGCATAAGCAGTCCGAAACTCTGAATCATGACGTAAACTCATCAGGTGGTCTACGTTTGGCGTAAAAACAGCACCTTCATTTAAGCGGCTCAAAAACTCATCCCACGAGAGATTATCAATAGGAGTATTGAGAATTTCAATATACTCCTGGAGAGCTTCTACCTGCATCACTGGAAACTGTCTAAATTTAGAGACGGGAACTGTTCGATCAACCTCAACGAAACTCTTGCGGTAACTACCCAAACTCTCAAGTAGCGCCGTGATGACTGTAGGAGCCATAACTGTAAAAGCCTATGCTAGATGTGAATCAAGATGAACTAAAACGAGCGAGTCTAAGATGCAACTTACAAGCTAATGCTCAAAAATCTACAATCTATCCTCGCCGAAGATTGGGACAAAAGCCCCGCGTAAAATTCATACACCCTGTACATCGGTTCAGGCTGGACTCAGCATGTTACGCAGAATACCTGGCGACTACCATCCGACCCATAGCTGGATATAACCTATCTCTTCTGCCGTACAGAAGTAAATATACTTAAAGTAGGATTCATGTAATCCCTGAGTTTATACCAAAATATGGGATCTTCACGGACATCTGTCAAGGGGGGTTTCACATCTCAGTAACCCTCATGTTGCACTTGCTCAAGTGAATCAAGTAAGAGTTTAAAGTGCCCCTGGTCGGCAAGAACAACCTTTGTGCTTTTGCTTACAGTTTTGCCCTGCTTCATAAACCAAGCTCAACCTGTAACAGATAGATAGCCTTATCTTGAAAAGCACTACGCAAAGTTTCAACACCCAGATGGAAAGACTGACAAACAGCTCAAAAAGTTTCAGCAAAGTTAAGTGAAATCACTCGTCTCAGTATATCCGTAATGTTGGAATTTCGCTGTGATAAATTGTAAGATTTTATACTGAAAATCAAACTAACTGGCTAGTGAATGAAGTTGGGCAGATGACACAACTCCAATTAGTAAACTGAGTTGATGCCATGAAAATAGCGCAAAAGTTTTGTCCGTGCAGTCAGAATGTTTTGGATCACAAACTTTCACACATCAACACCGTCTACACCCTGGTTAATTTGTGTCTATTGATCAGTCAAAAATACTATCCAGCAAA
Source organism: Cyanobacteria bacterium J06639_14 (assembly GCA_039818605.1). Taxonomy (GTDB): domain Bacteria; phylum Cyanobacteriota; class Cyanobacteriia; order Phormidesmidales; family Phormidesmidaceae; genus SIO1E4. The sequence continues at coordinate 18,057 of JBCBTQ010000024.1, read as the reverse complement.
TTGAACAAATTAAAGGGCGCAGTAATGGGTTGAAGCGTGCGGGCTATACCGTCTAATACGTTGAGATACCCTCGCTTTGGCACAACAATTAGGTCGCCGTCTCGAATGGGTGTCGCGTCTTCAAAATCACTCAGATTTAAGGTTTGATTTTCCATCTGGCCAGTGTCTCCCAATCTCAGCAGAGAAACCGTCCGGAGATTAGCATCATCATTATGCCCTCCTGCCAAAGCCATGGCTGTTAATACAGTGCCGTCTGGTGAAACTTCTACCTCACCAGGGCGGTTCACTTCACCAATCACACGAACCCTTACCAGTTCTGGAGCAAGGCTTGAGCGCGACACGAGTTGTGGATCGACTTCGGAGCTATCAGGGGCTTCTTGAACAAAAACAATGTCTCCATCTTGAAGCAAAATATCTTCGCCTTGGGTGCCCTGGAAAATGGACTCCCAGAGGTTGATGGTGAGGGTTGTCTGACGACCATTGGGAAGTTGCCGCTGTACCCTAATGTTTCGTAGGTCTGCCGTGCGACGTACCCCCCCCGCATTGACTAGGGCTGTACTTAGGGTAGGTGTGGTGGAGCCTGAGCTAAGCTGTGAGTCATTGCCTACTCGGGTATTGACATTGGTTAAACTATTCAACTGCACAGGGCCGGGGCGATAGACTTCGCCAGCAATCGTGACCACCAATGGGCGCAGGACGGACAAGTTTAACTCTACAACTGGGTCTATAAGATAAAAACTCAACCGACTCGTAATTTCTGCTTGTAGGGCCTCTAAGGTTTTGCCAGAGGCAACTACTGAACCGATCAGGGGTAAGAGCACAGTGCCGTCAGGGAGGATCACTCGGGTTTGAGAAAATTCAGGATAGTCAACAACCGCAAGACCAATCTGGTCACCAGGGCCTAGTAGATATCTTGAAGTATTGGTGTTGGACTGAATTGTCTCGGGAGATGAATTTTGGCGGGTCAGCGGTGTTACCTCAGAGGACTCAAGGTCCTGTTCGGGTGAGTCTGAAGGTAATTGTGGCAGTTCATCGGATTGTATAGAGAGGCTTTCAGGATCAGAAACCTGGGCGATCGCCATACCCGAATCTATACACAAGACTAACGATGGCAAGGCTAAGCACAACCAGCCTCCAAATGCAGTTAAAGCTATTTGATAGTTCATCTTAGACTCTATCCCCAAGCGTAATTCCGGTTAATTCGTTCGTTCGTTCTTGAGTTACTCTCACAGTAGAAATCACTCATGAATTCCTCAGCAGCACTACTCGAAGACCTTTTGGAAGCTTGGTACATGCACCCTTCCACATCGTGTAAGGATCATAGCTAAAACACAGCACATACATCAAAGTAGGCTGCTGTGACTGCCCGACGCCTCGCAGGAAGAAGTGTAACTCAGTCAAACACATTCTAAACATACTACTGTTATCGTAGTGTTCCGGATCAATACATACATAAACAGGAGTCCATGCTGTCTACGCTGGCTCTAGCAGAAAATTGGTCACATAGATTTCAATACTAAAATAGATTTTGTACCCAGCTAAGGTATTCACTCTAAACAAAATCGTAAGCTGGAGTAATCTCAATTATGTTTCCATGCACCTATTGATGCTGCACTCATCTATCGCTAAAATTACGGAGTCTCAAAGCTTTTGCCAAGGCTTAGCTGTTTAGATCTCATTTTTTAAACATAGGGACATTCACTTCATTTCAAAGTGATAAATTCTGAAATAGTTGAAATAAAAATCTTCTTCGAAATCATACAGAATTTCCATTGCTTGCATAACTTCATCGTCTTGCGCGATAGAGTATTCTCGATTAGACACGAGCAGCACTTTTTCCGAATTGTCAGTCAACTCACGTATTTTGTCTGCAAAATCGCCTGTTCTCAGGTTGTTTGTAATATATTTTCCGTCAAGTGTTTCAGGATCTCCATAATATCCTAAAAGATATGTATCACCTGCCCCACCAATCAAAACTGACCTTGTTTCAGAATCGCGATTCTGAATCACATACTGAGCAGCTGACCGAAAATCATCTTTATAGAAAGCTCCATTGAAGTAATAGTTATGCAAGGAAAATAAATTGATCCCAATCAAGAAAGTAAGTGAGATGTGCGACAGCCTATTTACTAGCTGCGAGTCTTTAAATGATTCTTGTGATGGTCTATTTTCCAAAAGTACAGGCAACAAAATAGCGAGTATTGGCCAAGTATAACAAGCATGCCGAGGAACCCAGTTGTACTTAGTAACAAATGCTAAGAAGAGCCCAAAGATTAAGGAAAGAAATAGTGAACTTATTAAAAAGAGTTCTACTGAGTAGTATCGTTTATTACTTTGCCATCTAGCCAACTTAACAGTTAATAAGATAATTGCAATTGTAGTAAGTGTGATCAGCAACCACAAAAGCTGGGGCCAATAATTCACTATCACGCTCAAGTTATCATCTCCCCTTAGCTGTAACTGAGGTGGGCCAAATGTTGTGCCTGCGAACAGGCCATAAAGCACGTATATAGCATTATATATGAGCGGGAAGTAAGTTCTAGAGACACCTATCTCCGTAGGGGAAGTTGCAGTTGGCGAGTCTAGGTAGAATAACAGGGGGGAAAAAGACAGTATCGCTGCTGGAGCCCACCAAAAAAACCACAATTTTAAGCGTCGTGTTACTAAAAGATGTGAAATACTCAAAGCACCTGAAAAGCAAAGCATTAAAATATTTAGAAAAATACTCACTGCGCTTAGAATAGCAAAAGCTGCTCTAAACAATATTGGAAATTTTATCCGGTGATTTGAAAAAGCTCGGCTGATTACAAATAGCTGACAAGATACGAGCAAAATAGCTAAGGAGTAATCTCTAGCTTCTTGACTGTAGTAGACACAATAAGCACTTACGGATATCAGCAAAAATGACCATAAGGCATGTCGTTTCCCAAACCAGTATTGAGCTGTAAAAAAAACAAAGATAGCACCTAAGATGCCGGAAATAGCTGAAAAGGAGCGGATGGCAAACTCACTTGCACCAAAAATTTCCCTCCAGCCAAACATAATGAGATAGTAGAGGATACGATATCGGTCGCTTAAACGTGTTTCTAGAAGCCTTGAGACAGTATCGTGAAAGTTTGGCCCCTCAGAAAAATATAAACTATACCCTTCATCAATCCAAAAGCTTTGATTTGCGATCATAAAAAATCTCAGAGAGACGCAAATTAAAGTTACTACTAATAGATAAAGATAGTAGTTCGTGCGATTTAACGTTGATTTAAGTTTAGTCAGGCTAGCCATAGATATTTTTTCTAATCTATAAAAAATCAACAAATTTCTGGAATTTTTATCTCTAAAAACACTCTGAAAGATAGACTCTAATTTAAAGGACAATAGCTAAAGCCATTGAATTCTAATCTTTGAAAGCGCTTTCACGATAATTAACATGGGCGATAAAAGCACTTTTAAGCAGCTATCATCAGGCTCATAGATGAGGCAACTGCCCAATCAAGTCGGGGATTGTTTACATTTAGAGACAAGACATCGCAGGCTTAAAGGGATAATTTGAAGAGAAAATTAGGCTTGGCATCTTTAGCCTGATGCGATCCTAAGCCTAATTTATTCATGTCAAAGTATGCATAGCTGTCTGCTCAGTCAGCGAGCATAAATGTATATGCCACATTTAACTAGTTCATAGACACTTTTCGCATGAGTGTTGTTTCGCAGATTAAGCTCCCTTAAATTCATGCTTCCTGCTCATTTATCACCACATTATCAGTGCTCTTAGAGACTATTCCAATACCTTGTCTGAGCGAAAGTGATACAGGTACTAAGTAGTTGAAGAAACGCCAGATAATCTAGCCTTTCTTCTACCAACTCATCAGTAGCTGTCGAAAGCGTTTCATCTAAGGAAGTATATGTTTAGTAACCATCATCACGCATGGTGATTCGGAATCTCCCAAACCATCAAATCGCGTTTTCGATAAGGCGGAATATGCCTCCGATGCCCCCTATGCAAAACCTGATATATTTCTTCTGTCGTAGCTATTGCCTAAGTAGTTTAGTTGAAAATAATTAATTCTTTAGGAGGCTCTTAAGGAACGAAGTGACGGAGGCTCTCGCTCTTTTGTCTTGTACTACTCTCTGAAACTGGTAAGTGCCAAAGGTTGCTGAGGTCAATGTAAGATCAAAAATATCTGACAATCTAGGCGTTGAGTGGGTGAGATCATAACCTGCCGCCTGCATATAGGAACCAGATATTTTCTCACAGATCCATACCTCAGTGTTAGTCAGTTCTCGACAGGCGCTATTCTTAAATGAGGAATTCCCCTTATCCAGAGCAACCTTACCGGAGATCTTAGTATCCAAGAATTTTGCAAGACGTTCTGAAACTATCTCTGGTTCTTTAACGAGATGCTCAAACTTTACGATTTCGACGGGTGCACGATCCCGCTTGATAAATTCATTAACATTCTCGTAGGCTCTTTTCCAATATAAGGAATAGATCACTGGGTGATACTGTCGAGATTCACCATCTTGATTTCCACTAGTTTTAACTCGGGGTAAGTTCTTGAAGGATCTCATAACCTTGCGGGGATCCCGAAAAATATAGATGAACTTGACACCTGGGAAAAGGTCGGTCAACTCATCCATATGCAGGAAATCTTGAGGTGTTTTATAACCCCAGCGATGTTTACCACAGTGAACTGTTAATCTCATTAACCACTCTTCAAGAACTTGAGACCAAGTCAAAGGACTAATATCAAGTGCATTCATAAGTATATTCTCCATCTCAAATGTATCTTCCCATTCAAGATTAGGAATGTAAAAGTTTTCTTCAAACTTAATTTTTGCACGTAATTGCCATGCTAACTTGTTGATAAATTCCTTAAGCTTTTCCCGATCAAGACTCAGATCAAATGAGCTAGAGATCCCTAAAGAAGCAGCTTTTTGATAAGGATATAGATCATCGAAAACGAACCAATCCTCTAAGCAAGAAATAGCATGAGCCAAATATGACGAGCCACTCCTCGGAAGACCAACAACAATGACTGGTGGAGTTGATTCTCTAGCAACTAGAAAAGGACTCTTGATGACTAATTCTGATTTTAGAGAGTCATCCATTTAAAGTCTCCAATATTAACTTTACTTTGAAGCATAATCATAAAAAATCCTGCTTAATAATTTCTTGTATCTGAATAGCTAAAATTTTTCTTGGAGCCATATATTTTACTCAAGATCTCTTAAAAAAAAGGGCGATTATTTTCTTTAAAGGCAATAAATAAGTAACTATAAGCAAACGAAACTCTGAATTAATAAGATACTTATCTAGGCGTTTTAGGTGCATTGATTAGCTTTTGTCACCCTTCTCTAGATAAACTTAATTCTCCTCAGCTATTCAGGCAGTATCCGCCTAAGTTGTTACGACTTTATAGACAGAGTTAAACAAGCATCGGTTCCCTATCTTGTGTAGAGTCATCACCTATTTTTTGAGTTGTGGTTAACCAGGTCAGCAACTCATGAAGCGAATTAGTGATGTTGAAATCTTTCTCAACTTTCTTGCGGCCTGCTACACCTAGTAAATTACGATGCTCGGCATCTAACATAAGCGTTGAAATTGCTGTTGCTAATGCACCACTATCTCCTGGAGACACTAAGTATCCATTCTTGCTAAATTCTACGAGCTCAGAAATTCCGGCAATTTGTGTGGCAATAACAGGAATACCTGTTGCCATCGCCTCCATTAAAACAACTGGAATGCCTTCTGCAAAACTTGGAAGCACAAAGATATCGGTGCCCTTTAAATACTTTCGTACTTCAAGTTGGGACTGATACCCGACAAAATCAACATGCTTTTTTAACCCCATCTTAACAGCTAATTCCTCTAGAAAAGAGCGATCAGCACCATCTCCAACTACGGTCAGGATTAGCTCTGGATGCTGAGGTAATAGCTGGCGCAAACTCTCCAGCAAAACAGGTAATCCTTTTTCGACTGCCAGTCGTCCCACATAGAGGAGTCGATTTCCATGACCCTGATGAGTGACAGGTTCAAATAATTCTAATTCTATGCCACATCGCACGATTGGCATTTTCTCCCAGTGCTCTCGTGCAGAAAATATCATTCCCTGGCTACGACAAAAATAGCTAATGCATGCAACGAACTTAGCTCGTTTAATTTTCTCATCTAAGCGCCAGCGATGGGGCTCAAAGAAAATATGAGGACCATGCATAGTAAAGCTAAATGTCACCTTTCCTAGGGCAGCGGCTAGCATCACCACAGTGCAGCTAGAACTAGCAATATGATTGTGAATGTGGGAAATTCCTTCCTCTTCAAGTAATTGGGCTAGCAGACCAGCCTCTAAAAAGTAGAAAATTTGGTAGATAAAACCCTTAATTCCAGGCTGGGACGTGCGGAGGGCCAACTGAAAAACTTGAATATAATTTACTGGAAATTTAATCAGTAATTGAAGATGACTCGACAGCAGCTTCAATAGATTAGGCGGCAGTAGATAGGTTGTTTGCTCATGTTCTGCCCGTTGTTCTGTCCCTACCAGATGCGCAACATCTGGCTTTCGAGCCGAAAAAGTCTTTACCTCAAGTCCCAGGTTACGGAGACCCATTACTTCTCTTTGAATAAACGTGTCTGTAGCCCTAGGATATTCTCCAGTAAAGTAGGCAATTTTCATGGTTTGACAGCCTCCACTCAATCAGCAATAGCCTCTAATTTTCCGCCTCTGAGACGACTAACAACTTTTGGGAACTGTAGCTCCTCTGCAAAGCCTCCTCCAGAGAATATTGAGGATCCCAACCTAATATTTTTTTAGCCTGTTGGTTGGAAAATCGCAGGGGTTTAAAGCGAGCATAGAGTTGAGCGGGTACCAGAATGCCCGGCAACTTTGCTTCTCCATGCAACAGCCTTTGACGTACAAACCAACCCAGCGTGGCCATCAACTGCATAAGCGTCCAGCTCATTGGAATCAGCTTGGGGGGTGTTTTCTCATGCTTTAGCAGGGCCTGCACATATTGGTTTTGACGCGGTGGGTTGTCATCCACAATATTAATAGTTTGACCAGTTGCTTCAGGACAACTTGCTGCCAGCACGATGGCCTCAGCACAGTTCTCAACATAGGTCATCGGCATCGGTGAACGGCGGCCAATGCGTAGCCAGCGGTTCTCTCCCAACTCAGCGCCTAGTAGAGCATGCCATAGACACTCGCGACCATAGATCATTCCTGGTCTGATGATCGTGACGGAAATGCCAGACTCTCTTTCAAAAGCTCTAATCATTTCCTCTTGAATGAGCTTAGTCTGGGCATAGCCATCCCGATTTTCGGGTGCTTCTTCAATCGGGGCACTTTCATCAAGAAGGCTATAAGGAGACATTTTTAGGTAGTCGTAGACTGAAAAAGTGCTGATAGCAACTAATCGTTTGACGTTACGATTGACTATGGCATTAAGTAGATTTTCAGTTCCAATGACCGTGCCTGCAAACCGATCGTAGAAATCTCCCCCCTTAGTCGCTGCCAGATGGAGCACGGTATCAACTCCCTCCAGCGCTTCTGAGATACCCCGTGATTGTCTCAAATCAAGACGAGCGAATTTAACTCGGAGATGTTGATGCCAAGCTAATCGAGTTTCATCAGTTGTTGGGCGGATGACAGCCTGCACCTCGTGCCCTGCTCTTAGGGCTGCAGCAACAACATATTGCCCCAGGAAACCAGATGCACCGGTAATAAACAGCTTCATAGACGATTCTCCTCAGCTAACAGAGCATCAATTAAGCGCAAAGAACGTTCCATTTGCTCGAACCCAATTGGCGGGTCTTCGTTCTTTAGAAGCGCTGCGTAGGTTTTATCCAACAAACGATGCAGCCCCTCATAAGGAGTTTTCTGCATAATTTTTCGGTAAAAATTGCGAATACTTGCTACTGTCAGTACCTTTCCATTCAGGAAATGGTTCACTAAGGGAGACAGTTGTTTACCTCCAGTCCGAGGAATAACCGTTCGTAAGTAGGGTTGGAATAAATCAGTTTCAGCATAACCGCGATCGCCTCTAACGAAAATGAAAAAGCATTCGGGTTGAGTGTAGGCGCTGAAACGCAAGCGTACGTGGGTTTGCCCACCAATTACAAGCGCATCTAAGTCATCATACTTAAATAGGTCGCCCCCGCCATGGTTACTCCAAGCTGCACTAACCCGATCAACGCTGGGTAAATAAGGCAAAGCCAAGTATACAAGGTGGGTCAAGACGTCATGGATAACCCCAGCTGGCAATCGATGTACAGGGCTGGGAAGGTTTTCATCGGCAAAGCGCCCACCCTCTCTGACATTGAGGGCCATACGAATTTCTACGTCTTGAATATTGCCTAAAACCCCTTGGGTTACAAGATCTTGAATGGCTAGTATAGGTTCATTAAATAGATAATTGTGATCTTCAATCAAATGCCGATTGCAGTTCTGCGCCACCTCCCAGAGATCTTTGAATTCTGTCAGAGTAGGGGTGATGGGTTTTTCACAAAAAACGTGTGCTCCCGCCTTCAGACAATCGGTAGCAATCATCTTATGGGTATGGGGAGGCGTCAAGATATGAACAATATCTGGCTTCGTCTCTGATAAAAGTTCTTGGTAGTTAGTGTATGCCTTAGCCGCACCAAACTGTCTAGCCGCATAGGTCGCGGCAGCGTTGGATAAATCGCACACACCAACCAAATTTACTAAGGGACTTTTTGCTAGGAAAGATAAATGCTCCTTAGAAATAGCACCAGTGCCAATTACAGCAGCCTTCAGCATAGAGATCATTGAGATACTAGACTCCAAAGCTTCTTAAGGATTTTAATGAACACCAATATTAGTTAAGTAGAAGGGGACTCAGAGGGAGCTCCTTTATATTCAATCAGTATGGCCTGCTTACCTCTAAGACGATTGAGCCAATACCTAACTTGTCCCACCATTTGAGGAATTTTAGAGACTGCACAGTAAAAAGCATATAGAAAGGCATCGTAACGAGTATTCTCATAGAATTGACGGCGATAACGATAAATTTTCCATCCGAGAATTCCGTAACTTCCCAGCAATATTAGGCTAAGACCGTGAGTAAGTGGAATAAGTGCCAAAGGTAGAATTGGTATTAGCAGCCCCCAAAGCCATCCACTTTTATATTCTTTGACCATGTAGCTTTGGGGAGGGGTTCCATAGAGAACATAGCCCTCTGCTATTGCCCAGCCACCTCGCACAGATCGCTTCCACCATTGACCAAATCGGGACATAGCAGCGTCGTGGAGCGTCATATCGGCATCAATACGCCAGATGCGCCATCCTTTCTCTCTTAAGCGGATACACATTTCTGGTTCTTCACCAGCAATCAAAGTGGGATTGTATCCACTAACCTGTTTTAGGGCTGTTACCCGCATGAGTGCATCTCCTCCGCAGGCTTTTGCTTCTCCAACTGGGGTGTTCCATTCCATATCTGCTAGACGGTTGTAGGGAGAGGCTTCAGGAAACTTTTCTCGTCGCCGTCCACAAACTACTGCTAGAGTCTTATCCTGGGTAATGAATGCTAGTGCTTTATCCAACCAGCCTGCTAGTAACTCACAGTCACCATCGATAAACTGCACGTAATCTAAATCTGGGTAATGGGTCATCAGGTACTCGAACCCAGCATTGCGGCCTCGAGCCATAGTAAAGGGAACAGACATATCCAGATTGACAACTTTGACCCCTAGATTCTCCGCAGTCTCAATGCTGCCATCAGTCGACCCAGAATCTACGTACACGATGGGCATGAATGGGGGTAACTGAGCTTGCAATGATTTCAGGCATCGGATGAGGCGTTCTCCCTCATTACGTCCAATGGCTACTACTCCGATGTCATACATCTTTATGCCTGCTCCCTAGATAAGAATGTTGCATGAATCTATGTTCTCTTTAAAGCGGAACTCCAGCTAGTTGCAGGACGTTCTATAAGCCACCAAAATGAGAATGCTACTAAAGTACATGAGACTACGGCTAGGACTAATGACAAAGTGCTGCCAAAAGGGGATTCCCCAAATATTTTATAACCAAAGAAGAAGGCAGCCGTCAGTACAGGGGAATGCGTCAGATAGAGACTATAAGATATCTTTCCAGAAAACAAGTTTATAGGGTAGTTCAACCAATTTCCTAGATTATTTGTGATGGCAGCCACATAGATAAAGAACGCCGATATAGCAAGCATTAGGCTAAACATATCATTAGCGGCAATAGCGAATCCCATTGCTATCATTAGATAGGCCATGAGAACATACTTATTCATTTTCTTTGCCCAACACCAGTAAACTAAAATCCCGGCAAAAAATGCAGATAAGTAGGGCAGAAAAGTTATAGGCCTTTCTCCGCCGTTGAAACGATCAATCGAAAAGATAAAAGCAATAATAGAAACTACTAGAATAGTTATGTTTAGGAATTTTTTATGATTTAAGGAGCTAATTCTATTTTCAGCAAACCATAAGAAGAGATAGATAAAGATATAAAACTGCATTTCAACGCATAAAGTCCAGTAAACTTCACTGATATGCTCAAAGCCAAGGATTTTTTGCACATATAAGAGATGCCCAAAGACATTAAGCGCTGACGGAATGAATAAAGGGTCTCCCTTAACAAGGGTTCCAAAGAAAGCGATCAGAACCACAAAAGCTATAGAGGCGTAGTAAGGTGGATTTAATCTTGCAATTCTTCGTAAGATGAAATTTCTAAAGCCCAAAAATCCAAATTCTGCTTTCCGTAAGGAGTAAGCAATAACAAATCCACTCAGTACAAAAAATATAGGTACACCAAGGTTCCCTTTTGAGAATATAGGGATAAATAACCATGCTGGGAGAACTTCTTTTAAGGGATCGATTGATGGCTTAGCATGATACAAAACCACCCAAAAGGCAGCTAATCCTCTTAAAGAATCCAGAAAGTGAAAGTGCTGTTTCGACACAGCCTTAGGGAAAGTCTCCTCAAACGATAATTGTTCATTGACTTCACTACTCATAAGCTTTATCCAATTCGAAGATTCTTATCGAAGGGCTTCCAAGTCTTTCGTTTCCAAAAAGTTATTCTCTCAGAGATACGTAACTAAAAACTTCTACTACATTGCTTGATGGCAATCCGGAAGATTTCTAGATAGAGTTAGAGAGGGAGATTTCACTGTACAGAATGTGACTATGAAAAGTCAGTACTATCAGCGAACAAAAGTATGAAATTGATTCAACTATTGCTAATACGTCCGATGGATATGATAGGTAAGTCGCAGTCACTCTGTGCGATTGAAAACATAAGATGCAGATTTGAGGAGACTCTTGCAGCTCTTTGTAATACCCCAACTGCGTGCTAATTTTGTAAGATGCTGCAATATGGGTAGATGATCAAACCATTTTGGAGAAATATCACTTCGTGAACTTCGTTGACCTCCAAAACTTGGAACTGCAATCAACCTAACAATATTTGGATATTGCCACTTAAAAACATTAAAAACCCCATCTGGAGACATTGGGCCTCCATTGGGATGACCTACAGGTCGCTGGAGTAGTAATTCAAAGAAACTGATTAATTTATCAAAACTCTTTCCATTAACAGCATAGAATTGAGCACCAATGATTCCTTCTGAGAATGGCTGAAGGATAGGTGCGCTAACATACTTACGAGATCTATCACTACAATATCCAAAATGAACTATATCCCAGGCACTTTCTAAGAGCTCTCCAAGAATAATTTCTTCATACTGCTGAAAATCCTGTCGTAGCTCTAAGTCATCTTCCATTATCAAAACATTTGTTAGACCTTCTGATTTTGCTTTCTTCAGAACATTCAAATGGCTAAGGAATGCTCCCTTATATCCAATAGATTTAAATGGATCAGGGTTTTTAGGTCTGATTGCTGAAAATAGTTCAACTTTACCTAAGGTAAAGGGAATCCCTGCATTTTTGAGTTCCTTTTCCATTTCTTCTCGGCGATCAGATCGGCTTGGCAAGTTGATGATATAGGTACGATCAAAAAACTCTATGAATTTCATCTATTTTCACTTGTTTGATAGTTCTTATCCTCGACATTTATCACATAGAACTTTGAGTTTTTAAGCCAAAAATATCTTACTGCCTAGAAATACAGATACTAAAAACAACTATGGCTTTGACTCTCTTGGCTTTGTGCTGACAAAGCAAACTTATGCTATAAAATCACTAGAGTTAAGCCATTGAGCAGGATAATTTCGTACCTTCTTATGCCGTTTTATCCACAGATCCGAAAGGACTATGGCGTCTACACATTTGTAGACATCATCGTTCTTCATTGAATAAATTTTGCCGAACCAGATGCCGGATCAATATCTATAACTTCTTTAAAGGTTTTACAAGTCAACTCTAGTCCCAACCATTGACTCAAGGCAAATAAATCCTCGTCAAACAATTGCTCTAAATATTGTTGACTATCAGCAGTAAGTTGGGGACGTTCTTTCATTTGCCAAAATCCTCTGACCCAAGTGCGGGCTTTTTTGGGAACGAGTGTTCGGCGCAAAAAACGAAGTGCAGGCTGCTCTACAAGCGCATCACGCCATGCACTCTCTCGCAACCGTTCAGCAGAAACATGTTGATGCCCTGCGAATTCCTGCCACTGTGATTTTGCTGAATAGCCAATGAACCGACAAACACGTTCAAGTTCTCGTTGCGGGTGATGTCGCAAGTTTTCTGAAAATATTGGTAAAACCTTGTTAGAACCGAATGCTTCCAGGTAAGGGCGGATTTGCATACTGTACTGACTATATTGAGTCAGAGGTTGAAATGTCTTGATGGCCTCATTAATATCTCTTGAAACTGTCCGTTGTGACCATTCATGAATATATTGAGATACTAGTCGTTCAATTGGATGACGCATAACATAGATGAACTTAGCGTCTGGTGCATGCTGTTTGATTCGGTCTAGCGTATTAGGGTAGGTCGGAATCTTCGTATAGTGAGTGCTGGACTCGCCACACAAATCTCCTTTCACAGCAGCTTTGAACAGTGAGCGGTACCATTCTAGACCTTTGTTGTATTGCTCATCATCGCTGAAAAAATTAGGTTCCTTGGGCTCGCTCATGAAAATTCCAGGTTGCTGGGCCAACTGATCGTGCAGTGTAGTTGTTGCGCACTTCATTGCACCAATAATCATAAAATCCGGTTTGTTCATCATTCTTGATTGAACTCGAATAATTGATAGCGATCAAATAATAATACTTGAGGGAATCGATTCAAGACAGTTGTCCGCTTAAACGTTGGAAAGGATTGCCGCCATAACACTTACCAATAACACATTCACTAGTTGTATAAACCAGAGGATACACAATGCTGAACCAACCATTCCTGGCTTTCCATAGATCCTTTGATCCAATGTGCAATCAAATCCCCCCATAAAACAGGGATCTGCAAGTTCTGCCAAGTTATCAGTGTATTTCGAGAAATTTCTGCATATAGGTTTGGATCAGAAATAAGTGTTTTAATGCAATCTGCTAGCATCTTAGGCTGCTTCTCAGGAAAGATAAGTGCGTTATGGCCATGCTTTAAGTTTCTAATGAACATGGGATGGTTTGAGACAATGAGCGGAGTACGTGCGCACAGAGCTTCATAAATTACGAGTGGAAATCCTTCACCATATTCATGGTGACTCGGAACAACAACTGCATCGGCTGCCTGCATACATGGAATAATTTCTTTGTTGGGGATAACGCCCATGTATTCAACTAAGTCATTTAACCCCAAGGAATTCACTAGGTTGAGGGTAGACTCCACTTCGCCGCGGCCAATCAATCGTAATCTAACTAAGATATTCGTTGCCTTAAGGCGCTTAATTGAATGAATTAGATCGTACACTCCCTTTTTTCTTGAAATAGTGCCGACATAAAGGAGAACGACGGGACTGGAAATTGAAGATAACTCTCGAGCAGGAAAATCATGAGGCTTTTTAACGTGAGGCCAATCCCAAGGAATAAGTTTGTGTGGCTTGACGCCAATATTTCTTAGAGAGAGACATGCGTTGACACCATGGTTGCCGACCCAGTCAACCATGGCGTTATTTAAGAGGCGTGCTAAGCGAAGATAATCAATACGTGCTCGAATTCCTCTTAGATTGAATGAGTCTGCTAATGCTGTAATTGTCTTGACTCGATGCTTAATGGCCCACTGTAATATTGGTCGATGGGGCATGCGCAACACAATATGAGTTGGGCGATAGCCTTCAATAACGTTGAGGAGCTCTTTAACGTCTTTATACGGGTCAGCAGCAGCGCCAATCACCCTTAAGCCCGAGCCGATTAATTCGTCGTACCTCTCTTTCGAGCGACAACATAAAAAAGCAGCTTCCTCAATCTCATGATTGAGTCCAGCGATTGTATCGAGGGCATATTTTTGGCCGTGGTAGGCTTCTCCTCGGCCTGATTTAATACGTTGATAAGCATCTCGATAATCACCTGCATAAAGAATGATTAGAACCCGCTTACTCAAAGAACTAGCTTGCTCTTGAGAGTACGAACTTGGCTTGATTTGGATTACCATAAAAAGCTAACGATAACTTCTTAGTTGCAAAGAAAAGAAATTTCAATTGGAGAAAAAAGTATCTTAATAAAAGGCATTATATGTATGAAGACTCATCGCGTAGCACGAAGTTCCTCAGAAATTCATTTGTCTCGCTCTGTCCGAATCCAAGATTGTTCAGGCTTTATCAAAAACTTTAAGTAGATGGGTATTTTCCATAGTACATATAGCGGTATTGCTAAAAGCTGCGCTAAAGGCAGCTCCGCTCTGCCCCATTTCATCCAAGCACTTAGGATAGCTAACACTAATAAAACATCAGCAACTCCCTGAATAGCAAAGGGCCAGGCGATATTTGCAAGTAAAGCTAATCCTCCGGTCAGCAGGGTCAACGCAAAGCCAGTCAGAACCCATAAGGCTAAAGGGGGAATCGCTAAATCCAAGGCCATCACAAGTAAACCTAATCGACGTTGCTTAAAAACTGCCTTGATGAGCTGTGGGACATATGTTGTTAACACCTGCAAATGACCATGTTCCCACCGAGTTCTTTGGCTGGTTGCAGCTGAGTCATTGCTGGGAAGCTGACTGGTAACTTGTGCTTCTGGAGCAAGGGTAGGACTATATCCCGCGATCGCCAAGTCAATCCCCAGCTTCATATCTTCCACAATGTGACTGCTAGCCAAATTCACTGTCTGTAAAGACTCCCATGGAAAGGCCATCCCTGTACCACCCAAAAGAATTGGAAACCCTAGGCGAGAGAGTCCTTTCGCTCGAACACAGTTTTTGAAAATCAAGGCAAAGGCCGACACACGATCTCGGGCAGCAGGGTGTGTCGGCAACGCCATGCGGTACTCTGCTTGCACCGGGCGATTGAGCACGGCTGCCTCTTGTGCAATTGTGGATAAAGTGCCAGGGCTTACCTGGCAATCTGCATCAACTATTACCACTACTTCAGGAGGATTTTGAGCTAGATATTGTAAGCCAAAGTCTAAAGCGTAGCCTTTACCAAACTTAGATGTATCTGACCGTTCCAATACTTGCAAGCCTAGCTGTCGAGCCAGAGTTGCTGTCTCATCATTACAGTTATCTGCTATTACACAGATTTGCTCAGGGCTTTTGACTTCTGGCAACAGACTCTTTAGAGTCTCCTCAATTCCAGATGCTTCATTATGAGCAGGTATCATCACTATAAAAGATGATTCCGTTGTCATTGTAGATGTTAGCTTATGCTTTTCATCATCTGTAGACATGGGGATCAGTGCAATTAGCACTTCAAGCCCAAGCAGCCCACTCAAAATACAAAAGGCTACTGTGCTTAACCCTAAGCCTATTTCTAAAAGCTTTAGTATTAATGGATGCATTATCAATCCAAACCTCTACATAGGCCATGTACTTATCAATTTGAGTTGATCTTAGAGATTCCAAAGATTTCAAAAGCAATGAATAATCTGGAAGTAATACAGAATAATATTTTGATCCTTGAGTACACCCAAACTACATTTTCCCTACCTTGAACTCAAATTTTCCAGTCAGGGGTAGTTTACATAAAAAGTACAACACCAACCAACTCAAGAGCATGGGACGAAGTTTCTAAAATAATTGTTTCCTGATTATTGTCCAAATATCCTGATTGTCTTTCTAGTGGATGAAGGTGGTAAGTGGAAATTACAGTAAATGAGTAGTCAATTTTCGATTGTTGTTGACTACAGGAGACCAATTTAGATACGATCTAATAAAGTCATTTTTAATGGCATTGTCTTTTACTATACAGTTTTACAAGCATTTTCACATTCTTGGCCTTACAGAGACCTTCTAGTCTTCCCAGTTTACTAAGGTCTATCAGGAAAATCTAATCTCTTTGAACGACTTTATCTCGTACCTATCAAGTCTTAATCAATTCAACCTATGACGTTACCCTTAGAGCAATTGCCCTATCCAGTTTATTTCGTCTGCCATTTGCCGAAAGAAAGTGAGAATCTGCTGAGGAAAGTTATTCATGAAGGCGCATCGTCAACCGCAGAAGATCTGATTGACCAACTCTATGAGGTATTGAGGTTGTGGTCGCCCGATCATCGCGCTGGGATTGGTACTGATATTCTAAACTGGCCAATTCAAACCTACGTGCAGTTGATGAAGCGGGGCTTGAATGTTGAATTGGTCTCACGCTATGTGCCAGGGCAGATTTGTGTGGCAGCCTATGAGCAAATCTCGCCTAAGAAACTGGCATTTAATAGCTTTGTGGTCGCCTGCCAATATGATAGAGGTCGACCAGAGTTATGTAACCACCGAATTGTTCAAAATCAGTTAAATGTGATCGATGTCAACACAGATCATTTTGTACCCCATTGGCCTCAGCCCAACCTAATTTGTCGGGATCATAATCGGGGAAATCGGCTTGAGACTTTAGCATATAAGGGACGCTTTAGAAATTTGGCAGATTCGTTTAAACAATCTGATTTTATTAAGGCACTTGAGCAACTTGGCACTACGCTAATAGCAGATAAGAATACAAAGACTGACTTAAAGCAAGTATGGGTTAATTGGCATGATTACTCACAAGTTGATGTAGTACTTGCTGTTCGCAATAATAATCCATTTTTGCTTAAGTTTAAACCAGCGAGCAAGTTGATTAATGCTTGGTTGGCAGGTTGTCCGGCTTTGCTAGGGCCAGAACCAGCCTATCAACAATTAAGAAAATCAGATCTAGACTATATTGAAGTTCAATCACCAGAAGATGCGATCTCAGCACTAAAGCGGCTAAAAAGTGAACCAGGATATTATCAGGCGATTGTGGAGAATGGCTGGCAGCGGATGCGTGAATACGATGCTGATGGAGTAGCAAAGTTCTGGCGCGATGTATTAGCGGGTCCAATCACAGAAGGTTATAAAAGTTGGCAGAAGCAATCTTTATTGGGCAAAGTTATAGGTCGGCCTATCTGGTATGCTCAACAAGCTCAATATCACAAGCAACAGAGGTTCCTCTTCAACACCAATCGTGAGGTAAATTCGTTGTCAACAAATCAGGAATAGCTGATCAAGAATAGGTAAGATCGCTTCAAATAGCATCTTTTTCTAGAGAGCTCGGCATGGGAAAGTAACCATTGAATTTAAGCTTAGAGAACTTAACGGGGCAGAAAAGTTTTCAAAGCATTGATAGCTGAAGGATGTAGAGTTTGATTCAGTCAAAAAACTATCAACAGTAGCTGTGACATACAATTGACCATAGGAGTAAGAGAGTAGTGACCTATGTTTTCAAATCTCATCAATAAGATCAAGTCTTTTATACTAGCAGATGGGGTATCTACCGCATTTTCTCGATGCCTATTAGTACACGACTAACAAAGCCAATGCCTAAGAAATCGAACACCAGCTTTTAACTTTTATTAATCGGATCAAACTGCTAGCTCACGAAATTATTTATTTTCACTAGGATAAGTCAGAGATGCGATTCACGTTAGTCATTTCCTCCCAAAACGCAACTGGTTTTCCACAATATTCTAGAAATTTATGCGTATCCTCAGCGAGTTCTTGAATCGCCCAAGCCTTGGTTTCTGGGT
>JBCBTQ010000023.1:0-39209 GCA_039818605.1 Cyanobacteria bacterium J06639_14 | reverse complement strand
CCCAAATCCTTCAATCGGTGGGTCACCGCCTACATTAACTATTACAGCGATCCCAACCGTAAACGCCCCTATCGACAACATCCCCTGTTTTGGGCTGTGGAAAAATTTTGGTGGCTCACTGACCCAGAACTGCGCTGGCAAGCGATTCTCGAAATTTTGCGGCAACGCCCCAGCGGCACCGTGATCTCTGTGCTTGCTGCTGGCCCTCTTGAAGACCTAATCCACGGCTATGGCCCAGAATTTATCGATCGCATCGAAGCCCAAGCCCAGCAAGATCCCGCCTTTCGCCATTTACTAGGGGGCGTGTGGGAAAGCAGCACCCCTGAAATTTGGGCGCGGGTGCAAGCTGCCCGAGGCATCATTTGGTAATCCAGTCACAAATCAAAAAAGTTCACTAAATGAATCACCCGGATTGGGCTTAACTTGATATCCTGCCCCCATGCCCATTTCAGAGAGAACCCCCAGCCATGCAAGTCAAGGCCGCCGTTGCCCACGAAGCCGGAAAACCCCTCAGCCTCGAAACCGTCGATCTCGAAGGCCCCAAAGCCGGGGAAGTGTTGGTCGAGATTAAAGCTACAGGCATCTGCCATACCGATGCTTACACCCTATCTGGCGTTGACCCTGAAGGACTCTTCCCGGCCATCTTGGGCCATGAAGGGGCCGGGATTGTGGTGGAAATCGGCCCTGACGTTAAAAGTCTCAAACCCGGCGACCACGTGATTCCGCTCTATACCCCGGAGTGTCGCTGTTGCGACTTTTGCCTCAGCGGCAAAACCAATCTATGCCAGGCCATTCGCGGCACTCAGGGTAAAGGTCTGATGCCCGATGGTACCAGCCGCTTTTCGCTCAACGGTGAAACCCTCTACCACTACATGGGCACCTCAACTTTTGCCAACTACACCGTGCTGCCCGAAATCGCCGTTGCCAAAATCCGTGAAGACGCTCCCTTCGATAAGATCTGCTATATCGGCTGCGGCGTCACCACTGGCATCGGGGCCGTGATTTACACGGCCAAAGTAGAACCGGGTGCAAACGTGGTGGTCTTTGGCTTAGGCGGCATTGGCCTTAACGTAATTCAAGGGTGCCGTATGGTGGGGGCCAACAAGATTATTGGAGTTGATATTAACCCGGCGAAAAAAGACCTCGCCGAAAAGTTTGGCATGAGTCATTTCGTGAATCCTAAGGAGATCGAGGGTGATTTAGTCCCCTATCTAGTAGACCTGACCGGGGGTGGAGCCGATTACAGCTTTGAGTGTATTGGCAATGTCAACACCATGCGACAGGCTTTGGAATGTTGCCATAAGGGTTGGGGAGAAAGCATCATCATTGGGGTTGCGGCTTCGGGCAAAGAAATTAGTACCCGTCCGTTTCAGTTGGTCACAGGTCGCGTATGGAAAGGTAGCGCTTTTGGTGGGGCCAGGGGTCGCACGGATGTGCCTAAGATTGTGGACTGGTATATGGATGGCAAAATCAACATTGATGATTTGATCACCCACACGATGCCCCTAGATCAGATCAATGAGGCTTTTGACCTGATGCATGAGGGCAAGTCTATTCGCAGCGTGGTGACGTTTTAGGGATAGGGTTTCGGCCAGATGTTCATAGCAGAAACCCAGTTTCTTTGCTTGACTGTGCCGTTTAATCTAGCGCTCACAAATTCAAATGACTCTGACGTTGCTGCAACTACTCTCAGCAACGTTTATGTCTTTCCTTTAAATCAGCTGAAGCTGGTGCTTGACCGGACACGCCCGCTGCTCAATAAGTTTGGCGGGGTTTGTTGTGTATCCGACGCGATTGATAAAACGTGTGGCTTAATCCCAGGAGCAGGTAAGCAATCCCGTTAAATAGCTCCAATTCCTTTGCATCACACCCACTCCTACAGTGGAAACCTGACCATGTTTATTCTTTTCAGATACTTAATATCTTAAGTATCTGCTGTTTTTTTTGCAGTTGGCAGCTATTGATTTTTAGTAAAGGCTAACCCAAACAACTTGTCATAAAGTCAACAAATACCATTAGAATATGTTTTTTTAGTAAAGAATAATTCAAAAGGCTTGATGATAGATGAAAAGTCACTTAGCCTCCTCTTAACATTCTTTGAGCAGTCAATTTGAATTTGAGCTTGGTGTTTATCTCTAGATATGACTGAGCCCATAATATTTCCGTGAGTTGACTTTGAGCTCTTCTAAATCTAGCTATTGCCATTCAAAGGCAGCAAGTAGTTTGAACTAGCTGCTTGCTATTTTCATATTTCAGAACAACTATAAGCCAGTTAAAAGCTGCTATGGGGATCAGCCTGAAAATACTTACGACTATAACCTCAGTGGTTAATAGAAGTTTTAAGGATGTTGTTTTTGTTGATTCTTCTTCTGATACGAGAAATATTTTTGTCGATAATTGAATAAAAATTCTCAATATCTACCCCCAACTATAAAAGGACAACCCCGTGAATGATTTGAAGGATGATCAGGAGAGATATTATCAAACTACCCAACAACAACCAAAAAAAAATCATGCCACAGTTACCGGGATAGACATTAAGCCTTTTCTAGACCCCAGTTGTAAGATCGCTTTTGAAAAGGACATGCTATCTGTTGATATACCGGAGACCCCTGAGATCAGAGCTAATCAAGTATACTTTAACCACCCAGAATGGGCTAAAACTTATTTTGAGGCTTGCCATCGTGACCAATCCTTTAAAAAGCGCTGGTATGCTGCAGCTGGTAGTTGGGATGACAAGATCGTAGTTGACATTGGATGCGGTCCAGGAAATCTCTATTCGATTTTAGGTGGACAACCTAAACTACTTATTGGCGTGGATATCGCCCGAGGTTCATTAGAAATGGCCCAACGAATTGGTTACACTTCTTTGCTAGCAGATGCTCACCAACTACCACTGGTATCGGGTTTTGCAGACTTAGTTGTTGTGAATGCAGCCTTACACCACTGTTCTGATATGGCGGCAGTACTAGCTGAAGCCGCTCGGTTAGTACGTTCTGGTGGACAGTTGATTATTGATCATGACCCACAGTTAACTGCTTGGAACTACAGGGGTTTAGGGCTGTTCCTTTATAAGATTCGATTAAAGGTCATATATCGACTCTTTCTAAAACGGCTACATATTCCACTTGAAGAACGTCTTACGGCCTTGGCAACAGAGATACACCACCACCCAGGTGATGGTGTAACCTCTGAATTATTTTATAAAATCTTATTACCAATGGGATTTAAGGTTAATATATATCCTCATAATAATGCGGCAGGTGCAGAAGCTCTAGAAGGATTCTGCGGTAAACCACCTCACTGGCGTTACCGAGTCGGGCAAATCCTATCTGGGATTAATCCCTCTGCCTCGACAGCGGCATTATCCTTGATGTGTATAGCAACTAAGCAATAGGGATAATTCTAGGATGAATCCATTCATTACATGGCATCTTCATTTTTATTAAGCCTTAAGTGTTTTTAAATGCAAGATTAAAAGTTCCATAAAGGCTGGTGTTTTTCTTGATATTTTCAAGAAGCCTAGGTGAAAATCCCGATAGATGCACTGAAAGGGCGAAATTTGTGCTGCATGAAGTAGTAAATGTAGTTTCTAGCAAAAGTTGGCAAAGTCGCCAGTCAGTTGGGGGAGCAGCATGAAGGTATTGCTCTCTGCATATGCCTGTGAAGCAGGTCGTGGCTCAGAGCCCGGTGTCGGTTGGAATATGGCTTGGGAAGCCGCCAAATTCCACGAAGTATGGGTGTTGACACGTCCAGACGATGGTCGTCTAGCTAATGAAGCTTTTATCAAAGAAAATCCAAATCCAAATCTACATTTTGTTTATTGCACATTACCAATTTTGAAAGGTTTCTGGAAATTAGGATCAGTAGCTTTTGTCCTGCATTATTATCTGTGGCAGATCCAGGCTTATTTCGTGGCGCGGAGCCTGCATCGCGAAATTGGGTTTGACTTGGCACATCATGTCACCTTTGTTCGTTATTCCAGTCCTAGCTTCATTTCATTGTTGCCCATCCCCTTTATTTGGGGCACCGTGGGGGGAGCTGAAGCAGCTCCCAAACCTTTTTTTAGAGATTTTAGCTTGCGTGCCAAAGTTTATGAGTTTCTACGATGGTTTGCCCATAAAGTGGGTGAGCGAGATCCATTTGCTCGAATGACGGCTCGGCGGTCTGCGATCGCACAGGTTACAACCGAAGACACGGCTCGCCAAGTCCGCAAGATGGGAGCTCGCAACGTTACTGTTGTTCCAGAAGCAAGTCTGCCTGATATAGACATCGAGCATTTGGCCCAATGTCCACCTCCAGAAGGGGACATCATCCGGTTCATCAGCATGGGCCGATTGCTCCACTGGAAAGGCTTTTATCTAAGCATCCAGGCCTTTGCCAAAGCCAACCTCCCCAATGCCGAATATTGGATTTTAGGCGACGGTGTAGAACGCCAGAATTTTGAGCAGCTAGCACAGCAGCTTGGGGTCAGTGAGCAGGTGCGTTTCTGGGGCAATTTGCCTCGCTCCCAAACCCTCGAGCGCCTGAGTCATTCTCATGTCCTAGTGCATCCTAGCCTCCACGATTCCGGCGGTTGGGTTTGCTTAGAAGGGATGGCTGCTGGTCGACCTATCCTCTGCCTTGATTTAGGAGGCCCCAGTGTTCAAGTCGATCAAGATACCGGCATCAAAATCCCCGCCTATACCCCAGAACAAACCGTTAATGATCTAGCCCAAGCTATTCAGCAACTTGCTAAAGACCCTGATCTGAGACAGCAACTCGGCCAGGCTGGACGCCAAAAAATTCAAACCCAGTTCAACTGGGCAGCTAAAGGGCAGAAGCTTGCTGAACTCTACAACAAGTTAGGCAATGAAGCCATGCTCACCAAATAATCTTCGACAAAGACAACGTACTACTTCGTACAGCTACCGCCTCTCTATACTAAAACCTACGCCAAAAAAAACATGCGCATTCTAGCTATTCATAACTATTACCAGCAGCTTGGCGGCGAAGATACTATTTTCACCACCGAAGCTGACTTGCTAGAGTCCTACGGTCATGAAGTTTATCGTTACACCATCCACAACGATGATGTTGAGGAGATGAATGCCATTAATCTGGCTGCAGCCACCCTGTGGAATCACAACTCATTTCAAAAGGTCAAAGCCCTGATCAAGGAGTTCCGCCCCGATGTTGCCCACTTCCACAACACGTTTCCCTTAATTTCTCCAGCTGCTTACTATGCAGTCCAAGAAGCTGGGATACCCGTTGTTCAAACCCTCCACAACTATCGTCTGTTGTGCCCCAACGGTTTGTTCTTTCGCAATGGACAGATCTGTGAAGACTGTCTCGGTAAGCCCATGCCCTGGCCTGGTGTTGTCCATGGCTGCTATCGAGGTAGTCGCGTTGCTAGCGGTGCAGTTGCAACGATGGTCAACCTGCACAATTTGATTGGCACCTGGGCTAAGGCAGTTGATGTCTTTATTGCTTACAGTCAATTTGCCCTCGATAAATTTATTGAAGGTGGCCTGCCCAAAGAAAAATTTGAATTTAAGACAAATTTTCTCCATCCGGCCCCAGAACCTGGCCATGGTAAAGGCGGCTATGGTCTCTTTGTCGGACGACTATCCCCCGAAAAAGGCGTTGATACGCTCTTGACCGCCTGGGAAAAGCTACATACGCGCATCCCCCTGAAAATTGTCGGTGCGGGTCCCTTAGCGCCTGAAGTTGAAGCCGCTGCTGAGCGCTTTGAACATATTGAATATCTAGGTCGTCGTCCTCTTTCGGAGGTATACGAACTGATGGGGGAGGCTAAATTCTTTGTCTTTTCGTCTAAGTGGTATGAAACTTTCGGACGGGTTGCCATCGAAGCCTATGCTAAAGGCACCCCAATTTTGGCTTCGCGCATTGGTGCAATCACTGAGCTGGTCAAACCCTACAAAACCGGGCTTTTGTTTGAGCCGGGTGATGTCCATGATCTGATTACTCAGGTGGAGTGGGTTCTAGATCATCCCAATGATTGGCAACAGATTCGTCAGCAAGCCAGGGAAGAATTTGAAGTCCGCTATACCGCCTCCGAGAACTACAAACGTTTGATGGAGATCTATCAAAAAGTGATCGCCCTCAAGGCCCCTGCGGTTGCATAAATCTGCAGTTGCATAAAACTATAAACGAACAAGTTATTCATTCAAGAATCAGGTCTTAAACACATCAGGTCTTAAATACTATGGAAAAAAGGTCCTTCGGCAAAACCGATTTAACCGTTGCCGCACTGGGCTTAGGCTGCTCCCGATTAGGGGGCAATCTGCAGGGCGGTAACCGCAAACAGGCCATCGCCACCTTACAACAAGCACTGGACGCAGGCATCAATTTCTACGATACGGCGGACAGCTACGGCCAGGGCCAGAGTGAGCGTCTATTAGGAAAAGCATTCAAAAACAAACGAGATCAGGTGACCTTTGCCACCAAGGCGGGCTATGGTCTTTCTTCGATGGGGGCGCTGGCGGCTAAGGTAAAGCCGATTCTCAAACCTCTGGTGCGCATGCTCAAACCCCAAGGTGGGTCACTGGCTCAGGCGAAGGGCTCACTATCGCGTCAAGATTTTTCTAAAGACTATCTCACCCAGTCTGTCGAAGGTAGCTTACGCCGCCTGCAGACCGACTATCTCGATATTTTTATGCTCCACAGCCCTCCGACTGAGATCATCAAAGTGGGCAACGCCTTCGAGACCCTGGCCATGCTCAAACAGCAGGGCAAGCTGCGCTACTACGGAGTCTCGTGCGAAACCCTTGAAGATGCATTACTTTGCCTTGAGGTCTCCGATATCTCTGCCCTCCAGGTCGAGATTAACCTGCTTGACCAGCGAGCAGTCACCGAGCTGCTACCGACTGCTCAGCAAGCTGGTATTGCCATTGTGGCGCGGCAACCCTTTGCTTCTGGGAAACTTTTTCAAGGGTCAGAGGATCCGGATGAGCAAGCTGGCATTGAACGCTATCGTGAGCTGGCGGGGCAGTGTGATTGCTCCATCTCCCACTTAGCGCTCCAATTTGTTCACCAGCTCGACGGTGTCTCCGTGGTAATTGCTGGGGCCAACAGTGTCAAACACCTCACCGATAACCTGAATGCGCTAGCAGCTGCCCCGCTGACTACCGAGCAAATGGGCACTCTATTAGCAACCCAATCAACCGCCCCCACCCCTTAAGCCAAAAACCATGCTAATTGATGCCGAAACTCTTCAAGACAATCAGGTCATCCATGCCGATGTTGCCGTGGTTGGGTCTGGCCCTGCAGGGATTGTGCTCGCCCTGGAGCTAGCCAAAGCCGATCATTCAGTGGCCCTGCTCGAGAGTGGTCAGTTACGGTTTGCTGATGCCAACCAAGCTCTGGGCGACGCTGACCAGTTTGACCCTGATTTTCATGCCTCCATGGGAGAGTGTACCCGTCGACAGTTGGGCGGTACTTCTACCATTTGGGGTGGGCGCTGTGTACCCTACGATCCGGTTGACTTTGATCGACGTGAGCATATAGCCCACGCCGACTGGCCGGTTACCTATGATGAGCTAACGGCTTACTTCCAGCGCTCCTGTGATTATTTTTTCTGTGGTGATGCTGAGTTTGACCTTCATAAGCTGTCTGGCATTTCGCAAAAGTCGATCGTGCCGGGGCTACTAGACGAGCATGTCCTGACTTCGGCCTTGGAGCGATGGTCGCTGCCGACCAATTTTGGTAAAGAATATTTCACCCAGCTCAAACAGTCTCAGCACATCAAATTATTTTACGGACTAACCTGTACCGAAATCGAAACCCGTGAAGCTGGCAACCAGGTTACCCGCCTGCACGCCAAAACCCTAGGTCAAAAGGCCCTAAATATTAAAGCCCGCAAATATATTTTGGCGAGCGGTGCCCTCAATACCACCCGTCTGCTGATGACCTCTGACCGCCAACACCCCGGCGGTATTGGCAACCACAGCGGGCTGCTCGGGCGATATTATATGGGGCACCTATCCGGTGATATTGCCGCAGTTCACTTTACGACCCCCCCTCACAAAACCATCTTTGGCTTCGATCGCGATGAGTCCAACATTTACCTGCGGCGGCGTTTCTCATTTACACGCGAGTTTCAGCACGAGAAAAATCTCACCAATGTGGTTTCTTGGCTGGGGGCTCCCCCGTTTGGTGATCCTGGCCACGGCAGCGGTGTTTTCTCCCTGGCCTATCTGACCCTGAGTTCTCCATTTGGCAAATATCTAGCTGCTAAAGCGATTCGAGATACCGCCATCGGTCAAGAACGTAAAGATTTTTATTGGAAGCACTTTAAAAATATTCTCAGTGATTTAGGTAAAACCATCGCCTTTGCTCCCACCTTTGGCTATCAACGCTATATCGCCAAACGCAAGGTACCCGCTCTGTTTATGTATAGCGCCTCCAATGAGTATCCATTGCACTATCACGCTGAGCAGATACCCAATTTTGACAGCCGGGTCAGTTTGTCTGATCAAACTGACGTCCTAGGCATGCGCCGACTCAACATCGACCTGCGCTATAGCGACCAAGATATTGATAGTGTTGTCCGAGCCCATCATTATTGGGATGATTACTTACGAAAGCACAACTGTGGTTATCTCAAATATTTTAGCGATGACCTTTCAGAGAGTGTTTGGGAACAAGCTGGGGATGGCTTTCATCAAAATGGAACCACTCGCATGGCTGAGCATCCCAATGATGGGGTTGTCAGCCCTAATTGCAATGTGCACGGGTTTGATGATTTGTTCGTTGCCAGTAGCTCTATTTTTGTAACCTCCGGGCAAGCAAATTCTACTTTTATGATTGTGGCGTTTGCCCTACGATTAGCAGATTTTCTTAACCATGAACTCAAACAGAGCCAATCATCTGACCTCTCAACTGTGGGTATTGGCTAGGTTAAAGGGAACCTAATATGTCATCCTAAAAGCCCGTCAGCTAAGCGCTGAACCTCATAGCTGAACTTCATAAAAGCAGTCAAGGGTAGTTGATGCGATATTCAGATAGCTCGCTCATCGACACCTCAAACCTCAAGCCAACCTCTACAGGTATTGATATGCTTGATTACATCGTCGAAGACATTCAAGACAGCCTCTCCAAAGCCAAAGTCATGGCTGTAGCGGCTGTCTCTAAACAATCTGGTCTCATTACACCCAGGTCTGTTGACTTTGATGCCTACAAGATTTACGGGAAGGCTCCCACCGAATTCGGAGATGCTGCCGAAATTGTTTTCCCGGATGATCCGGCTATTGTCATCAACGTTCGAGACTTTGGCGCCCAAGGTGACGGCATCGCCGATGACACTCAGGCTATACAAAATGCTATTTATGCAGCTGGTGAATCGAGACGAGCGCTTTATTTTCCCAATGGCACTTATCGAGTTACCCAAGAAATTCGCCTTGAGAATGCCAACGGTGGCTCACTGAATATTGGCCCCCATCTGTATGGCCAGAGTCAAGCGGGCGTAGTGCTGAAATTAGACGATAATGCGGCAGGGTTTCAAGATCCAGATAATCCAAAACGGGCTGTTATCCGTGCCATTAATGTCGAAGATGGCACAGATTTTCGCAGCGTTAGTGCTGATTTCTTTAACCGTTACTTGGTTAACTTTACCATCGATACAGGCAATAACCCGGGGGCAACTGGTATCAAGTTTTACAGCAACAATACTGGCATCCTACGAAACGTTCGGATTATTGGGGACGGTTCTATCGGGTTAGATCTCAATGCGGTTGACCTGAATGGCCCTCACCTGATTCAAAATCTCGAAGTCAAAGGGTTTGATATTGGCGTTCGCACAGGGGGGGGGAACAGCAGCACACTTTCTAACATTATGGTCAAAGACGCAGGCTCCTATGGCATTTATCATACGGCTAAGGTTCTCCAAGTCGAAGGCCTTACTGTCGAAAATGCACCAGTCGCCGTCTTTACCAAACCTATCAACAACGTTGCATACACCACGCTTACTCTGGTCAACGGCAACTTCAGCGGTGGCAATTCATCCCAACCTGCGATCATCAATGGTGGCGTACTGTTTGCACGCAACATTACAACAAACGGTTATGGCAAAGCTGTTCAAGGCAATGCTGGTAACGCTGGCGACTTCACTGATGCAGTTGTTGACGAATACAGTTCCCACGGCACTATCAAAGGGTTTGATAGCAGCGTCGACCGCTCCCTAAATCTACCCATTCGCTATCAGCCCCTGACCTTCGATCCCACCCCCTCTAATTGGCTGAGTGTTGCAGAGTATGGGGCGTTTCCCGGCGACAACGTAGATGACACTGACGCCATTCAAGCTGCGATTGATACCGCTACAACCATGGGCAAAACGACGGTTTACTTTCCGGGGCAAAAATCTCAAGATCCCAACTGGTATACCCTTGATGGCACTGTTGATATTCACGGTAGCGTGAAGCATTTGATTGGGTTTGCACCCGCTCGAATACTAGGCGAGGGTGGGTTTAGGTTGGTAAATGAGGTTGACAGTGCATCCGTTGTCCAATTTCAAGGCTTCAACTTCACGCGGATTGACTATGAAAATGCCTCAAATCGCACTTTGTTGCTAGAAAATACAACCGGTGATGTTACGGCCACAGGTTCGGGTAATATTTTCATCAACAGTTTTGCCGGCAGCTTACAGATTCAGAATCCTGATGCTAAGGTTTGGGCTCGACAACTTAATACGGAAAGGTCTACCGATCAAAACATCATTAATGACGGGGGTACTCTCTGGACTTTAGGGCAAAAAACAGAGAATGGCGGGCTGAAGTCCATTACCCAAAACGGAGGTGGAACCGAAATTTTAGGTGCTTATATTTACTCCCTCGGCAGAGGCAGCTTTGACACTATCTATGAGGTTATTGATGCAGATGCTTCCTTTGCTGGGGTCAGAGAACGAACAGCGAGAGCCAAGTATCCAAACTTTGTACGGGAAACCAGAAATTCTACAACCGAAATATTAGCTGAGTCTGCTGTCCCTGCGGGTAATGACTTTAATAAAGGGCTATCCCTTTACTCTGCCTCCACCTTAGAACTGACTGGGCAGTGAGTCTGCCGACGACTCAGGCTTAAGCAAACTTGAGCTCAGAGATCGTTGAGCCTACAATAGGGTCAGATCAGTCTCGTTTGGCAGCTTCTCCTACAAGTTAATGGAGGCACCAAGGCTTTTGCGATCGCAGCAATCAATGCATTCTCGGACATTGACTCATCTTCACTCTAAATCCACAGGCTTTAGCCTTAATCCGCTCTACTGTGACCCTTTTTTCCGCTTCAAACAGGATTTCTAAAACCATTTTCAGAGCTGGGATAACCCTCCTGTCCATGGGTATTTTGCCGGGCTGCATGCTAGGGAATGGAGGTAGGCCTGGGCCATACACTCCGCCTGGGCCCATATCTCTTGATTATTGTTTTGCAAACATTCCCCTATCCGAGGGCAATAGCAGGAGCATAACCGCCCAAAATATTTATGGCCAGTCCCCCGTTAACTTTAATGATGCAGTTGAGATTGTGCTGCCCGAAGATCCCGATATTGCAATTAATATTCAGGACTTCGGCGCGAGTGGAGATGGTCGCAAAGATGATACTGATGCCATTCAGTCTGCTATTTACGAAGCTGCTCGTAAGAATAAAGCACTATACTTCCCAAACGGGGTTTATCGCGTCACTCGCGAAATTCGCTTCGAACAACCCAACGGTAGGGCTCTTTTTATCGCCCCCCACATGTATGGACAAAGCATTGATGGCGTGGTTCTTAGATTAGATGATCGTGCCGTTGGCTTCAGTGACGCTGACCAACCTGATCAAGCTGTTTTGCGCACGGTTCACGCCGATGACGGGACAACCTGGAAAGATATTAGCGCTGATTTCTTCAACCGCTTTATCGTTAACCTCACAATTGATACAGGCGATAATCCAGGTGCCGTCGGGATAAAGTTTCACAGCAATAATACAGGCATCCTGCAAAACGTTCGCATCATTGGCAATGGTGCCATCGGCTTAGACGTGTCGTCTGTCGATTTGAATGGGCCGCATCTGATTCAAAACTTAGAAATTGAAGGATTTGCCATTGGTGTCAAAGCCAGCGGGGCTAACAGCACAACCCTATCAAACCTGGCGATTCGGGATGCAAGTACCTACGGACTCCATCATAGTACTGGCGTACTTCAGGTTGAAGGTCTGACTGTTGAGAATGCGCCCATTGCCGTCTACTCCCGTCCAGCCCAGAACTCCAATAAAACAACGCTGACCTTAATCAATGGGCACTTAGAGGGTGAGTCCTCCCAACCCGCGATTATCAGCGGGGGGGTTCTTTTCGCTCGCAATATTAGCACTAGCGGCTACAAACAAGCCCTCAAAAGTTTCGCAGGTAAGACCCTCAACATGACCACAGAGAACATCACTGAATATAGTTCCCATGGGGTCGATAGAGCTTTCACCGATAATATCAACGCTTCAGCCAACCTACCGATTCGGTATCTGCCAACCCAATATGATCCTAACTCAGATAACTGGCTCAGTGTAAAAGACTTTGGGGCCAATCCAAATGATAAAGTTGACGATACACAAACTATCCAGGCCGCCGTTGACATTGCCGCACAGCTGGGTAAAACTACCCTATATTTTCCAGGGGGAACACCTCCCGAGCCGAACTGGTACATCATGGATGGCGAAGTGACGCTGCATGGAAGTCTCCAACATATTATTGGCTTCGCGCCAGCGCGTATCCTTGGGAAAGGGCAGTTTACTATCAAAGATGACCCTGCCGCCCCAGATTTTATCCAGTTTCAGGGCTTTAATTTTACTAAGATCGGCTACGAAAATGCGTCCAGTCGTACCGTATTAATGCAAAATCTAACCGGTCGGATAACAGCTTCAGGCCCAGGCGGTATTTACCTTAACAGCATTGCCACCGGCCAACTATCCATTGACCATCCTGAAGCCAAGATATGGGCTCGGCAGCTTAATACAGAAAAGCCTGCCAACTCGCCCGAAAACATTAGCAATGATGGTGGTTTTCTTTGGATACTGGGTCATAAAACCGAACAGGGTGGCATCAAAGCCAGAACCTTCAATGGAGGCTACACTGAAGTTTTGGGTGCGTACATTTATGCAGTCGGTCGATTTGGTAAGTTTGAAACGATTTACGAAGTCGTTGATGCCCACGCTACCTTTGCAGGCATTCGAGAACGAACAGGCAATCATCGCTTCAGATATTTTTTTAAAGAAACCCGAGCAGACGAAAGTCACTTATATGACAGCCTACCTGCCGGTAACCGATCTAACCGTGCTGCCTCTTTATACTCCGCCTCTCAAAAGACATTCTGCCCCTCAAACGAATGATGAAGAACCGTTTCACTTACAAATTCTGATTGAAAGCATGAAGACTTGATTAAGCTAATCTGGTACGGCCAGATAGTTCCTGAGAGGAGGCGTTACTATATCTAATGAGCGTTATCACCTCTTTCTGGCCATTCATATATGATTCAAATTTCATCCCTCCAGGGTTCAACTTTCATCCCTCCAGTATTTTTCAAAAACTCCCATTATTTTCACATTTCCCGAGGCAAGGCATGTCAAGTTTTTTTAACAACAGTAGTTTACAAAGGACGAACCCTAAAGGGGTTTTTGCCAGGGTGAAATTCAACTGAAATGAAAGCAATACTTGCAAAATCTGAATCTCAAAAAAAGCAAGGAAACCTGAGCAATTCCAAGCTAGTTTTATTTGCTTTCGCTAGTGCTTTTTTCCCCAGACTGCTAGACAGCTTCGGGGCTCCTTCAGCCATTAACTTTCTTCATTTCTTAGTAATTCCATTTGTATTTGCGGTTGTTTTAAGTAAAAGCAAAAGGGTCAGTAAGAAACAGAAAATTGTTATCTCAGAACTCAGTTCTGGATTGGTTTTATTGCTGATTGTGATTCTCGCCAGCTCACTTTTAAATGGTGCAGGTGAAGTAAATGTCATTCTAGGATTTCTTCTGTTAGCAGAACCATTCATACTGACTGCCTGCATTGTAAGTCTTGCTGTAGAGTCAAAGCAATTTCAGGTATTTAGAAAAGGGCTGGTCTACTTTTGGCTATTTCACATCACATTGGCCATGGTGCAACGCTATATTTTAAGGTTGCATTTAAGACACACAGGGTTAGCCCCTTCTGACAATATTCAAGGTGTGTTTTTTCTGTCGGGTGCTGGGCATGTTGTAGGGGCTTCAGTATCTCTCTCAGTTGCAGCTTACTACCTGCTACATGCTAAAGCTTCACCTATTTGGATACGTTTTGGCGTTGCGGCCCTAGCTATGTGGCAACTCTTATTGGCAGATGCCAAGCAGGTTTTGCTGGCTTTTATGGTAGCTGGGGTTCTGCTGGTATTATTAAAGGCACAAGATGTCGGTAAGGTCATGCAATATCTGATCTTTGCCGTCGTCTTCGGGTTTGCTTTTCACTGGTGTCTTCAGAATTTGCCTGCTTTTTCAGCCTTTAATGTTTGGATGAAACCCGAGCTTTACGGCCCTGACGGCGACGCCACTATGTTGAAAACATCCGTTTTTCGAGTGATACCACAACACTACGAATCTCCGTTAAACTGGTTCTTGGGTCTCGGCCCAGGACATACGGTTGGCCGTTTAGGGGGGTGGCTACTTCGGAAATACGAATCTTTATTTGGCGCGTTCGCAACACGCCACCAGGCTAGTACTGATGTTTGGGAGCAGGTTGGTGCCTATTACATCGGCAGCCGTTCTAGCATGTTTTCTCCCCTGTTTGGCTGGGCTGGCATTTGGGGAGATTTGGGTTTCTTGGGTTTGGGTTCATACTTATATCTCGCTTCAATTCTCTGGCGTCGTCTCTGCACAGATGATTTATGCCGCTTTTTGCTACTAACAGTTGTCGTGTTTGGTTTTATTTTTAGCCAGATGGAAGAGCCTGGTTACATGTTGTCAATAGCAGCAATCATCGGTTTGCGATGGCAAGAAGATCGTTTAGCTAAGATGCAGATGAAATCCAAATAGGTTATGCATCTCCTTTCTCAAGTTTAGGTCTACAACCTGCCCATCTCTCCCTAATTCTCTATAAAAATTTGATCGAGATCCTGGTTTCTACTTAGCAAAACAATTAAACAATCATTTGAGGCCGATTAAATGACCAGTACGACGCCAAGCAACAATTCAAATACCGAAGCTTATCAGGCGACTCAGTATTTGCTCAGGCGCAAGATCCCCCCTTCTCTCTACTACAAACTGCGAAATTTTAGTCGCCAGTATCCCATCCTTTTTTTACCCCTGGCGCGATGGCGGTGGAGCCGCTGGCGTAAGCAGTACAACATCACAATTAGTGGTCCCGAACCTGCGGCTCCTGATCCCGTCACGCGGGATACTGCTGTTGTCATTGAAGGATTTCCACGTATGGGCAACACGTTTGCCCACATTGCATTTAAAATGGCCCAGCCAGAACCGGTAAAAATTGGTCATCATACCCATGCTGCGGCACAGGTTGTTGCTGCGGCAAAGATGGATATTCCAACTCTTGTTTTGATCCGAGAACCTGAAGCAGCAATCGTATCTTATCTGATCGGAGATTTCGATCCATCTCTAGGCATTGGTCAATCGTTAAAAGAATACATCAGCTTCTACAAAGCTATCTTACCTTACCGAGAAAAAGTAATTGTCGCTAAATTTGATGATGTGACGTCTGACTATGGCAGTGTGATTAATGCTCTAAATGACAGATTCAATACAAACTTTGAGAAATTTGATCACACTGAAGAGAATGTAAATCGCTGTTTTGAACTTATTGAAGAAGGCTATCAATATGCGTTTGGCGCTGTTTCGGAAAAAGTAGTCTGCCGCCCCTCAAAACTCCGCAAGGCAATGAAGCAGGATATTCAAGCTCAATTTTATTCAGAAGCGTTTTCAAAACTTCGTCAGCAAGCCGAAACAATTTATAAAACGCTCATCCAGGCAAACACATAGAGTATCTGTAATCACCACCTCAGCCACAGCCTATTTTGTAGACAGAGGTGGTGATTGGGAAATATGCTCAAACACAGCTTTTGAAAAGCGCTCTACATCATTCTGATTAGCAAATTGCTGCATTAGTTTTGGATCAATCCAGCATTCTGGCCGCTCTTGAATGCATCGACTTAAACTATTGGCAATATCCTGGGGTTGAGTAGAGTCCAGAGTTAAACCAAGCTTATAACGACGGGTAAGTTCACCCATGAGGCCATAATTTGTGGAAAGCACTGGCTTTGTCGCAATAGCGGCCCTGTTTAAGATGCCACTCATCCCAACATGTCGCTGATAAAGTGCCAAAATAATGTCAGAAATTTTAAAATAAACCTGTATATTTGACTCAGGAATAAACTGGTCTACTATGATAACTTGAAGAGCATTTTTAATAGCGAGTCTCGCTAACCGCTCTTGCAAGAACGACTTATCATCCGCATTGGAGCCTAGACTACCTACCAGTAAAAGGCAAATTTGGCTTGATATAGCCTTCGGTAACAGCGGTATAGCTTCAAGTAAATGATGGATTCCTTTGCGTCGAGATAACGCTCCAAATAGCAAGAATACCTTTTTTGTATTAGGCTCAATTCCAAGCTCGGCCTTAAGTTGCTGCACTCTCATATCAGGAATGGCATAAAGCTTGACCGGATCAGCCAGTGGAAACACATTGTCTCGCTTCGAAAACTGACGAATTGACTCAACAGCAAGCGGATCGAGGCTGAAAAGCGTGTGCAGTTTAGGATTACCAAGAATCTGAGAAAGGTTGAAATATTCTCGCCAAGTCTGAAATCGATCTTTTAGCAGAGATATATGTTCTGGAAAACGGCGATAGTGGAACGTAGGTCGAAAATAAATGCCAGAAATAACACAGGGAGGCTTTTGGCTAAAAATAAAAGGCACTATAGCAGTATCAAAATACATCAAAAAGATATGGTTACTTCTCAACTTCTTGGCATATTTGCACATCAGTCTCCATTCTTGAAAAGACCGTTTCGCGGCCTTTAACGAAGAATCATGAGACAATAGCTCAGCTTTCTCGCGAGAACTAATCGGAATAAATTGAACGGATGTATCTCGATATGCTTGAGCTGATTCAACTACATCAAAATGCCTTTTCATAAAGTCAGGCGATACTACAATATCAAGATTACCAGACAGATTATGTTCGCACCAATACTGAATCAAATAGAGGATATAACTTGGATGATGCCCACCCACCGATAGATCAAACAGCATAACTCTTTGCTGATTTTGCTGTCCAGCATTGTGATTAGTTTTGTCTTTTGAGGAAGTCATAGTCTATTCTGATTTAATCCTTTACTGAATGTGAGATCTTTTGAGTTTTCAACATGCTAGGCTTCCTTATCACTTTGCATCGGAATATATTGGATAGTCTAAAAAAGGTAAAAGCAAAGATCTTAGAAATCATAAATAAAGGCAGTTTATATTTAATACAGATAATTCTCAAAATTCCACGGCAAGACTTTGATACAACTGCGGATACTACACATATAGACGTGGTCATTCTAGGAGTATATTTTCGGCTTGCTAACAGAGTAATTTTTATCAATCGTGATAGATAAAGTCTTACTTTAAAGCTAATCTAAAAAATAGCTCAGATCATTAATAGCTCAGATCATTTGCTTTATATGTCACAAGAATATTGAGAGTTCTGACTAGATTTTAAGCGATTTTTCTGATACTAAAGCTTGGCAGAATACAGTAAGGCGAATCAGGGCTTACCGAAAGAGCCTGAGCTCGCCGGGATTCAATATGCGTAATCACATTAGATGCTTGTCTTCTTAAGACTTTTGGGCGTTCTAAGCGGCCAGGTATGTTCGTCATGGACATTTCATAAAGGGATCGGTAGAGCCAAAGGTTAATCAACCACTTATGGCCTGGAACCCCTGAAACTAAAATAGTTCAGCCAGCCACACATATAAAATTGATCCCCACCGACAAAAATAAATCAGCGATAACGAAGGAGAATTGGCTTGTAATATGGTGTGATACTTTACTGTGCATCATCATTAATTTTACGTATTTGCCTTGCGGGAACTCCTGCTACGACAATATTTGCGTTACCATTTT
Organism: Cyanobacteria bacterium J06639_14; assembly: GCA_039818605.1. Lineage (GTDB taxonomy): Bacteria > Cyanobacteriota > Cyanobacteriia > Phormidesmidales > Phormidesmidaceae > SIO1E4. The sequence goes on along the minus strand of JBCBTQ010000023.1, from coordinate 21,116 downwards.
TAGTTACCAATGCACCTGCTGCTACAACAGAACCACGACTTATCGTTACACTTTGAAGAATTATTGAGCCTCCTCCAATCCAAACCTCATCTTCAATGATTATTGGTTTTGTTGATTCGGCCCTTCTATTGCCAGGCAAATGTTCAAGGCCGTGATTCACAGTTTCAAACATTACGCATGAACCAATTTGGACATTTTTTCCGATTATCACATTGTCGATAGGAACTCCAAAACGAATTTCGGCGTTAATAAAGGTTCCATTTCCAATCTCGATATTTTTGGCACCGCCAAGTGGACGAATACCCAACGAACCAAAAATTGTGCATTTTCCTCTTATTTTCATTCCAACTAGACGGTAAATAAGGAAAAGATCTTATCGAAGATCTTCATTCGAGGTAAATTATTTCCTAATGGCATAAATATAAGTTCTCTCATTTTAAGCTTCCTAATTGATTTCGACACAAATAAATATAGCTAATTACTAAACTAAAACTATTTGATCTTGTTGACATTCATATTAAATAGTTACCTGTAAATGATTAGTTGTTCTTATCACTTCCCTTAGTTCTCCAATACTGGAGGTGATAAGCTCAGAGGATTCAGTGTTGACGAGTAAGGATCATCCTTGTGGACTTATAACACCCTTTACTAGTCTGACTAATTAGACGTTAGAATTGAATATAGGAATCATAGCATTTCCCTACTGGGTGAGGTACACCCTATCATCTAGCATTAAGGGATTCGGGGTGATTCCTTTAGCTCGCTAGACTCAGAAACGTTGTATGTTGAAAATGAACGGTGTCATTATGGTTTAAATTGACACTTTCTATCATAGATTTGCTAAAGATTATAGATTCCCTAAGATAGGGAGATATCTAGCTATATCCCTGAATATCCTAGCTTTTTCATCATAGGTTCGATTTTTGGAGAAATTCTTTCAATTTTTTCGAGATTTAATTCCTTCCATTTATCTCTCTTCGGTGGAGAGATTGCCGACCAACTCAATTTTTTAGAATTTATGTAGGCAAAAGCTTGCTCTGAAGTCGGTAAATCTGCAAAGGTAGAAATCTTTTCAAGCATCTTTAAAGGATTACTCAGCAAATCTTCATAATACAATCTAATATAGTTTCCCGAATTGGATTTTCCAGTAAATTTATCGAGCACATACCTATTGTGCTCAATCCAACTCCAAGCACAAATTTCTTCGATGGGTTTCTCAACTTGTGTCTGCCATCCTGGAGGCATTGCATATGCCCAGTGCTTTATTTTGGTAGAAGTTGGTAGGTCTATCCCCACCTTTACAAAGGTATTCCATCCTTCAATCATTGAGGATATATTATCTCTGCCATCGCGAACCAAGTGAATGTAAATGGCGTCAGGAAAAATCTTCTCTATTGCATCTAAATGGAAACAATTAGATATGGTTTTTTCCATATAGCGCATTGATCTTCGTAAAACAAAGTTTTTGATTAATACCTCACGATCAATACGCTTTCGATCAAAAACTGCTTTCGTTGCAATGAGCGACTTGAGTGATGCGCATCTGTTAGGCGTACAATCTTTGATCCCAATATAATCTGATGCGCATGAGGCATCAGCATACGGAAAAACTCTAAACCATAAAGCACTATTCTCTCTATTAAAAGAAATGACTCCTTGCATCTTTCGTGCGATTTCGTATAAGTAACTAGAACCCGATCGAGGCGCAGAAATAATGAACACAGGTTTAGTTAAATTTGGCGATATATGATGTAGTGTTTTGGATAACACTCTGTTATTCTGAAAAGCGCTTAAAGTATCTGCCATTTTTTTCCTCATCAACCATAGCCGAAAATTTTCGTGGTTCTTTAGGTGTGATTTTTCTATCTATTGATTTAAGTTTAATTAGTAAGTCAATTTTAACTGTTAAGTCAAGTTCAATGCATATAATCTAAAGTAGTATTTAGACAGACTGAGCGAACTCTAGATATTGACGGGTGATATCTAAAAAATCGAAAGATTTTGCCCTTTGCAGGGATTGCTTTTGATAGTGCTCCTTTAAAGCAACATCTGTGAGTAGTTGTAGAATACTCTTTGATAAGGAATCGATGTCTCCTGAGGGAACAACAACCCCGAATTCTCCATGGTTAACAATATCCTTTGACCCGCCCGGTGCATCGTTCACGATCACTGCAGTTCCACAAGCTAAAGCTTCTTCTAAGGCCACTGGGCATCCCTCCCAAGCTGAAGCTAATACGAACACATCGGCCTTCCTCATGCAGCTGTAGGGATTGGGATCATATCCCGGCATAGAAACATAGTCTTGAATCTCAAGTTTTTCGGCTAAAGCTTCTAAATCTGGCCTTAAAGGCCCCTCACCTAAAATTATTAATCGGGCTGTAGGCTCAACCTCCAGTACTTTAGCGAACGTCTTTAAAAGAACATCGAGCTGTTTTTGTTTTGCCATACGAGCAACGGTTAAAACCGTCATCATTTCAGGATTGTTGAACCAAGCATGGGAAGCAGGAGCCCGGGACTCTTCCTGAATACCTTGAATATCGATAGGATTAGAAATAACCTTGGTAGGCAAATGAGGTGAAATTTTGACGTACTCAACTAAATCTTTGACAGTGTCATGACAAACCCCAATCAAGCCATTGCTATGACCATAAGTTAAGCGCATCAAGATAGGTAAATAACGGGTTTTGAGGGAACTCCCATGCTCAATCTGAGACTCTAAACTGCAAATATTGTGCTCTCCAATAATAATCTTAGGTTTGTGCCTAGAAAAAACCCTTGCCAAAATAGCAATGATATTAAAGTACCAAGGCATAGAAAAAATGATGTCTGGCTGATGCTTATCTAAATAAGAAACCAATGCTGGTAGAGATAGCAGGGCACGACTAACCTCAAGAGAACATACCTTAATATCGGAATACTTTGCCTTATCAGCTTCCCTGGCATTTAGCACAACCACATCACAGTCAATATCAAGCTGATTTAGCCCTCGAGCTAAGGTCGTGCTGAGTCTAGCGAATGGACCTTTTTGAATGCCGTGGGTGAAAATTGCAACTTTTTCAACATTCATATTACTGATAAGCATATTGATTAAATTTAGCTTGTTCTATTTAGCCTGATTCTATGGAACTAATAATCTAGTGCAATTTTACTGCCATAGGTTAACTCGTGTGTGTGGATGTTTACGCACCTTAGCTGTTAGCACAGCAAAAATTGTAATCAACTTTTGATATATTTGAGGTTGCATAGATAACCCTTAACCGCTAAAGGTCTTCATCGGGTTAGCGAGGTGACAACCTTGGCCAGGTTTTGAGAGGCTGACTCCGGCGTGCACCGCGCCATAATTTCCTGAGAGCAGTTCCCCATCTTTTGAGCCAATTCAGGAGATTCAATAAATTTTTCCATGATGTCAGCGAGCTGCTCGGGTTGTTCAGGCGTGAAAACATAGCCATTTTTGCCCTGGGTAATCATTTCAGAGGAGCCGGCACCGGTCGAACAAAGCACCGGCTTACCCATTAACATAGCCTCTAAAACAACGACTCCCCAGGTATCCTCTAAAGTGGGCAACACAAAAACGTCTGACTGCCGAAAGTAACAACTAATCTGCTCATAATCAACTCTACCCAGCCATTTCACACATCTTTCCAGTTGATTCTCCTGGCTGATAGCTTCTAACGACTCACGTTCTTCACCATCTCCAACCACCAGCACAGTAAATTGCCCATCGTAGCCCCTGCGTTTGAGCAATGTACAGGCTTCCAGTAATGTATGTACCCCTTTTCTGGGCATAAGACGGCCAACAAATAGGAAGATCGGTCTTTGCTCATCTGGAGGTATCACTGGCGTATCATCTTGACTAACTAGTAATGACTCAGCCGCCGGAATCTCGTAAGGGAAAACAAATACCCGCTTCGCATCTGCGTTGAGGAAGTTAGTCAGATACTGCTGGCCTGTGCGGCTATTCGTAATGAAAGCGTCTGCCGAGCTTACAACAGCTTTCCGCAAGAGCGTATGCGGAGCAGAATCAAGGCGATCAGCCCGAGGGGAACTCCCCTCATAGGCAACGACTAGCTTCCAACGACCAATTACTTTTAGTAAGGCCGCTGCCAGTGTCCAAACCCCAAAGGAACTAGTAAAAACAATATCGGGTTTTGCTTCCAACAGGTGGCTAACGATATTTAGAGGAAGCTGGGTAAAGGTCAAACTCATTCCCTTAAAATGAGTGCCATATTTTCGACGTTTTTCAGGGGTCTTTAAAACCTTGAATTCACCTAACACCTCAACCTTTAAAGTATCTTCAAACCCTTGGGCATATCCTGGCCAAAGGGCTGTGAAAATTTGAGTCTTTGGGAAGAGTTGAGTAAATTTGCTCAAGGTTGGTTGCCAGTAAAACCAGGTTACCGGTAATAACCAAGCCACTTTAGGAGTATTATTCATTTGACGGCTAACGGTATACATAGCATCAGAATCACAATAACCAGGCTGAGAGATCACGCTGGATTAGAGTTTGCAAACCTAGTATATCTTCACGAAAATATCGCTCAACTAAAAATGCTCGAAATTCTGGAGAAATTGCAGGCGGTTTATATAAGTTATAGTTTTGAACGCGGTTTTGAAATTTTGCTAGGATATTGACTATGCTTCCTGGAAGAGCATTTTTTAGAAGAGGTTTAAGAATATTTTTTCGTGAAAGAAGTAAGTCTAAAATTTTATTTTTAGGGACTCCAGATTTGTTGTATTGCAGCGATACGTCAAGCTCAAACTCTGTGTCTACCTCAAGGAAATTACAGATACTTTCTATGAGTTCATCAGGGTTGGTTTTGAGATCATCATAGAGATAAATTTTAATCTGATCAAGATCAAAGCTTTCTAGATAGTTGCTTATCTGTGTATAATACTGACTAATATATACGCAATGACGGGCCCACCCCCAATGATTTTCGGCTTCCTCTGCTTTCAACAAATTGGGAAAGTCGTCGGGATTAAAGTTTCCACTCCGAGCGGCTTGTAAGAAATGAGAATAAGCCCGATCAACCGGATCGCGCAGAATCATAATCAATTTGACATTTGGTAGTCGATTCTGAATCCGATCAGGCGCTTGTTCACTTAATAGATAGTAGGGTGAGGCTTCACCAACCGCTGCTACATCTGTAGCCCCTTTAAACAGCTCTAAATAACTCTCAAAGTTGGTTACTGAATAATCTAAAAGCTTGGCTTTACCTTCAGCATCTCCTGGATAAGGAAAATCAAATGTGCCATCTTGATAAGCAAAGAAGTTAGGCTCTTTACGAGCACTCATAAAAATATCTGGATGCTGCGCTAGATAATAGTGCAGTGCTGTAGTGCCTGAGCGAGCAGCTCCTACAATCAAGAAATTAGGTTGATTCATGCTAACACCCTCTGACGATGAACGCTAATGAACAGATTACTAAATAGTGAGCAGGAATATGATGCTTAGTTTTTGAATTTGGTTAGGCATGCTAGGTTTACCAAACTCAATAAAATGTTTTTAGGGACAATGCTCTAGATTAACCTTTTAAGAAGACCTTAATAGCGTCGACCATAGCTATATTAATTCTTACATTAAGATTTTCTCATACAAAGATTTATACCGTTGAGCCTGAATATCTAAGCCAAATTCTTTGATGGCTTTGTTAAGGGCATGATGACTCAAGTTTTGGCGTCGTTCATCGTCTTCTAATATCCAGGCAATTCCTTTTGCTAAATCCTCTGGACTGTAGGGTTGAGCCAAATAACCATTTTTCTCATGATCAACGATGTCTTTGGGGCCTGTCGCATTAAACGCAACGACAGGAGTGCCACAAGCTAATGCTTCAGATGTTGTTTGACCAAATGATTCTTGCAGAGAGGGCACTATCATCACGTCAGCCGCAGAATAAACCAGCGATAAGGAAATATCATCACTAAGATGCCCAAGGTAGTGGGATTTAAAGCCTAAATCAATCGGCGCCTTAGGTTGATTAGACCCAAACACAACAACTTCTGCATCTTTACATATCCCGGCTTTACTGAGTTTTTGTAGCGCGGAGACCAGTAAGTCAAATCCCTTGCGCTTATCAGCGGTTGCCGCCAACGCTCCAAATAAAATCAGTTTTTTGTCTTCAGGTAAATTGAGCACTCGACGAGAAAAACTCTTATCTTGAGGACGATATGTCTTTAAATCTAAGCAAAAAGGAATTACCTCTATTCTGAAGTTTTGGAATACCTTGCTCGCTTTAGCACAGTCTGACATCCAGTGACTGGGTGCCACAATTGTCAAATTCAGCCCTGACCAGGCTTTTTTCTTACGTTCTAAAATCCGTCGAGAGAGATCATTTTCCTTTGTACTGCCGAGTTGAGGACAACGGCCGCATGAATTATGATAGCGATCGCAGGTTTCGCTATAGTGGCAACCCCCGGTCATTGGCCACATATCTTGCAATGTCCAAACCAAGGGGTACTTAATCTTTTTGAGGGTCTCAATTCGCAAATAACCGTTACAGACCCAATGCAAATTCACAATATCAGGTGCCAATTGGTTCACAGTTGGGGCTAATGAGTCTGGACCCCATTGAGGTGAGAATAGCTTACGTTCCCGCTGAGTATAATGCCTCAATGGAAGCCTATTAAAGAAGGGGCCAGCCTGTGTAAACCACGATTTTTCTTTGATCACCTGGGGATCGGGGCTACTTTTGAGACGCACCAACATATTGGAGGTAATTCCATCAATAGCAGTGAGCCCTTGGTGAACTCGATAAGCAGCCCGAGCAGCTCCTCCCTCAATGTCAAATGTACTTAGATGTAAGACCTTCATAATGTATTACATATATAGGGCAATAATACCAATTCCACATTTAGCTGCACATATCATCCCCCTGCAGTCCCACTTGTCAAGGGGAACTGTAGTAGTCAGGGGGTCAAATTATGTACATCTTATTCAATTTCACTTTTTGGTATAAGCGTACGAATAATAAAAAATACACGATAGGCTATTCATATCTAAGATAGAGCCATTTTCTTGGCATATCCCTTGCAAAACAAATTCTTTACGTTTACCTAATAATTCGCTTGAATTAAAGAAAAATTAAATTTCAACGTTGTTCTTTCAAGTCGACTTCTACTTAAGCTGACTGCTATAGACCCATGATTCTCATCGTAAATTCTAAGACTATTTATACACAAATAAAGTGATACTAAAATTAAATACTGACGGCAAGTTTACTGAACCCAGTGACTTAAGTCTAAAGCTAGCAATTGTCCCAGGTTTTCAATTTCTGATTTAAACTCCGACTGCAGTTTTGCCTTCAGTTCCGCATCAAGGACATTTCGGGCACCATCCTGCGTGTTATATTTCTGCAACATTTGCCGAACAATGCGTCGGACAGGGATAGGTATCAGCGCATCTATCAATCGCCGTATCAGCTTGGGTGGGTGGCGGAGGAAGCTTTGCAAAAGTTTATTTCGAATACTTTTATTTGAATTGATCACTCTGAAATCAGGCTCATACGCCTCACGACACTCAAGGAATTGCATCACATCTCGATAGACAGCAGCCGTATCCTGCTTGAAGTCATCAAAAATAATGACATGGACGCGATCTCGACCAAACAACTCAAAATAGCGTTTGACTTGATCGGTATATTTAGCAATCTCTCGATAGTAAAAACACTCAATGGGATGATCTGCCCGGATGGGTAGGCGTTTACCAATTTTGCGATCGGCCTCTGCCGCCAGCGCATCCTGAAAGGTCGGTAGGGTTTCATCGCCCCAGAACAGTAGCTGAGAATACCACGAATACATCATATCGACTGGGTTTCTAAGCATGATGATGATGCGGGCATCAGGGTTAAACGCTTTAATCTCCTCGGCAGCCTGCTGAGAATATAAGTAAAAAACCGATGACTCCCCCAACTGCTGCTCACCATTAGCGTTGGCATAGTAATTAAGATAGTCTTCCAGAGAGGGTCGATTAAACCCTAAATCATGGCCAAAGAAATGGAGTTCCTTTTTCCCACCGAGCTGCGATTCGAGCGTTTCAGACGTTTCTGGGATGTAGATGTCAGGATGTTCTCCCAGATAGGTAAAGAGGGCTGTTGTGCCACACTTAGGTGCACCCACAATAAAGAAATTAGGCTTTTTCATAAACGTTCTTTGTAGAAATTTGCTCCAGAAACAGATAGACTGTTACCTCAACCAGGCCGACAGATCTTTTTGAAGCAAATCTTGAAGCTTTAAAATATCATCGCGATAAACTTCAATAAGTTCTTGGCGCATTTCGGGTGAGAGCTTTGGCTTATTTAGCATAGCCTTCTCAAATTTTTGCCCAAAGCCTTTGGGAATGAGAGGCTTCAAAACCGATTTCACTGATTTTTGCTTGAGAAATCGATAGAGAAACTGATTTTTGGGAACCCCCGATGCACCAGCTCTCACGGAGGTATCGGGCACAAAACTATTATCTATCTCTAAAAAACTGAAAATTTCCTGCAGTGTTTCAGTCGGTTGTTTCTGCAAATCTTCGTTTAAGCAAACATGGATTTGATCACGATCAAACAGGCTGTAATAATACTTCAGCTGTTCATAATAAAACCCTAGTTTTTTGTAGAAAAAGATCGGTGTCCAATTCTCGTGCTCAAACCTTTCTTCTGAGTGAACAGCGTCTGCAAAATCAGAAAGATAGGGAACTCCTTTTTCAATACCATTGAGATACTGACCTAAAAATCCAGAATAAGCCCGCTCAGCAGGATGCCTCAAAATCGCAATCAGCTTTGCCTCCGGGAGACGAGCTTTGATCCCATTGGCCGCTTTGGGCGTATGTAAATAGCTGGGAGAGGCTTCGCCAATGCGTTGCTCAGTAGTTGCCGCCTCAAACAGGGCACAATAGCTTGCCCAGTCTGTCACCGCAGATTGATTAATCGGGTCAGGCTGATTGCCAGCTCTGCGAAAAGTCAACGTTTCATCTTCAAAACTAAAGAAATGAGGCTCCTTTAACTTGCTCATATAAATGTCTGGATGCTGCTTAAGATAATAGTAAAGAGACGTTGTCCCTGATTTAGCAGCCCCGACAATTAGAAAGTTAGGGATGGTTATATCGATTTTCATACGAGTTTGCGTGGTAGTCATCATCGTCATATAGGTCTTAAAACATAGATAAGCATCACTTCAAAAACGGGAAATTGCACTACAGACGTTTTTGTAACGAGGCTGGTGCAGCCGATCGTGCAAACCCTATCAGCTTTTGGTAAAACTGGGGGGCCATTAGAAAAATAGAGCCCAAATAGATCACAGCCCCCAGAACAATGCAAAGACCCAATAAAACTTTGACATTCAGATATGCACTTAGGACGTATTTGCAAAGCAAAATGGAACCTGCCATAATGCCAGCACCCATGAGGGGCGATGCATACCGGGTCAAATAGGCGCGAATATTTAATTGAACTAAGCGATAAATTGCCCAAAGTCTGAGGGGTGCAAATATACAAGTCGAGATCAGCAGACCGGCCGCCACCGCCACAATGCCCCATCTGACTGCAATCAGAAAGGCAATCACTTTCCCCAGAGTATCTAAGAGCATCAGGATAAGATTCCAGGTGGGTTTGCCGAGTGCCATAATGACGGCACCGCTAAAGTTAAAGACAGACCGCAGTAGCCCGACCATTGCGAGCAACTGCATGACCGGAATACTAGGCTGCCATTGCTCTCCAAAGAGTCCTAATACAAGCTCGGGGGAGAGCACAGCCATGCCTAAAAAGGCCGGAAACGCGGCAAAGCTCATCAACTCGGTAGCAGTATAAAACGCCTGTCGAACTTTCTCTTTATCATCTTGTAAGCGAGCAAATGCGGGTAAGACCACCTGCCTAACAGTATCGGTTAGTAGCTGGGTCAGTGTTACCAAAAGTCGATAGGCAACAGTGTAGTAGCCCAATTCCACTGGTCCCAAGTAGTACCCAATTAAGAGATCGTCACTACGCAGACTGACAAAAACTAGAATGTTCATACCAATCACATTAATGCCGAAATTAAACAGGTCTTTGAAGTGACGTTTTGAGACCTTAAAACCAGGACGCCAATCACTGATTTTCCATAGAAGCAAGGTACCCACCAGATTGTTCAGTAGCTGCTGGGCAACAAGACTCCATACGCCAAACCCACCAATCGCCATTGAGATCGCAACGGCACAGCCCACTGCCTGACCGATCAGCTTCCGTGCTGCCAAAGACTTAAAATCGAGCCGACGTCGCAAGATGGCCTGCTGAGTGCTACTAAACGAATTGAGCACAACGCTGAAGGACAACACCCGTATGATCGGCGCAAGCTCGACTTGATTAAAGGCATTAGCAATCAAATCAGCGGTACCTAGACCGAGTAAGAATAGCAGGGCACCGATGCCCAAATTAGCCCAAAAAGCCGTGTCTAAGTGTTCATCTTCAAGATCTTTACGTTGCACAATAGCATCCGCAAAACCTTGCCCCAGTAGGGCTTGCACAAAATGAATAAAAATATTAGCCATCGACACCAGCCCAAATGTAGCCGGGCCAAGCTGTCGAGCTAAAACTAAAAACGTAATAAAAAAAAGCGCCTGACCTCCCCAGTTTTGAAGGGAGGTCCAGACAACACCCTTGATAGCCTTTTGTTGTAAACTCATGCCGTCATTTGTCCCGCGTATAGTATAATGCAGTCCATCTTGATAGCCCTCTTATGCATGAGCAACCTTAAGTAAAAAGAGCCTTAAGCACAAGCATAGTGAGGACAATGCTCGATCGAATCAGCTGCCAAAAAGTTGCTGAGGCTATTAATCAGATGATTGCTCTCTTTCAGGGCTTGGGGAGCGCCGGGTTCAAAGCTCTGACGGGCCTGGGAAAACTCATTAACCAAAGCGGCTCGATCGTTCTTCTCAACCAACGTAGCGAGGCGCTGATAGGTCTCAGACAAACGATAAATCGCCTCGCGGCACTCGCTGGAAGCCAGCATAATATCTACGTATAAAGCTCCATTTTGAGCAAATAGTCGACTAATCATATTAATGCCGATGCGATAAATCGGGCTGGCAAACTCAAGGCTACGGCTAACATCGATCCCTTCCTCTGCCAAGAACACCCCCAGGCTAAAGGTCGAAAAATGCCGAATGGCCTGAACGGTGATCATCATTTGATCATGTTCTTCAGGTTTGCAGGTAATTAGATCGCCCCCTTCTTGGGTCATCAAGTCAAGCAACCAGCGACAGGCATCATAACCGCGACCTGGGCACACTACAATTTTTTGAGAGAGAAACGAATCAACTCCCGGTCCAAACATCGGATGGAGTCCCAAGACAGGTCCTGGATGTGCCTTTAGCATGGCTTTGACCACCGGCGTTTTGATGCTAGCAATATCTGCCAAAATGGTTTGGGGCGAGAGGTAGGGCGCTAATTTTTGAATGATTGAAATCGTTTTGTCCAGAGGGACACACAGCAAAACCAAATCTGCATCAGCGACAATCTGATCCGCATTTGGCCAGTCACTACGGTCCAAGATATTGACTTCATGACCTGCTGCAGTGAGGTGAGCATTAAAAAATTGCCCCATCATACCGCGACCACCGACTAGAATAATCTTGCGCATAGCAGACTGCCGACTAGTTGGTTGCATCTCTGCCAAGGCAGCGGTGCAACCGGTAATAATACTTTCCCAGAGAAATTCAGGAACGCCCATCTGGGCTAGCTGTGATTGTGATGCCTCAAGCTGCCACTGTCTGTCGAGGACATCAGCTTCAGCCAGTAGAGTAATTCGCTGGTTGAGTAAGTCGATCAGAGCCTGATCGATTTGTTGTAGTTTTGTATTCGCTGACATAAGTTTCTTCACATAGATTATCGACAAAGTCGAGCTTGAGTCTGCTTTAAACAGGTATTTAGCTGAGGCCCTAGGGCCTCCAGACTCTTTTGCGCGTAAAGAAGAGATTCACCATGATGTCCGGGTACGTCATAGATGTCTAAGTTCCCGATTACCTTGCCCCACCCCAAGGTGGGATCAGGATAGCAACCGGGGGGTTGCTGCGCTGCTCGGAACAAGGTGGCCGCACCATCATAGGGCTCCGGATTGTAGTTCAGAAACGCTTTAACAGTGGCTTCTTGAACTTTTTGGAAACTATCTGGTATAGCCCGCCCGCTGTCTAAATAGAAGCGCGGCACCACAAACGCCCAGGGGCTGTATTTGATCATCAAGAGGGTTAGGGTTTCTAGATACCCCAAAGGGAACCTCAGTGAACTGGCGACAACTGGTGCAGATTGAGCGTTTGGCTTCGAATCAGTCCTTGGAGTTGCCGAGGCAACCGCCCCAGTAGCAACCGGATCGGTTCCACCTGCCTGGCGAGGCTTTCGGCCAAGTTTCTTGCTTAAGAAGACTGGAATTCGCTGAACATTGCGAGACAGCGCAAAGGGCAATAGCGAAAAGAATCGCGGCACAACCGGCATTAGCTTGGGATACCCAGGCCCCAGCGAATCAATCATTCCCAAGAAAGCAACCTCTTGTCCCTGTTGGCGCAGCTGATGGGCCATCTCTACCGCAATCATGCCACCAACAGATAGCCCCAATAGTAAGTAAGGGCCTTCTGGCTGCAACTCACGTAGGTGACTGATATAAATCTCAGCCATTTCTTGCAGACGCGTAATCGGTGCCCCGCCGTCTAAACCAACAGCTTGTAAGCCGTACAAAGGCTGATCTTTGCCAACGTAGGCAACAAGCTCTCGATACATGAGAATATTGCCACCCGCACCATGAATACAAAATAACGGTAGCTGGGTGCCTTCCGGCTGAATCGGGACTAGGGGTGACCAATGGCTATTGTCTTCCTCAGAGCCTAAGAGACTCGCCAGTTTTTCAACAGTTTGGGCAGTAAACAGGGTAGTCAGGGGCATATTTTTGCCAAATTTCTCATCAATCGCCGCAAACAGTCGCGCAGCTTGTAGGGAAGACCCACCCAACTCAAAGAAGCTATCTTGGACACCAACTTGAGAAACGCCCAAAATTTCTTGCCAGAGGTGAACCAACTGCTGCTCTAAATCGTTTCGGGGCTGCACCTGTTGTGTGGTGCTTCGACTAAAGCTGGCAAGCTGATCACGATCAATCTCGCCAGTTGCCGTACGGGGCATTTCATTGAGCTGATGAAATGCGCATTGAGATGGCGTTCCAAAGCGATCACAAACATTAACCTGAGCCAGGTTAGGGTTACCCTCTGGGGTTACTAGATAGGCTTCAAGGGTTTGCAGCTGTACGGTTGGTGCCTTTAAGTGGCGTTGAACATTGCGCTTACTGCTATCTAACCCAATCCAAACCTGATCCATCTGATGATAAAGACAGCCCAGCATGGACTGAATCGCTCGCTGCTGCGAAATGGCATGGTAACCCTGAACCCGAGAGAACGCTTTCATCTGGTAGCCGTCGCTCATACCAGTGTCATCCCACATGCTCCAGGCTAGGCAATAGCTGTGCCGCTTGTTCTTCTGCCGCAAGGTGTGATGAAAAGCGTCTAAGAAACTATTAGCTGCAGCATAAGCACTGGTCTGGTTACCGCCAAAGAACCCATTCACTGATGAAAAGCTAATGAATACACTCTCGGGTCGGTGGTTAAGCAATTGGGACAGGGAAATTGTTCCCTCAAGCTTAGGAGAAAGTGTTGCTGCGAAGCTGGCTTGGGTTTCGTCTACAATCGATCGCTCTGAAGCAACCCCTGCCAGATGCAGAATCCCGTCCATGGGCTGCTGCCAACGGTCTTCTAAAGATTTAACAACTGCTTCTAGCCGGGAGGCATCTCTCAAATCGACTGCTTCGTAGTGAATCTCCCCTAGCTGGGTGAGTGCCTGATACGCTTGAATGCGATTGGATAGGGCGTTGTTGCTTCCTTCAAGGTAACGTTCCCAAGTTTTGGGTTCAGGCAGGGGAGTTCGGCCCAGGAGAAGTAACTTGGCATCAAAGGATTCTAATAGATACTGCGCGATCGCAGTTCCAACCCCACCCAGTCCTCCACTGATCACATAAAAACCACCAGCTTTAAACGGCTGTTCTGGTTGAAGGCCATCTTCCCAGTTCACTGGTTCGAAGCGAGGCACCCAGCGTTTGCCGTTGTGATAAACCACCTCACGCTCAAACTGACTCACGCCTAGTTCATACTGAAGCCAGTTGACCTGTTCAGCAATTGATGCATCAGGCAGGTCAATGTGCCGACAGTCTAACCAGTCAAATTCTTGAGCAGCGGTTTTAATCAGACCCAATACAGTAGCTTTTTGAGCCACAACCGGATCACCACCAGTAATGCTTTGGACTGCATTGCCACCAATCAAGCACTGCACAGGTTGCGGATTGCGTTGTTCTGCCTCTAGTGCTTGGATGAGGAACAACACGCTATACAGCCATTGATGCATTTTGCTGTCACCTGAAGCCGCAGATAGCGATTTCAGTGCCGCTAATGACCAGAGATGCAGAACCTGTCGAATGGGCCCTTGGGTCTGGGCAACAGCACGGATCAGGCATCGATAGTCTTCCGGGTTGGCTGGGTTAATTTGATAGCCTGAGCTGGCAGTCTGTTTAAATTCGGGGCCTAATTGAACCCTAATACAGTCGTAGCCTTGAGTCCCTAAGATCTGAGCCAATTGTGCCCCAACACCCAAGTCATCCAAGAAAATTAGCGTTGGGCCAGGTTGAGCCTGAGCCGAAACTGTGGAGACTTGCTGAGGCTGCCAGACCTTACGGAAAAACCAATTGGGCAAGGTATTTGAATTTTTGAGCAGGCAGTCGACCTGCTTGACAATGGAGGAAAACTCACCGGCTTCAAATCGCTTGCTAAGTTGCGATCGCTGAATTTTGCCAATAGCCGTTTTAGGCACCGCAGCTTTCTCAACAGGAATCAAATAATCTGGATTGAGTGCGATTTTGGACACCACAGTTTGGCGCACCTGCCGAATCAACTGTGTCAGGGCCGTTTCACTAGTGTCAGCAGCATGGAAGAAAATCGCTAATTTCTCAGTTGCCCCACTACCATCACTAACGGCACAGGCAGCCGTGTAAGAAACTTCAACACCATCTACTGTTTCAACCACGGCTTCGATTTCATGGTTGTAATAGTTAGCTCCATTGATGATGATGGTTTCTTTAGCCCGACCCGTCACTACCAGTTGGCCGTTAGAGATAAAACCCAAGTCACCCGTGTTAAACCAACCGTCTGGCAAGAAAACTTCTTTGTTCACTTCTGGATTTTTATAGTATCCAGGGGAAACGGCATCCCCTTTGACTTGCAAATATCCAACCGTATCTTCTGGTAGCAGCTCACTTTGAGCATTGACGATGCGGATAGATACACCTGGAATGACTGGCCCTAAGTCAGTAAATACTGAGCAGTTGGGGTGATCTGGATCAACTCGTCGAATCGAACCACCACCGCTCAACGAAGCTTTGTCAACCACATGACGCAGGAATGGCTGTACATCAGTAGGCTGGAAATAGGTAATTCCAGAACCCATTTCAGCCATACCAAAAGCGGGCCGCACAGCTGTTTTCTTAAAGCCATAGATCGATAGATTTTCAATAAAGTTTTCTACCGCTTTGGAGGATACCGCCTCACCAGCCGTCAGTAGAGATTTTACACAGCTCAAATCCCACGTGTGATCTGCCGCTTGCTTGAGGCTGTCGTTGACTAGGGCATAGGCGAAATTGGGAGCCCAACTGTGGGTAATGCGGTAACGAGCCAGTAGATCCATCCAGTTTAAGGGACGTCCCAAAATATACTCTTTTGAGGCATAGACCAGTTGACAGGCTAAATAAACGCAACGAATGTGCCAGTCAGAAATGCTGCCGATATGATCAAACGGTAGCCAGTTGAGAATTACATCATCTTTGTTGTGGTGACAAAGGAGATTCGTGCCCTTGGCCCGAGCAATCAAATTCCAATGGGTTAACCCAATACACTTGGGCATCCCTGTACTGCCCGAGGTCAAATTGAAAAATGTCAAATCATCTGGTTGACAATCATGGTGAGTTTGATCGGGGTCATGGGTTCTCAACGTTTCAATCGCAGCCACCTTCAGGTCGGTTGCTGGTAGCCACTGGGTTAAGCTCTGCAGCGCGTTTTGTAACCCAGCAGTTGTCAAGATCAGAGGCTGATCAATCAGCTTCCAGATATTGCAGAGCTTATCGACAACACTGTTGGCTTCTTTATAAGTGGGTGCCACCCCCATAATGACGGGGATAAAGCCACCGAGAATGCAAGCCCAAAAAGCTGGGATGATATCTTGATTAAGTTCGAGTTGGAAAATGACTTTATCTTGAGGCTTTAAACCTTGTTGGCGAAGCCCACCCAAAATGCACTCAGCCTCTACCAACAGATCGCGATACGAGCAGGTCATCGCCGAGCCATCGGCTTGTAGATAGCTGATGCGATCGCCAGGGACTTGGGCAGCCCGTTTCAGCATTGCAGGAAGGGTTTTAATGTCCTCTGGATCGGTTGGCAAATCCCCTCCATAGCTCAAGCCTACTGCATCAGAGCTGCTTTGAGCTTCCAACAAATCAGCGTCTTCAACAAGCGCCACTTGCGGGTCTGATTCTGATTCAGGCAAGCGATTCCAGTTAGGAATTAAATCGGAGATGTGAACCGTCGCTTCCTCTCCTGAACTGGGTTGGATAACCACAGCAGCTTGATCAACTTCTGCGATCGCGCTGAGTTGGGTTTCCCAATCTTCAACTAGGTCATCATCAATGACGGTAAGCTGCTCAAGAGCAGCTTTATCCACTTTCCCATCTGCGGTCAACGGTAGCGTGGAGACTGGAACATAATTTTGAGGTACCCATTCATTGGGCAAAACTGACTGCAAATGAGTTCGCAGCCGATCAGCAAAGAAAGGTTCAGATAGAACCACGTAGGCAATCTTCGCAGTTGCCCCTGAGGTAGATTGTCGCGATAAAACAGTACAAGCCTCAACCGATGGCATATCTAGCAGCAACGTTTCCACCAGTTGTTCGTCGGAAATCTGACTAACTTCTTGCTGATGATGATGTGCTAATTTGGCCTTTAAATCATGGATAAAAATATATTTTTCGTCTTTATCTTTAGTAGATACGGGCTGATCCTTAAGAAACATACTTAACTCCTTAAAAATTTCCTGCTAGCTGCACTCGCTAATTAAATTAATATCAGAATTCCCAATATAAGCTCTCTTGCTAGTTCATCGTATAGATAAAACAGAAGCAACCTCTGAATCTAAGGTCTTATCTACATGCAGAAATTCAAGATGTTGGGTTCAGCCCTTCACATTCAATAATGTCCGCCCCTAAGATGCGTGTAGTGCCTCTTAATCGAACTCTTCAGAATGAACTCAGCTTAGCCAAGATCCTCCATCCAGCAGACCTTTATTGAGCGCCCATAGGAAATCTTCACAACGCGCTTCATTAATGCCTTCTAGTCTTTTTCGGGGATAACGATAAAACATACTGACCTAGATCATTTATAGGTATGAGCCGAGGGGGTAAACAACTGCTCACCCCCTCCCACTTGATGATGCTCCGGCTATATCAAGGTCATCTTTGACTTCTCAAGTGAGTCACCTGAGAACGTAGTCATACTGTGATTGCCGTGGTTCATGTCACCACTCATATCATGGTCGCTATAATCCATACCACCTTGGTCACCGTGATCACTGTGGTTCATGTCACCACCCATATCATGGTCGCCATGATCCATACCACCTTGGTCACCGTGATCACCGTGGTTCATGTCACCATCCATATCATGGTCGCCATGATCCATGCCGCCGTGGGCCATGTCACCACCCATATCATGATCGCCATGATCCATACCACCGTGATCACCGTGGTTCATGTCACCACCCATATCATGGTCGCCATGATCCATGCCGCCGTGGGCCATATCATCATCCATATCATGGTCGCCATGATCCATACCACCTTGGCCACCGTGATCATCGTGATTCATGTCACCATCCATATCATGATCGCCATGATCCATACCGCCGTGGTCACCGTGATCACCGTGCATCATTGGAGACATATATTCCTCAGGAATCGCTTCTCCATTATTCAGAGCAGTAATCCACTCACTGATGTCAACGTCGTAAGGGAGATACCAGTCACTGCCACCGCCATGGGCTGAGTGATCAACCAGAGCATCTTCGCCGTTGTAGTCCCAACCATGGTGGACACTATGGCCATAGACGTACATATCTAAGCCACGGCCAAACCGGGGATTGTACAAGTTCAAGTCAGTATCTTCATAAAGTGCCTGGGAGGTTTGAGCCACACCATAGCCAGACTCTCCAGACTCATCTAAGCCCATCATCTCGAGCTTATAAGCCTTGCCATCGTCAGACTTGTAGAACCTGTAATCAATCGGCGTCTCTAGGCCAAAGATATTGATATCAGTGAAATCACCTTCAATACTGTCAGCCGCCAAGAAAGTAAAGGTTCCGTACTGGGGGGCAAAGTCACCCAAGAAGTAGACATTGAGGGTGCCATCCAAAGAGGCGGTGCCATCCACTTTCAAGAAATCATATTTCTCGCCACGCTTACGACCCGCAATTTCAATGGTGAGTTCACCCACAGCATCCTGAATATAATTCCCTTCTACATGGATTTTGCCAGGAGAGCTGCCCGGTGTGACCACGCCGCTGTTCTGTAAGTCTCCTTCAATCGTGGTGTTACCATTCACAATTGCACTGGCATTTGCGCCAGGGAACTTGGGTAACAGGTCACGCAGATCTGTCGCAATCGGAATAACACCGTTGTCCCACAGGAAAAGCGGATCGTTTAGGTTATGTCCATAGCTTTCAGACCCTTCTGGAACGTAGAAGTTATTCCCCCAGTGATTATTAACCTGCCACTCAGCCCAGAGCCGGTCAACGTTGGAGTGCAACA
Organism: Cyanobacteria bacterium J06639_14; assembly: GCA_039818605.1. GTDB lineage: Bacteria > Cyanobacteriota > Cyanobacteriia > Phormidesmidales > Phormidesmidaceae > SIO1E4. The sequence continues at coordinate 2,228 of JBCBTQ010000023.1, read as the reverse complement.
TCCAGAAGATCGGGTCATTGGGAGAAGCTGACACGTTTGACATAATGCCACCGATAAAACCGTGAGCATTGTTATGATTTCCGGTGCTACGCTCTACATTATTCGCAAAGAGATTGTAGCCATTTTGTCCCAAACTAGCCTGGACATTGGTCTCCCAGGTACCTGGGTTCTGGACTTGGACGCCAACCCCGCGACCCAAAGCGTCTGTGCCAGAATCAAGCCCTGTCCACCGACCACCACTGAGGTCGTTGCGTACGCCCCAACCATTGCTCTCACTAAAGTAGCCTGTCGTCACATCGCCCTGGGCGGCTGGTCCCATGAAGTTATCTTGTAAGAGCACATTCATGGTGGTATTGAGATCAGTCCAATCCCAGTAAGGCAGCGTGACGTTAGGGTTCACCGCCTGTAATGCATTCTCATATTCTATGAGCAGCAAACGGTGCCACGGCATAAACCCTGCACCGCCGTGGGCTGGGTTGCGCATTATGCTGCTATCGGGGGCCTGACGACCAATTGCATCTGCGGTAGATACGTGAGCCGCGACAAACTGGTCATAGAGGCTAATTTCGATGCCGTTATCGGTCAGAACAGTCGTCTCCTTAAGGGTCAGAATGGCATTGACATAGGCATCGATCTCCTCCTCGGTCATGTCTGCCGCATTTTTGCGAACTGCTAAGTTCGTGGTATTAGCAGCTTCTGTAGGTAACGTATCAAAGTTAGTGACGTAGCCATCATCATAGGTATAGCCAAACTCAGTGAAGTCAAAGACATCCCCAACAGTCATGAAGGAATAGGTCAGAGTAAAGTCACGGAGGTTGGTAACTGCCTGGTTGGTGAAGCTAGCAGCATCGTTGCCGTCTAGATCTTGCACCGCCGTTGAGCCAGGAGTGTAGCTCACCGACACCACATCCCCTTGAGCAATAGGGTTAGCCATTGTCAAGATTACGTTGGTACCCTCGGCATCAGTGCCAGGTAGCACATCAACACTGGCTACCGCCTGGGCAACACCGTTGACCGTCACCGTGTAGTCACCTGCCACAGGGTCCGCATCTCCATCCAGTCGCTCGTTGTAAATCAGCTTCAAGGTGCTGTTATTGGCAGTACCACTAACGACTGCACTCACCAGCATCGGCGCAGTTGGATCAACCACGCCACCACCACTGAGATTGCCAAAGGCCAGATCAGACGGAGCCATTTCGGTGTTGAGGGTCGCCAACAACGAGAAGTTACCAGCACCGTCACCAGCCAAGACTGTCACAGTGTCTGAGCCGGCATTGGCCGACAGTACATCCAACGCGCTATCCCCATTGACATCCCGAAGGATGATATCAAAGGATTGATCCCCCAGCGAGAATATGTTGGGAGCCGCAAATGTACCATCGCCGTTGTTCAACAAAACAGCCAGAGTATCAGCGCCAGTATTGCCAACTGCAATATCAGCAAAGCCGTCGCCGTTGAGGTCATCTACCGCTATCGGGCTAGGACTGTTCCCAGCTGTGCCGTAGTCAACCGTTGCAGCAAAGCCTCCGAGGCCATCGCCCAGTCCTACAGAGACCGTTCGAGAACTCGCGTTACTCACTAGGAAGTCAAGGTTGCCGTCGTTATTGACATCCTCTAGGACTAGACCCTCTGGTCGAGCACCCACACCGTAGGTACCGCTAGTCGCTGCAAAGCTCCCTAGACCATCTCCCAGGTTGACCGTCACCACCTGATCCGTCACATTGACGGTCAGTAGGTCGAGGTTACCGTCATTATTCATATCAGCCATAGCCACTTCCCAAGGACCGACACCAGTGACCACAGTTGTTTGAGGGTCAAACCCACCGCTGGTGTTACCCAACAAAACAGAGACGGTACCGCCGCTGTTGTTAGGCACCAAGGCATCTAAATAACCATCGCTATTAATGTCTTCAAGAATAACGTGTACTGGCTGCGCCCCTACGGTAAAATCCTGGGCCGCTAAAAATCCGCCTGTCCCATCGTTAATCAGCAAAGATAGAGTATCCGAGCCTCGGTTCGCGACAACCACATCATCCAGTCCGTCTTGATTGATGTCACCGAGAGCAACGGCAAAAGGCTGCGTCCCCGTTGCAAATGTGGTTGGGGTGCCAAATCCACCCGTGCCATCACTTTCAAATACAGAAATAGACCCAGAGAATCGGTTAGCTACAATCACACTAGAGAGCCCGGAACCACCGCCCCCAGCTCCCGTCGTGTTGTTGGTGACA
>JBCBTQ010000022.1:0-39643 GCA_039818605.1 Cyanobacteria bacterium J06639_14 | reverse complement strand
CAACACTAGATTTTCAGTTCATGTTTAATCCCGACAAGGTGCAATTTAAAGAGGCTATCAAAGTCGGCGAATCAGAATCGGCCCGGACTGAAAGCGGTCGCCCTAAAGTCAGTTTTGAATATCCTAAAGCACGGACATTACGTCTCAAAAAAGTCATGTTTGACACCTATGAGTCGGCAGAAGATATCATGGCAACGTGTATTGATCCGCTACGTCGATCACTACAATTTAAGGGCTACTCTACAGGTGATTCATACTTGCCCAGACCTCCCATCTACAAGTTTGTCTGGGGTGATAAAGATTACATCACCTGCTTTGTCGAAAAACTAGATTACAAACTCACGATGTTTCTAGCCGATGGGACACCCGTGCGAGCAGAGGTCAACTTATCTTTAAAGGAAATTGACGATTCCTTTTTATCTTCTCAGGCTAGGAGCTATGAAAGTGCGATGTTTGGCGATCGCGACACCCGCACCCAACCACCCGCAGCCGTTTCCTGTAAAGAAGCCAATGAATATCATCTCAAAGACTTACAGAATAAATGTGAAAACGGGAAAAAAGAGGCTGAAAAGAAGCGAGAAGAAGCCAAAAATCACTTTGATCCAGACAAAAAAGTAGTCCTTTATGAGGACAGCCACAAAGGTGGTGACAAACAAGAATTTGGTGAAGGTGAGTTTGACCAAGGCGAAATGAATGATTTAGATGATGATGTATCTTCCTTAGAGGTTCCGGCTGGGTATATCCTAGAAATCTATGAAGATCCTGGCTTTCAAAATTACATGCGGACGTTTTATGGTCCTGTTTATATCGCTGATCTTGATGATTATGATGATGATCATGATACCGATATTGACGATAATATCGATAGTTTGAAAGTTAAAATTGATGAGGACAAAAAGTCTGCCTATGATCGATTAATGTCAGAAGCAGATGCTCTAGAATCAGAGTCCACAACTGCATGTGATGAATACGCCGAACGAAAAAACTGGTATTCCTAAAAAATCGTCCTCTGATGAGCACTGAAGACAAAGAAAACGGCGTTCCTGAACATTCCACATTACGCCTTTTATTTTGAATAGAATTAGCCCCTTTAGCGTAGAAAATTTGAATTGTGGCAACTGCAACCTATATCCCCATTCCTTATCTAGAACTTGGAGGCGAAGCTGCTCCCAAGGAGTTGATGAATGATATTCAGCAACTCTCCGTGGAAGAAAGTTTGCATCTCCCAGCGGCGTTCACCATCGTGATCGAGAATCCTTACTATCCGGGCGACGAAAAAGAAGCGCCTTGGCGCTATGACAAATATTTGACTATTGGCCAAACCGTTCAGATTGGGTTTCAAGCTAGCACAACCTCTGAGACCGAGCAGGCTCCCAAGATTTATCTCATTCAGGGAGAAATCACGGGGATTGAAAGCCACTTTAACTCAGCCTCTCAAGCGCCTATAATTGTGCGCGGTTATGATACATCGCACCGGTTACATCGGGGTCGCTATAACCGTTCTTTTCAAGATTATAAAGACAGCGACATTGTGGAAGAAATTGCGGCTCAAGTGGGAATTGAAATGGGTCATCTTGATGATAGTGGTGATCCCCGAGCTTATGTTTTTCAAGAAAATCAAACCAATATGGAGTTCTTGCGCTACCGGGCGGCACGGTTAGGGTTTGAGCTATTTGTCCGCGATGGCAAGCTTTATTTTCGGCGACCCAGTGCCGACGACAAACTGGCGCTGGAATGGTTGAAAGATTTTGGCCGTTTTCAGGTGCGCGTCACCACGGCAGAACAGGTGAGTGGCGTTGAAGTACGGGCTTGGGATTACACCAACAAACAAACGATTGTTGCCACCGCTGCAGTCGATGCCACCTTGACCACCAGTGAATATGGCAAAGGCAGTCAAACCAGTACCGAGTTTGGGTTGGCCAGCCAACCGCCGCAGGCCCTGGTGGTGGATAAACCTGTAGAAAGCGCCAAAGAGGCCGATGCGATCGCCCAGGCCCTGTTCGATGAACTTGGAGGCGAATTCACGGTTGCGGATGCTGAAGCGGGAGGCAATCCGGAAATCCGTGTGGGCCGCATCATTGAGCTTCAAGATATGGGGAAATACAGTGGTGAGTACTATGTCACGGAGACGCGTCACCTTTACTACAACCGCAGCTACACCACAGAATTCAGCGTCCGAGGACTCCGGGGCGGGACGCTGCTTGCCGATTTAATGTCCCAGTCTCGTTTGCGTCCAGGTCAGACTTTCCTGGTGGGACTTGTCACCAACAATCAAGATCCAGAAGGGCTGGGACGTGTGCGCGTCCGCTTTCCGACCCTGACCCCCCAAAAGGATGGTAGTGGTCATGAAAGCAATTGGGCACGGGTAGTTAGCATGGGTGCCGGGAGCGATCGCGGTTTCCATTGCTTACCAGAAATCGGCGATGAAGTACTCGTCTGTTTTGAACATGGCGACATTCATCGGCCCTATGTGATTGGCGGCGTCTGGAATGGCGAAGACATGCCCCCCGACAACATTGAGGACACCGTCAACCGTGGCAAAGTCCGCTTGCGGAGCTTTCAAACCCGTACCGGACACCAATTGCAATTTGTCGAAGAAGACCGCCACACGAGCCAAGCTGGGATTTGCTTGGAAACCGCAAGTGGTGCACAAATCACGCTCAACGACAGTACCGGAACGATCAGCATTAAGACCCGCAACGGCCATCACCTGAGCTTCAGCGACAGCAAAAAGGAAATCAAAATGCAGTCTCAAGGGGGCCACGAAATTGCGCTCAATGATGCCATGCAAGTCCTCAGCATTCGTTCTACGGGCAAATTGAGTCTCCAAGCAACGACAGGGATTGATATCCAGGCGATCGGTACGGTCAGTATTAAAGGCGCGGTGGTGTATTGTGTGCCTCCTATGCGTTAGGCAGAACGATAGCAGTGTGCCGGTAAATTCAATCAATACAACCCGGTATGCCAACTCCGGCACCCTCAACCTTGAATCCTCGCCCCCAAACCTTGTCCCCTAAAGGTTGTTTTGACTCACTGTACTTTCCTCTCCTTTAAAAACAAAAAGTTGGGCTGAAGTCCTCCTCTCAGAAGCTCCAACCCAACTAGTGCTCAAGGAGCACACGCGAGTCTACAGGATGGTTTAATCATTACCCACAGACAACGCAGGCACCATAGGGAAAAATTCAGCAAAATTCAGGTCTTACGATAAGTCCAGTGTTTCTACGTAGTGATTAGGAGACAGGATGTCAGTCCTCACTCAGGCATTTAGACCCTGATATTCAGCTTTCTCAGAAAGTCATTAGGATGCGCTTATTTCCGTGTCAGGGAGGACTCAGAGGCGAGCAGCACTATAGAACTCAAGATGATTGAGTCGCTAAAGCGATAAGGAGCCCAAAATCATGAAACGCATTGCACTTGCCCTCACTGCCTTGACTGCTGTTTCAATCGCAATTGCCCCTGCTGCCTACGCCGCCCCCGATTTTGACCAATTGCGCCGGGAAAATCTGGATAAGGATGCCGTCAACTTTGACCAGCTACGTCGCGAGAATCTGGATAAAGATGCGGTTGCTGATACCCAGATCAAAGCTATTGACTTCGACGAGCTGCGCCGTGAGAACCTCGACAAAGACGCCGTGAACTTTGACGAACTCCGTCGCGAGAATCTCGATAAAGATGCCGTGGTTGAACTGTAGTCAACCGACCGTACTAGCTTTTGTACGCTTCTCCTCTCAATTTACCTCACCCTCACCTTTGCCCTCTTGATATCACTATCAAGGGGGCTTTATTCAAGCTTGTATTCCATCATCACCCTGGCACAGAGGCTCCGATCGCTAAGGTTGGAGTCTTTTTATCATGGTGGCGATGCCGCCATAGTACAGAAGGAGACGGCTATGGGCGACTTCAGTTAACCGCTAAACGGCCGCTGGTGTGGGATGTCCTGTACAGTAATCATCGGGTCAGGCCTAATTCGGCCACCTCGGGCAAGCGGTTACGGGGGTTTAGCGTCCGCCCACATCCTGATCGATCAACCCCGAACCTTGACCCTGCACCTGCGCCTCATCCCAACAAGGAGGGGAGGGTCTATTCGGGAACCTTCCTCGCGGCATACCCCACAAATTTCCTGACTGATAAACCTCCCTGTTGACTGCCATCAAAAATAATCACAGCAGCAGAGATGTACTCAGGGCACTTTTATCATAGAATTAACTTAATGATTTTTCATTTTCCATAGACTTTAATCGATGAAAAATGAAAAATCGCCTTCAAAGACCGAAGCAAGCAGAAGCTGCCACTTGGAGCCATGTAGTCCCAAGGGACTTCATTGTTCACGCCAGCATTCAGTGTTCCAGCTGATGAAGCGTGCAACCGTCCTCAATAAGCCTTGCTTGATGAGAGTTACTGAATTCTTCTCTCCATAAGCGTTTGAGAGAAGATCTGCGCCAAATCGTAGCGACAATTGTTTGAGTTCAGGTCTTTGTAGTCCCCCAGCAAAATACGCTCAGACAACGAGACATTTGTCCTTAACTTTTATGGCGATCGCTCAAGTCCCCTGGCTCACTACCCTAATCCTGCTGCCTCTCGTGGCGGCTCTTATAATGCCTTTATTGCCTCTAGTGCGGGGCACAAATAATAACCTGATTCGTTGGTATGCCATTGGTGTCGGCGGTCTTGACCTGGCGCTCATGTGCTATGTCTTCTGGTCACACTACGATGCTACCCTTGCCGATTTTCAAATCGTTGAAACCTTTACCTGGCTCCCCTCACTAGGGTTGAACTGGACAGTTTCAGTCGATGGTCTATCCGCCCCACTAGTCCTGCTAGCGGGCCTAGTGACAACGCTCTCGATGCTAGCGGCCTGGCGGGTCAATCGCCGACCGCGACTTTTCTACAGCTTGATGCTGGTGCTCTATGCCGCTCAAATTGGCGTCTTTGTCGCCCAGGATCTCCTGCTGTTCTTCATCATGTGGGAAATTGAGCTGGTTCCCGTCTATTTACTAGTCTGTATTTGGGGCGGGCAAAACCGTCGCTATGCGGCCACCAAGTTTTTGCTTTACACGGCGGCTGCATCCATCTTCATCTTGATGGCGGCCCTGGCAATGGCCTTTTATGGCGACTGGGTAACGTTTGATATTGCCCAACTCCATCTCAAGTCGTTCCCTCTAGGGCTCGAACTCTTACTCTATGCCGGATTGTTAATCGCTTTTGGGGTAAAGCTAGCCATTTTCCCCTTTCACACCTGGTTGCCGGATGCCCATGGAGAAGCCTCGTCTCCCGTATCCATGGTGTTAGCAGGGGTACTCCTGAAAATGGGAGGCTATGGGTTAATTCGCCTCAACCTCGAACTTTTGCCTCATGCCCACATTTACTTCGCTCCGCTCTTGGCTATTTTAGGAGTGGTCAACATTGTCTACGGGGCGCTGAATTCCTTTGCTCAGGTCAATATGAAGCGTCGCCTGGCCTACTCATCGGTATCCCACATGGGATTTGTCCTACTGGGTATCGCCTCCTTTAGCGACCTGGGCATCAGTGGAGCCCTCCTGCAAATGCTCTCCCACGGGCTCATCGCATCGGTGCTGTTTTTCCTGGCGGGCGTCACCTACGATCGCACCCACACGATGATGATGAACCAGATGAGCAACATCGGTCAGGCTTTGCCCCGCGTGTTTGCACTGTTCACTATGGCTGTGATGGCATCCCTGGCATTACCGGGAATGAGTGGCTTTGCTAGCGAGGTCGCCGTATTTGTAGGCTTCACCACCAGCGATGCCTACAGTGAGACATTCCGCACGGTTACGGTTGGCCTGTCAGCCGTGGGCCTGATTCTAACTCCGGTTTATTTGCTCTCAATGCTGAAACAGGTGTTTTATGGCTCAGGGCAGGCCCCAGTCTGTGATGTGGTCCCCTCCTGCGATATGAATGATCTCGACCTGAAGCAACAGGGGAGTGAGGAACCGGCGTGTTTTGGCAACAACTGTGATTTGCCCATCCAAGCGAAGTTTGAAGATGCGACCCCGCGTGAGATCATGATTGCCGCCTGTTTTCTTGTGCTGATTGTGGCCATTGGGTTTTACCCGAAGTTGGCGATGCAGATGTATGACGTGAAAACGGTCGCGGTTAATGCCGTAGTACAGGACGTGTATCAAGAGATGGCCCAGACCTACAATTCGCAGATTTATGCGGGGAATTTAGGATCACCCGTCTCTTAGAACTCTGTAAGACAGAGTTCTCTGCCATTAGCGATGGAGTCTTGATCCCCCCAACCCCCCTTAGGGCTGGTTCTCTACTGAGAGAAAATCGTGCTGGCGCGACAGAGGCAAGTTGAGGACACTTCTGGTGAAGGTGTAAGGCGAAGATTCGGGTGCACTATCAGAGTTTTGCCTGAGGGCATTTCGCTGCCCTCAGACACCTGCTTCGCACGTCCTTCGGCCTACGACCAGGGCCTTCCGCCGCCCTGGACCTCGCGGAAGGGCGGACTGAAGAGGCGTACTTCAGGGTTGGTTCAGACATAAGTCGGTTGAGCTTTTCAGGCTTCTGCATCAGTTGAATGACACGCTTGAAAACGCAAACACCTTTTTCTTTCTCGAATGAATCAGCCCTCCCCCCCTTAAGCAAAGCTGTCCATTAGGTACAAGTTACTGAATCTCAAGTACAGTCACGTTTCCCGTCCTCCCCTTGGTAAGGGGAGGTGCCGTAGGCGGAGGGGTTCCAACCACTACGCGCGCGATCGCACCCCCGATATCCCCCCTTGCCAAGGGACAGGAACAACTGATTGTGCCCTAAGGGGCGATTTGTCCTACGTTCTGTAGAATAAATCGCCCCTTATTTTAGTTCGGATGTACTATTAGGGTAGAAATGTCGCAACGCAAACGTGATGCCCAACTTGCTCCTGATTGAAAGTCCCGGCAAGCTGAAGAAACTCGGGCAAATTCTCGGGTCCGGCTGGATGATTAAAGCCAGCATGGGACATGTGCGAGAACTGACTCGTGACGGCGAAGACGCGCTGGGGTTTGACTTAGGTCTGGACTCGATTACCTGCCACTATCAACCCCGCGATGCCCGCTCAAAAAAGGTGCTTGCCGAACTGCGAAAAGCGGTCAAAAAAGCTGACAGCGTTTACATCGCAACTGACCCCGATCGCGAGGGGGAAACAATCGGGTGGCACCTACAGCAGGCCCTAAAGTTGAAAAATCCACGGCGGGTGACCTATAGCGAAATCACACCCCAGGCCGTACGGGCCGCGATCGCTCAACCCCACAGCCTGGACCCCAATCTGGTAGCCGCTGGTCGAGCCCGCGACTGCCTCGATAAGTTGGTGGGCTATAAAGGCAGTCGTCATGTGGTGTGGCCCCTCAATACGGGAGCCAAGTCCATGGGCCGCGTCCAAAGCGCCACGCTTCATCTACTTTGTTTGCGGGAGCGGGAAATCCAGACCTTTATCCCCCAAGATTACTGGAGTGTGTCGGTCACCTATCAAGAAGGCTTTAAAGCCTTTTATCGTCGCCGCCCAACGGCCCAGCGTCGTCGTTCAGCAACGGCCAAGGACAAGACTACCGCAGCCCAAGACGCCCCCGAGTCCGATCGCGTGACCACCCAAGCAGAAGCCGATCGCCTAGTGGCGATCGCGCGCACGGCCCCCCATCAGGTGATTTCAGTGGAAGGCAAAACCACCCATCAGTCGCCTCCCCCGCCCTTCATCACCTCGACGCTGCAACAGGCCGCAGGCTCTAAACTCCGCTTTACCCCAGACAAAACGATGAAGGTGGCGCAATCGCTCTATGAAGCGGGCCACATCACCTATATGCGCACGGATGCGGTCACCCTGTCAGCGCCTTTTCAAGCCGCCGTGCGCGACTACCTGAAGCAACACGACCCGACCAACGTGCCGCCACAAACCAAACGGCATCGCTCCGCCAAAGGTGCTCAGGCTGCCCATGAAGCCATTCGGCCCACCGATGTTAACCGTACGCCGCAGCACCTTCCAGGCACCGTCTCAACTGACGCCGCCCAACTCTATGAGCTGATTTGGAATCGGGCTGTCGCGTCTCAATGCTGTCCGGCGCGCCTGCGCAAGACTCGCCTCGTGACTCAATCTGGGGAAGCGTTTTGGGAAGCGCGCGGGCAGGTGGTGGAGTTTGCTGGCTATACCCGCTACTGGCAGAACCTGAGTGCGGATGCCCAACTGCCAACGCTCCAACCGGACCAACCGCTGCAGTTACAACAGGCCCAGGCCGAGCCCAAGCAAACGCAACCCCCACCCCGGTACACCGAGCCCAAACTCGTACAGTTAATGGAACGTCAGGGAATTGGCCGTCCCAGTACCTATGCCCCAACCATTAAAACCCTGAAACAGCGTACCTACGTCCAGTTGGTCAAAGGCAAACTCCAACCCACCGACTTGGGGCTCACCTTAGATGCAGCGTTGGAGCAACTGCTACCGGATCTGATTCAACCCGCTTTTACGGCCCATATGGAAGCCGAGTTGGATGCGATCGCGACTGGGCAAAAAGACTGGCAAGCCTATCTGACTGGCTGGTACTACAACTATTTCGCCCCCGCGCTCGATCAGGCCCGCACCCAACTGGGAACTGGGATGCTTCGGGATGCGATCGGTTCCCATGGTCCTCCTCCCCTGCCCACCCCCAATGCCAAGCCTGCAAGCAAAGGCTCTTCATCCTCGTCGCCCGCGATCGCTGACCTACCTCCGCAAAAGAGCAATGCCCCCAAGAGCCAGGTTCCCTGCCCCAAATGTGGAGAGGTCTTGCATAAGATCTCGTCCCGCTCCAAAAAACTCAAAGCCAAACACTTTCTCAAATGTGAGGCTCCTGGCTGTGGGACTGTGATGTTCTGGAACGCCAACAAGCAAACGTATGAACGTCCCTATGCTCAAAGGGCCCTAGACCCCGAAGCTTTTACTGACTATCCCTGCCCTAGCTGTGGTGCCCTCTTGGTGCGCCATACATATCAAAAAGAAGGCAAATCTAAGGTCATGCTGCGCTGCTCCCTGTTAGAAAATCGTCGCGGCAAATGTCGGGATGTTGCCTTTTTTGAAAGTCGCGGGAGCTTTTGGTCACCCAAATTTGGCACGCTGGAAATTCCTAGCAAATGACGAACGACTGATCCTAAATCCGGTTTCCCCGCCCCTATTTACCCCCCCTAATTGCTATCCATTAGTAGAACCCCTCCGCCTACGGCACCTCCCCTTGGTAAGGGGAGGACAGGAAACGTGACTGTACTTGAGATGCAGCAACTTGTGCCGAATGGACAGCTTGGCAAGGGGGACTATCGGGGGGCGATCGCGAGCGGAGCGGCTGGAACCCCTTCGCCTACGGCACCTCCCCTTGGTAAGGGGAGGACGGGAAACGTGACTGTACTGGAGATGCAGCAACTTGTGCCGAATGGACAGCTAATTGAGAGACGCGACAGGTCGTGTCGCTACAGGTCACCTATTTCCCATAGTGGGTGGTAGCCATGCGGATTCAGTATTACGCCCTATGCGAACCTTAGTGGCTCTATGGGTGACGTTGTGAGGTTTTTCAGCTTGAACGGCTGCAGCCATCGCCAGCTTAGGAAAGCTTCAGATGAAGTCGCGCCACCAGATCAGGATCATCGGTAGGGTCAATGCTTATGATTTCAAAGCCATGCTTCTGATACCACTGCAGAAGTTTCGTATTATTTTCGACATCGGCTCGAAACACTCGCCCTTTCAGAGATTGAAATCGCTCTTCACGAGCATAGTGAATCAGATGGCGGATTAATGCCGACCCTAGTCCCAGCCCCCGATAGTTAACGGGTTGAGGCTGCCAGCCCAGAATTCGGCGTAGAAACTTGATCCAGTCATGACTGGGTTTAGGTATCGCTTCATTGGCAATTGCAATATCCTTGAGCAGCAAAGTTGTCGGCGAGGCCCGCAGACATTTGGCTTCGCCCACCAACAGGTCCCGATGATGCAATTGGAATACCAGGAAGGGATCGCCTTCAACCATGGAACAGGTATATCGACGCCCCTTCCGATCACGCAATTGCTGAGACATATTGAGCGCTACTCCAAATCAGATTTATCCCACCATTTCTTAGATCTTTACCATGCCAGCCGGTTGCAGAGGGTTAGACCGTTGTTAACGCTTTATCTTTGATAATCCCAGAGCGATTTTCATCCACGTTTCGGTAAAAGTCGAAATCTGTAGGTTCACCGATAACGGGTCCCTCTGTAGAAAGCTGATACCACTGGTGGGTTCTACAATCTTTGGCGAATTGGGCCAAGGACAAACCACATCGCGCGACATCGGGCGGCTCATTGGTGAGGGGCAATCCTTTAATCTGGGCATCAACAATCGGCATATCAACTGTAATCAACGGCAAGTTTACTAACTGCCCCGTAGAGCCATCCTCATTATAGAGGTGAAGCCGTTGATATCAAAGGCTTGCAGCATCTTTTTGTAAAGACAGTAGATTTGTCTAAGCCTGACTATCGCTTCAATCAGATAGCGACGCCGCGATCGGGCTCCCCCAAGTGTCGTTAATGGCTCTACAAATCCCGATCGCTTTGGGTAGCAGCTCTAGATTTCTAGTTTAAAAGTGGCGTGATGTCTATACTATCCATCTGCAGGCTACAGGGGGCTGGGGCGCACAGTAAAACTATGAATTTTTGCCCGAACGCTGGCAAGTTGGGTTTCACTAGAGAAAAGCCTATGGAGCGAGCCTGTGTTTGTTCTGGATAACCTGATGGATATGCTCTTCGATACGGCCATGGAGAGCATCAGCCGCAACGAACGCATCATCAAACTGTTCAAGAAGCTCAATCTTGATCCAGACCATCCGCCGGAAGACTTTGGTGGCGTTTACCAATATGCGCTCGTGGAATATGGCGTGGGCAAACCACGCCCCGTGCTGGAAATCTTCCGCCAGCGGGAAATCCAGCAGCTCTTTCGTGAGGCCCTGGAGCAGAATAATCCCTCCAAGCTGCTTCAAAGTGGTGAAGCCTTTCTCGTTGACCATAAGTTACAGGCTGACCTCCAGGCCCAACAGATCGATGTCCGTCGCGAGTTCTATGAGTTTGCGGCGGTCTTTATCGCAGTCGCTAAACGCACTCGTACTCCCGCTGAGATTCTCACCAATCAAAAGCTGGAATCACTCCACCGCCAAATTGGCACCCTGCAGGAACGCCTCAATCGCTTACCGACATTGGAAGGGATGCGTACTGAAATGGCTCGGTTAGCCTTGCCGCCTTCCGAGACGCAAAATTTTACGCCTCTACAGCCTGGTTCGTCATCTTCTTCACCCCAAGCACCCTCTACCCATTTATCTTCCCTCCCAACCCATCCACTCTTTGCCCTGGCCCAACAGATGCGTGGCTGGTTCGAGACCCTGGGCTTCCGTTTTGAATCCCATGAAATCTGGCAGGAGGACACCTTTGAGTGGATCATCAATATTCCGGTCCGGCGGGGTCGCTACGATCGCATCCTGGTACGCGGCATCGACGGTGAAGCCGGATTACACGATGTCGAGTCACTCAAAGAAGCAACTGCAACCCATCGCACCGATGAGGGCTGGTTAGTCACGGCGCGACGCATCAGCCGGGCGGCACGCGAGGCGGTCAGGCAAGAAGAAAATGCTAGCCTCGGCTGCTACACCCTGGATGAACTGCTGGATCAAGATGCTGACTTCAGTAGCTACTTGACCTGGTTGGAGTCCGAGATTCAGCAACGAGGCATTAACCAAAACTATGTGCCCCTGGCCTGCCTCAAAGAGGAAGTAGACCCCGACACCCAACAAAGAATCGGGGTCAGTCGCTACGACGATCGCGACGGCTGGATCGAGGGCTACATTGACCGCTGGCTGGATGATCCCGCTAAAGAGCACATTTCTGTTCTGGGTGAGTTCGGCACGGGCAAAACCTGGTTTGCCCTGCACTATGCCTGGCAAGCCCTCCAGCGTTACCGCGAGGCGCAACGGCGAGGATTGGATCGGCCGCGACTGCCCCTGGTGGTTCCCCTACGGGATTATGCCAAGGCCGTCAGCGTCGAATCGCTATTTTCCGAGTTCTTTTTCCGCAAGCATGAAATCCCCATCCCTGGCTACTCGGCGTTTGAGCAGCTCAATCGCATGGGGAAGCTCCTCCTGATTTTTGATGGCTTCGATGAAATGGCCGCCCGCGTGGATCGCCAGCAGATGATCAACAATTTCTGGGAGCTGGCGAAGGTGGTGGTGCCTGGAGCCAAGGTCATCCTCACCTGTCGCACGGAGCATTTTCCGGAAGCCCGGGAAGGGCGCGCCCTTTTAAATGCGGAACTGCAAGCCTCCACCAAAGACTTAACCGGCGAAACCCCTCAGTTTGAAGTGCTGGAACTGGAGAAGTTCAACGATGAGCAGATTCGGCGGGTGCTGTCTCACCAGGCGCGATCGGCCACGGTGGAGCAAATCATGGGCAATCCTGAGCTGCTTGACCTGGCCCGTCGTCCAGTACTGACGGAGCTAATTTTGGAGGCTCTGCCAGATATTGAGGCCGGGAAGCCGGTGGATATGTCGCGGGTATATCTCTATGCCGTGCGTCACAAGATGGAGCGCGATATCAAAGCAGAGCGAACGTTTACGTCGATGGCGGACAAGCTCTATTTCATGTGTGAGTTGTCTTGGGAAATGCTCAGCACGGACCGCATGAGCATCAACTACCGCGAGTTTCCTGACCGCATTCGGAAGCTATTTGGGCCAGCAGTGGAGGAGCAGAAGGATCTGGATCATTGGCATTACGACATGATGGGGCAAACCATGCTCATTCGTAATGCCGAAGGCGATTACACTCCTGCTCATCGCTCACTTCTAGAGTTTTTTGTCGCTTATAAATTTGCATCAGAGCTAGAAATTCTCGCTCCAGACTTTGCGGACAGTATAGACGGTTTACAACTCTTATCCCATCTAGATTTAGCTAATACCTTTGGAAAAATTCCTCTAGCAAAAGCCATCATTGATCTTTTAGTTCCAATGTTGGAGCGGAGTGAATCAACCACAGAGAAACTGCTATCTGCTGCTAAAAGTACTCAAGGTAAAGATATAGGAGAGGTTGGTTATCTTGGAGGGAATGCAATCACCTTATTGCTGAAAATTGATCCAACTTATCTTGAAGGAAAGGATTTGAGAGGCTCTGCATTGAGAAATGCTGACTTTACTAACGCAAAACTTTTCAACTTAAATTTGAAGGATTCTACTCTAATCAATACGAATTTCACTCAGTCTCTGGGTTTTATTTTATCAGTTACAGTCAGTCATGATGGGAACCTAATTGCGACTAGCGATAGTGATTGTTCCATCAACTTATGGAGACTTGGATCCGGCCAATTAATCAATATTTTCAGAAAACAGAAAAATCGAATCTACTCTGTCAGCTTTTCTCCAGATTCCAGAAAAATTATTAGTAGCAGTGCTGATCGAACGATTCAGCTGTGGGACATTCAAACAGGTCAGCATTTAAACTCATTTTCTGGGCATAGTGATATAGTTCGTTCAGCCATTTTTAGTCCAGATGGGAAATATATTGCTAGTGGTAGTTTCGATAAAACCCTGAAAATTTGGGATATTGATTCAGGTGAGTGTATAAAAACTTTTCAGGGGCACTGCAAAAGAATTTGGTCTGTTAAATGGCATCCTCAAGGAGAGTTAATAGCAAGTGCCAGTTCTGACGGAACTATCAAAATCTGGAATATTACAATAGGTGAATGCATTCGCACTCTAGCATCGAGCAACGGCGAAGTCTGTTCAGCCATTTTCAATTCAGATGGAAATTTTATGATTTCGAATAGTCTTGATGATAGTGTTAATCTCTACGAGACAAAAACATGGAATCTTGTTTTACAGATAAACACTAAAACTTCGTGGGCTGGCTCAATGGCTGTATCTACAAGCAACAAACTGGCTGTGGGAAGCAATGATGGCTTGATCAATATATTTAATTTGTCATCTGGCAAACTCGAAAGGACCTTTCAAGGTCACGTTAGTGAAATTAATTCGCTTGCCTTCAACCCATCCGGACTAAAGCTTTTGAGCGGAGGTTCTGATCAAAATATCAAGGTCTGGGATCTTCGCACAGATCAGTGTGAGAGAACGATTACTGGCTTGAGTGATTGGATTCGTACACTAGCATTTGATCCGTCAGGAAAAATGCTTTTAGGTGGTCGAGATGATGGAGCTATTAGCGTTTTTAAAACACAGAATGAAAAAAGAATTAGAACAATAAGGAGACATTCGAAGAGTGTTAATTCAGTCCGTTACTCTCAAGACGGTAAAATCCTTGTAGTAGGTAGTGGCGATCGCACAATTGGCATTTGGAAGGCTCATAATTTTGAACTCGTGAGAACTTTATCAGGACATTCTCAGTGGGTTTCAGCTCTTGCTTTGAGCCCTACTGAAAATATCTTGGCCAGTGGTGATGAAGATGGCATCGTTAAGCTATGGAATCTAGATACTGGCAAATGTTTTAGAACCTGGCAATCAAATGACAGAAAGGTATTATCGCTGGAATTCGAATCAACAGGAAAAATCCTGGCTACAGCTGGAGCAGATAATGAGCAGTGTTTTATAAAGTTATGGAATATAAAACTTAGTGATTCTCCAGCTTTGTTGAGTACTTTGCAGGGTCATAAACGACAAATCCAATCAATGAGTTTACATCCAAGTAATCAGATTCTCGTCAGTGTAAGTTCTGATCAAAATATCAAGGTCTGGGATCTTGAATCAGAAAAGTGTTTCATGACGATGAAAGACCATCAAGATTGGATCTGGTCAGTTACATTCAGTCCATCTGGAGATCTATTCGCTACAGGTAGTGCAGACTGCACAATCAAACTTTGGAATTTGTCTACAGGTGAATGTCTTAAAACCTTTTCTAGCAGTGATGGCCCAATTTTTGCTGTTGCTTTCCATCCAAGTGGCTCCTTTTTGGCAAGTGCAAGTATTAAAAGCACTGTTCGATTTTGGGATATTGAAACTGGAGAGTGTATAGCTACACTGAGAGATAGAATCTATGAAGATTTAAACATCACTGGAGTGAAGGGTCTGACGGAAGCTGAAAAGATTTCACTAAAAACGCTTGGAGCCGTGGAAAATTAATCATATGGCTAAAGACATCTTCCACGATGCAGTCAAACGTGCTCTCGAAAAGGACTGCTGGACAATTACTCATGACCCACTCTTTCTCAGTTTTGGCGGCGTCGATATGTATGTTGACTTGGGAGCAGAAAGAATCCTAGCTGCCGATCGCGGCGATGAAAAAATCGCAGTCGAGATTAAAAGTTTCATTGGTCCTTCTGCAACAACTGAATTCAATGCCGCTCTGGGCCAGTTCTTGAAGTACCAACTTGCCCTAGAAGAAGAACAGCCCGATCGCATCCTGTATTTGGCCATTCCAGTAGACGCCGAACGTGATTTCTTCAGGTTGGAACTTCCTCGGAGATTGATTGAGCGTTATGAGGTTCGATTGCTGATCTACGATCCAGAAGAGGAGGTGATCGTGAAATGGCAGAAGTAAATCAGTATCGTCAGCTTGTCCAAACACTGCTGGCGGACTACAGCAACGTTGACTTCAATAACCCAGACCTGGAAACCGAAACCATCTTCGACACCCAGCGCGATCGCTACCAGGTTGTCCATGTCGGCTGGTCAAACAAACACCGTGTCTACGGCTGTGTCCTCCACCTTGACATCAAAGACGACAAAATCTGGATTCAACACGACGGCACCGAAGGCGGCATCGCCCTGGAACTCGTCAAGCACGGCGTCCCCAAACACGACATTGTTCTCGGCTTCCACTCCCCCTTCAAACGCCAATTCACCGACTTCGCCGTCGGTTAGCCTAGCTCCAGATACACTAGGCTCAAAGGGCCAGAATCAAGGAATAGAAGAATCGGCTCCGAGCGGATCAAACGGGAGAGGGGGGTTGTGAATATTCAGCTAATTGATTCACTCATTCCGATTATTAACGCGCTCACTCCAGAAGAGCGCACTTTGCTACAGGAAAAGCTGCAAAACCGACCGATCCAGATGTCGCCTGGTGTCTGCGGTGGACAAGCACGGATCCGTAACACCCGCATTCCTGTGTGGACGCTGGTTTCATTCCGCCAGCAAGGAGCGGATGAAGCAGAACTATTACGCAACTACCCATCATTGACATCTGAAGATCTTGGGGCAGCTTGGGCCTACTATGAGCATCACCGCGAAACTATCGACCAGGCGATCGCATCCCACAACCAGCAGGAAGCGGATGGCACGCCTTTACTCCAATGAGAACTTCCCTTTCGATATAGTGTTCATCCTGGATTAGGGGTTGGGGGGCCATTCATACCTGGATTAAGCAACGCCAGCGATCGAACGGATAAAAAGGATGTGCGGCGTGCTCAAAAACCGAGCAGTTTCAGGAAATTGAATATGCCCGTAACCGGCGAAAGCACCGTTCCGACAATTCTGGAAAAGTCAGATAAGCCTGAACTATCGACAACAATCGTGTCATTTGCCCTTAAGGGGGGATTGGACGTGTCATCTGACCCTTGAGCAAAATCAACATCAATCGTGCGCTGCGAGACGGTGCCGTTCTGGTTCAAACGGATGAGTTCAACCGACACCTGATTAGCCTCATGATTAAAGCCACCCGCTGCCAGTAGTGCTTGATTAAGGGGGGTATTGGGCGGCACGAGAATCGCCCCAGGACTATTAACCTCACCCACAACGTTGACCACAATTTCGTCAGGCGAAAAGCTCGCGGATGCCAGCGTTTGCGCTTCAGCCGGATTAACCGGCGTTGTCGCCGTGGGCAAATAAACCGTGTCACCATCCTGCAACTGTAAATCCTGGGTGATATCGCCCGCTGTCAGTAACGTCCACAGATCCGCATTTCTAGAGGCTTGGTCACCGCGTGTGAAGGATTGCGATGAGGACACCTCAATAGCCCGAATATCGGCTGCTTGCGTGATGCCCCCTGCCATTTGAATGACTTCAGTAACTGTGACTGTACTGGGATCCACCTCGGCTGGAATGCTGTACACACCTGGGCGACTCACTTCACCCGCGATCGCAATTTGGATGGGGCGAGCCGCCAGCAATTCGACCGAAATAGTCGGAGCCTGGATGAACTGCCGAAAGCGCTCAGTCAGCGACTCACTGGCCTGCGCTAGCGTCAATCCCCGTATGGAGACAGAGCCAATCAACGGCATACTGAGGGTGCCATCGGTAAGGATTTGATACTCACGGCTGTAGTCAGGCACATTAAAGACTTCCACATAAATGCGATCGCCCGCATCCAGAATGTAGCGGTCCGTAGGTTGCTCAACAGTTTGCTCAACAGTTTGCTCAACAGTAGGTATGGCCGGTTCATTAGCCCCCGATTCCCCCGTCGGTGACGCAGGCAATTGCGGCAGGGGTAGCGGCGAGAATTCCTCAGCACTGACAGGGGTTACCAGCCCTGGCGATAGCGCCAGCGATAGGGTGACTGGCAGCAAACTGGTGGAGAGTCTGCCCTGCCATCGGGGTAAGCACACTTGTTTCATGGTTCCAACGCATTGATGAGGGTGTGATAAGCAAGCTTGGGTTGATAGTTTTCGTCAAAGAGGAGGGGAGCATCGGGGCGCTCAAAGAAGTGCGGCACCCACGAGTGGCGATCGCTCACGCCCCATGTGGTCAATCCGGAGCAATCTGCTGCTGCCAAGCAAACTTCCAGCATGTCCTGATAAACCGCAGCTTGGGCTTGGAACTGCTCGTCTTCGGGGCGATCGTCACCGTAAACCTGCACATCCATCTCGGTAATGCGAACGGATAGGCCCAAGTCATTCAAGCGGCGAATATTGGCGGCTACCTTTTTAGGGTTAGGAGCATCTTGAATGCTGGTATGCATCTGGAAACCCACCCCAGAAATAGGGACATCACGCTGCACCAAATCCCGCACCAAGGCATAGATAGCATCTGATTTTTCACCCATGCCTTCGCCACGATAGTCGTTGTAGAACAACTGAGCATCGGGAGCCGCTTCATGCGCCCAGCGAAACGCTCGTTCAATATATTCGGGGCCCAGGGTCTTCAGCCAGATAGACTCCCGGAGTTGACCGTTACTCTCAACCGCTTCATTGACCACATCCCAGGCTGCAACCTGTCCGCGAAACCGGCCAGCAACGGTGAAGATATGCTGTCGCAAAACCTCCGCCAGGGATTCACGGGACCAGTCCTGATCGGTTAGCCAATCGGGCAAGTTACGATGCCACACCAACACATGGCCATGCACCTGCATGTGATGCTCCCTGGCAAAAGCCACCAGTGTGCCCGCATCGGCAAAATTGTAGCGATCGCGCTCTGGATGCACGCGCGCAAATTTCATAGCATTTTCTGGCGTGAGGGAATTAAATTCCGCAGCCAAAAGGGCTCGATAGTCAGCGTCGTTTTGCAACGGGTCGATGAGAACAGCGGCTCCAATCTGGAGCGATCGCTGCTGGGCTAAATTTCTGAGCGAGCGGGTGGTTTCTCCGGGTGTCATGGCTTTTGCCGATATCATCAGAGCTTTTTCAGCAGAGGGTTGAATGCGGTTAGTTTGGCAGAATGACGGTTTGAGAGACCACAACGAGAGGGCGATCGCGATTCCGAATGCCAGCCCCAAACTAAACCGCATGTGTTTGATGATCTTCATCGATAATTGCTTCCTGCAATCAAACAACCTGTGCCCATACCCAACTGGCAAACGTGCCTTGCATCGTTGGGGCCGCATGGAGTGGACGCTTAGCAAAGCGGTTGCCGCCTGAGACTGGCAGCAAACTCGGCTAGCTCAGGCGAGAAATCAAAAATATGTTCCGCCAACTCAACAATATCCAGATGTTGTTGAAAGGCTTTTACATAGCTAGGGTTTTCGCTAAAGTCCTTCCAGCGTTCTGCTACCGCCATTTGCTGTGCGCCCCGATCGAAGTTGGTTTGGTCAAATGAGCTACCCCCGGCATGATGGGATACCACATTCAACGTTTGATCCGTAAACGCTAAACCCAGTTGGGTCGAAATTTGCTGGCGATAAGCCTGATCCACAAACCACCGGTTGTAGTTAATCGACACTTTACGTGGCAGATAGTTGGTGATACCCAAAAACTCTTTGGCATACATCCTCCACAAACCGGGCCAAATGTTGACGTCGTTGGGATCCTGAGATTTTTTCATATAAGATGCCGCCCAATTGAAAGGATCCCGCAACAGCAAAATCCGACGGACATCCTTGGCTTCAACTCCCGCGACGAGGGGTTCATGGGCTTGTAAATACTGTAGACATTGACTCTGAAACAGGATGAGAAGCAAGTCAACCTCAGAGGCCAGCGGGAATGCCTGCTCCTGATCATCACGGCAAATCCGTACCGGGTCTCCCACCCGCAACCGTAGGGGCAACGGACTGGTTTGTATAGTCCGGACCATCGGCGAACCGTCACCAGCTTGTTTCGCAGGTTTATTGTTAATAAACGCATGATTCGCTTGATGTCCCAGCAGCCAAAATGAGACGGCATGTAACCCCGATCTTTTGAGACCGCAAAAGTAGAAAAGTTTCTGGGTATGCACTTTACTGCCGGTCAGCCGTTTGAATCGTCTAGACAGGGGTTCAAAATCAGGAAAGATAGTTTGAGTCATGGTGTTTTCCAGTCCGTTGAAATCGTTAGGAATTTTCAGTTTCGGTCAGGGCGACAACTTTATTTGTCTGAAGTGAAACGGCTAAACGCGCTGATTCACCTGCTTCGTCAACTCTGAGACGGAACTGCTGCTGTCGATGCTGCCAGGTGAGAAAACGATTCAAAATTCGCTCTAATTTCCAAAGCAGCCGTGCCACAGTTCTTGAACCAATTCCCAGCGTCAGCTTCCGTGCCAACGGTATGAGAATGGTTACATACCGTCTGCAGCCCAACTTTTTATATTTATTTTGAAAATAGCCATCTTCGGCTAAGTCCCATTTCTCGCGTAAGCGATTAAGACTCTTCAGCGTCCACTCATCACTCCAGCGCAGCATGTAGAAATGAACATCCGAAAGCTTTAGCGGGGGTCCTGGAACATACGTGACAATAGCGCCAGGTTCAAAATAGACAGTGCCTCCAGCCGCTTTCACACTCATGCAGAAATCTAGATGCTCTTTCGTACAGAGGATTTCTTCATCGAGCTGATTGATTTTCTCAAAAATCGATCGACGAATCAAAACACAGTGAAATTCGGCTAATTCAGTTTGACTCCTTTGTAGTTTTTCATGAACTTCAGGAACTTTTTTACCCTGCTTGAACATTCGTTCTCGTAGCCGTTGTCTACCGAGCTTATCGACCCAAATGTGGGATTGCCCTCCGGCAAAATGGACTTCTGTATGAATGGGCTCATATTGACACATCAAGGGGCCGACAACATCCGCCTGCGTTTCTTCCGCACACGCCAGGAGTGAATTTAGCCAGCCGGGAGAAACGATAATGTCATTATCGGCAAAGACTAAATAGGGAGTCTTAACCTGTTTAAGTCCCAGATTACGAGCTTGGTTCGGCGTTAAATAAACGTCACTTCTGACCAGGGTAAAATTCTCAAGTCGTGACTGTTCTTCAAGGTATTGCTTGATGGCTTTGGGCGAATTTCCGTCTACATAAATCAATTCAAAGGGAATGGTTGTGTTTTCTAAGATACTTTCTAAGGACTGTTGGGCAAAGCTAAATCGTTCTCGAGGAACCACCACAATGGTGACTTTGGGACGGGTACTGTCTTGAGTTTGCCAAACAGTATCGGACTCTGAGTATAGGGAGACCATCGCATCAACTCCTTTCTGTTGTGTATTTGGGGATAAGGGGTTTAGGTTGTCAACTTAGGCTGGGAAGTTCTGGGGGGTTAGGAGTTAGGAGTTAGGAGCTAGGAGTCAGGAGTTAGGAGAAAACTGGATTCTGGCTCCTGCTATCCAGCCAGAGTTTTCTGGCTTAAACGGGATGTTGGAATTTAAGGAGATGTCTGGGCAAGAAATTACTCGAAAAGGTTGATTGGGTAGGCTGGGTTGAACAAAGTAAAACCCAGCAGCTTAACAATTCTGGAAGTGTTGGCTCTCGGACCTCGACGCCAACCGACGGCGGTATATTCATTTCGAGAAATCCTTTAAGTACTTGAGAGGGAAATCACCTCTGAAATAGAATTCTCAGTCTCTTGATAAACAGCTTCTGGATGAGAAGAAAGCACAAACTGATAGATGTTGACCAATTCATCATTAAGTCGATTGATGTCATACATTGCTTTGACTTTGCGGCGGCCTGCTGCACCCATTGCAGGCCAGTCGTTCGCGTTGTGAATCAGCAGCTTTACCTTTGTGGCGATCGCATCGGCATCCCTTTCTGGAACTAGATACCCGGAAACACCCTCTTCGACTAACTCGGGAATTCCCCCATGCCAGGTACTAATCACAGGTAAACCCATAGCCATTGCTTCTTTGAGCGTGTTCACGGGAGCATCTTGATCACCATCTTGAGAGGTGACACTGGGAGCCAAAAAAAGATGGCAGTCCTCTAAAATCTCAATGATTTCCTGTTGATTTTTCCAACCTAATAGCTTGATAAAGGTATCGGCATTCAGGTCATGAATGACTTTTTCAAAGTGTTCTCTCAGCTCACCTTCGCCCATGATCATAAATTCAATCTTGGGATACTGCTGAGCTACGCTAGCGATCGCTCTGATGCAATATTCAATGCCTTTTTTTTCGACTAATCGACCAATCGTTGCCACCCGAACCATGCCATCTGTGGGTAACTGCCGAGGCGTAAAGCGAAATTTCTCACAGTCAATCGCCGACCCATGAACCTGAATTTTATGCTCCGGGCAACCGAGCTGAAGAATCCGCCGTCGGAAAAAATCGCAGTTCGTCAAGCAAAAGTCGCCTCTTTGAAACAAGTCATCGTAGATATGATCGCCTTTTCGTCTTAGATGCGTGCTAATATCGCGGCCCCGAAAATGGGTAATTATTTTTCCTTTGAGCAGACCCAGATCTTGAAAATTGAGTGCGAAGGTTCCCCATCCACCAAATTGAGCATGGATGATGTCATAGGACGCTGGATTTAAGAAGGGCATCCCCTGATAAAGTAGCCTCAAGGAAGCAGCTTCGCGGCCATATTTAAAGACGTTAACCAGCTTCAACCATCGAAAAGAGAAGAAATGACCTGAATTGATGAGGAGTTTGATCACAACTCCCATGCGGATCAGAAAATTCTGAGGTACCGGAGTGGCATAGATCGTTCGCCGGATCAGGTCATACGCTTCAACAATGGCATGAACCTTGGCCATATCTTGGGGATATCCCTTAGCGGCGTAGATATACACATCGTGCCCCCGATCAATTAACCCAGCAATTTGATTGAGAATAAAGGATTCAGAGAGGAGGGGAAACTCCCCAACAATAAACGCAATTTTCATTTTGATTGTCCTGTTTTAGTCATTAGCGATGGAGCAGGTTGCATTTTTTGCCCAGACAAACTCCTAGTACTCGACGGCGTAAGTTTTCGGACTCATTCGATAGTGGAAGGGAAGGGTGGAAGGGTGGTGGGATGGAATTTCTGCCGCAGGGGACGAGTACTTGATGGCAGAAGTAAAGGAGCTACTCTGAATGCTCAAAAGGCGCACTATGGGGTAATTTTGAATTTTGAATTTTGAATTTTGAATTCCGCACAGCGTTACTAGGCTTTGGCACTGAATGTTCGTTTGGATAAATCTAATAACAGGCGGGGAATTTGCCCCCGTGAGGCAATTGAAACAAGGGCGAAATATCCCAGACCGACAACGAGCGGCTGCACCGCAAATTTGACCCCGTCATTCGAGAATGGCATTGAGGTGGCGATCGCCACCATCAGGCTTGATGCCAGGGTCGGCAGCATCACGGGTTGCACCAAATGCCAGAGGTTCCAGCCCGCGACACGGCAGGTAGCAACCCAAAACCAGAGCGAAGCGCCAACTCCCATGACCAAGGCTACAACCAGGGCCAGTCCCTGAATGCCCCCCCATTTGACCCCGAAGTAAAAGGCAGGCAGTGACACAGGAATCAGCAGCCAATTGATCGCAGCATTGATTTCAGGATGATTGAGGGCGTTGAGAGCCGTGCCCAGGATGGACATAAAGCCTCGGGCGTAGGCAAAAACCAAAACAATTTGGAAGAGGCCGACAATCGGTTGCCAGGTGTCACCGTAGACCAGCGGCATGAGCCAGGGCGCGACGACGAACGCAATGCCGTAAAAAGGGGCCGAAGTAATGGCACAGACCTCTAGCATGCGGCTCAGGTAGCGGCGCTGCCCCCGCGCATCTTGCTGCGACAGCACCGAGAAGTTGATCCGATTCATCTCGGAAAACGCGAACGCAGGCAACATGGCCAATTGGTAGGCCAGATTATAGAAGCCGAGTTCTCGCGAGCCCAGCAGCTTACCCACCAGAATGTTGTCGCCGTTGGTATTGACGTAAACGGCCAGGTTAATCCCGACCAAGCTGCCAATGAAGCCCCTGACATCTTTCAAAGCGGCTTGATTAGGCCACAGATGGTATTGAAATGAGTAGCCGCTAAAGCGAATTCTCAGACAGGTTTTGACAAAGCTAGAGGCAATTTTGGCTATGGCAAATGACCAAACCCCATAGCCTAAAGTGGCTAGCAGAACGGCTCCCCCAAACCGCACAAAGTTACTGGTCGTAGCCGCGATCGCCACTTCTTTAAATTTCATCTGTCGCTGCAACACGGCATCATGACAGCCAGCCCCAGCACTCAGAAGAAAACTGCAAGCAGCACAACTGGTAAGCGAGAATACAATCGGTTCTTGAAAGAAGTGGGATGCCCCATACCCCAAGCCAACTTGCAGAAAAAACAACACAATTGAGACATTGATGGCCAGGCTATAGACCGTATTCACCAGGGTTTTATTTTCGAGACCGCGCTGGATCAACACGCCGGAAATCGCGGTGTCTTTGAACAAGGTTAGGAGATGGGTAACCACCAAAACCATGCCCCAAATACCAAACTGTTCGGGTGTTAGCAGGCGCACTAAAGCAATCTGGGCGATAAACCGAATCCCTTTAGTCATCCCAAAGCCAGCCGTTAGCCAGAGGCCACCTTTGAGGATTTTGGATAGATTGATCCGAGACATGGCGTTGGAAGGAGAGGGGTGGGAGAGACGCAAGATTTGGCGTTTGTATGCAAGAGGGTAGAAGGGGAGAGGCATTTGAGCCTGAATCTTCAGGATTAGGACAAAAGATTATCGATCAAATGCCTCGCCCGTAACGAGGGGGTAGAGGGGTGGGAGAGACGCAAGATTTGGCGTTTGTATGCAGGGGAGGAGAGACGCAAGATTTGGCGTCTTTACGCATCCTATTGAGGGGCGTTTCGGTAGATCAGGCGATGGGGGGTTGGGCGTTGGGCGAGAGTGCGTCCTGTTTGGCCCAAACGTTCTCGGAGTTGAGGGTCGCGGCAGAGTCGTAGCAGGGCATGGGCGATACCTTTGTCATCATCTGGTTCAACAAGCAGACCATTTTTCTCGTGATGGACTGCATCCATGACACCCCCCAAGTTGGTTGCCAGGACGGGTTTACCGAAGTAGCCTGCTTCGATGTAGACAATGCCAAAGCCTTCAATGCTGGCAGTTCCCGCAAAGGAGGTCAGCATGACAAAGACATCACAGGCTTCGTAATAGTGAGCTAATGCTTGGTCCGGGACAAACCCGGCAAAATGCACCCGATCCGCTACCCCTAATTGTTGGGCCAGGGCCTCTAGTTCTGCTTGCATAACCCCGCGACCACAAATGATGTAGTGCACATCGAATCCTTGCGCCAACAGTCCCGGCAAGTGAGCAATTACCCGTTCGAATCCTTTGCGTTTAACTAAGCGTCCCACGGACAACAATACGGTTGCATTCTCACAAATGGTATAGTTATTGCGAATATGAGACCGCCTTTTTTTCAGAGAATTTCCTGACTCATGTAAGCGAAACTTTGCCGGGCGGACAGTGGGGTTAATGATATGTGTGATCAGTGGTTGAGAAACGCGCGATCGCAAATAGTGCTCCGTAAATGAACTATTACAAATCACCCCGTTTAGCCGCTTGAGAGTCAACTTAAATAACTGCTGAATGACCGGGAGTTTGAGAGGGCACAGCACATCTTTACCATGCAGATACATGAAGGTTTGGGCCGGTAATAGGTATGTCAGCAGTAAGAGCGTCGGAAAGTCATACCCGTGTCCCCATTCAATCGAGCGAAACGGGTAGCGGGCATATAGCCGCAAGACCATCACAAAGGCCCCTATCATGTTGAAAAGCTGCTTCAAAGTACTGCCCCAGGCATTAGTGGGGAGCCAGGTAGGAAACCACCATCGATAGATAGGAAAGAGTTGTTGACTATCAAATTCTGCGGCACCGGTACAATTTGCGGTTAAGAGCACCACTCTGTCGGGGTCTTGCAAACAGCGGTTATACATGTATTCTTCGATGCCTCCTTCACAGGGGAAAAAGGTGCGGGTGATCACCAGAATATGGCGATGGCTGGTTTGATTAACCGCCATTGAATGCGTCATGTCTAACATGATTCAATTCAGCCTGAATTAGTGGGCATTGATTGCTTGAACAAGGGATAAAAAACGCGATGAGGTGTCTTTCCAGTGAAAGGAATCTTTGACATTTTGATGACCTAGCTCTCCCATTTTCCACCTCAGCATGGGCTCACGAATCAATCGAGAAAGGGCCCAAGTCATGGCGGGAATATCTTTGGGTGGAACGAGCAAGCCGTTTTCACCATCGGTTACTAAATCAGGCATAGCTGATGTATTTGTAGTGATAATCGGCAATCGATAGTGCATGGCTTCGATTAAGACAATGCCAAATGTTTCCTTGAGCGAGGGCAGCACAAAAATATCTGAGGTGGAGTATAAATACTTGATTTTTTCTTGATCTTTGCCGTCATGAAAGTAGACGGCATCTTCCAGTTCTAAAGCCTTTACTCGCTTGAGTAGTTGCTTATAGTAGACAGCGTTATTTTTAGCGTTACCGACAAGGTGTAGCTTGAAATTATCTCGTTTTGTTTGGGCAAAGGCTTCAATGAGATAGCGGATGCCTTTGCGGGGAATGTAATTAGCGACGCATAATATCTTTTTGTCTTGTTCAGGGTAGTTTGACGGAGAGATATAGGCAAATTTTTCGCGATCTAAGCCGGGATGAAGAACGTGTAATTTGGCTGGACCAATCCCTAAAGAGATAGCTTCGCGTCTGGAATATTCACTACTGAGAAGAATAACATCAGAAAAACTGAGGTGGAGTTTCTCAATCCAGCGATGAATGAATCGCCTGAGCACAAATTTATCCGTGCTATCGTATCGACAAAAAAGATGAACGATAGTCACAATTTTCTGCTTGCGCACATACTTTTGGATGACATTCGTGAGGAGTAAATAGCGACTAAAGTAGTGATCCTCAATGAAGAGTCCTTGATGCCGATAGAGGGCGATCGCCAATATCACATTCACCATAAGGTCACCCATGATGGGTAGCTTTCCTAATCGCAAATAGTGCCGATATTCATGTAGGCTAATGAATTCATGTTCTAAACCGGCAGTCTCAAAGTACTGCGAGATTTTATAGTTATAGAGTTCTCCCCCCGTTTGAGGGGGAACGGCTCCTGATAGAAAAATGACTTGGGGCATCAGATCCTCAACTGTCCAACATCGCAACAAGTTTCAACATTCCGGTGGCATAGGTTTCAGGGCTACAGGTCTGCCGGACCCAGGCACCTCCCTGTCGCAGCAAATCAGGGGTATCTGGAGACGCCATGACTTGCATAATTTTTTCGGCAACCTGGTGGGTGTCGTGGGGATCAACGGTCCAGCCGGGCGCAAAATTGTGCAGAATTTCACGAATGCCTCCCGTCTGGCTACCGACTACCGGCACCCCACCAGCGATCGCTTCAACGACGGTGCGCCCAAAGGGTTCGCGGGGCGCTAGGGTGACCACAATATCGGCGTATCGGTAATAGGCTTCGATCGCATAGGTGTTGGGCAAAATCACGAACCGATCGGCCACGCCCCATATTTGGGCTTGTTTGAGGAGTTCCTGTGTCCGTGTTTTGCCCTCGGAACTGTCCTCGCCAATCACCACGCTGTAATAGTCATGTCCCCTGCGTTTGAGAGCCGCCAAAACGGGGGGAAGTGCCCTCAGATTTTTATCGTTAACAATGTCTGGTTGACTAATGCGGGAGGGGGTGAGCATTAACTTTGCCCCTGAGGTCACAATCGACCGAATATTTTCAGGGGGTGGAACCTTGGCAAGGCGATGCCGATCGATGCGATCGAGGTCAACAGGTTGATAGAGAATTCCGTTGATGTCGGGCATGATTTGCCGCACGTGACTGGCAGTAAAGTGAGAGTTGCAGATGACTTTGGGGGCTAAACAGGCAAACGTCACTTTTCGCAGTAGACCTCCCAAGACATTTTTAGAAAGGGCTAAATCATGGCAAAAGTGAAACACGGGTCGCCCACTCTTGCGTAGGGGATGCGAAGCACGAATGAGCTTGGGGAGGCGCGATCGCCACACACTGTTATCCAACAGTAAGGGCCAATGGGTTGGTTGCTGATAAACCCAATTCAGGGCGGTGTTAAAAAATCCCCCTTGGGGTCGATGGAGTACTTCTAAACAGCTACCCAGTCCAGCGTCAGCGAAATAAGTTTCCATCAATGATTCTGAACGGACTAAAACCCGTAAAGTATCATCCATACCAAGGGATTGAATTCCTCTTATTAATAACGAAAGACTGACCATCATCCCGCCAAAAGCATTGCTGTAAGCTGGAATAATTAAGAGTTTTTTGTCTTGGGCGATCGCTGTAAGCATAGTGGCTCTACAAAGTCTCAATCACGACTGACGAGTAATCGATAATTCAAAGTTTTTGGGTTGTTGACCCGTTAGCTTAAAGCGCACATAGCGCTTCGGCCCGAATCGCAAAAATACCCGACCTTCGGTAGGAGAAAACGCACAAATACACCGACGTAAGATGCGTTCTAAAGTATCTTTCAGGGGTTGGCCAATGGCGATCGCTTCCCTGAGGGTCAAGCCAAGAATGCTAAGAGTTTCCGAGAGCGATCCATGCCCCGTTTGCATCACTTGAAGACTACGAAAGTCAGCATCTTGATGGATATCAAATCTTTCAGGATGACTGGTTGCCGCTGCCATCTGATTAATACAGCGTTCGGTATCGCGCCTTTGCTCCAGGATGTAGGCAATGTTGTTGGTTTGGCCCCGGCGATTCTTGCCATGCTTGCGGTAAAACATGAGCGGTTCTGGCAGCACGCCCACTGGACCGTAGAAAGGGACTGTCGCGGTGAGATACGTATCGGCAGCGCGAGGGCGCGGAGGAATGGGCAGCACCTGATCTAGAACTGCACGACGATAAGCCAGGGCAGAGGTAATGGCCCAAGCATAGCGGCCCCATTTCAAAAGAAGGGGTTTGACATCGCCCTGACTGAAAAAGGTTGGATCATGGCCCAAAATGTTGCCGTCGGCATCAATGGAAGTCCGGCCATGGGAGATCTGGACCCACTCTGGATGCGCTGCAAATGCAGCCACCACCTTCGCCAACTTGTCGGCGCGGTAATAATCATCGGCGTCCAGAAAGCAAATAATTTCACCGTGCGCCTGGGTTAGTGCAGCATTGAAGGCCGCTCCCTGCCCAGCATTTTCTTGAAAAATGGGAATGAGGCGATCGCCGTAGGACTGAATGATGTCACGGGAGTTATCCGACGACCCATCATCGACCACAATCAGCTCAAAATTTTGATAAGTCTGGTTGAGAACACTCTCGATTGCTTCGGCAATAAAGCGTCCATAGTTGTAGTTGCTAACAACGACAGTGACAAGTCTTGAATGTTTCATGACATCATCCAATTACTTGAACGACAAAGTATTCACTTGGACCAACAAAATTTAAATGGAGCGTCAGCAACTGGATTCAGAATGCTGAACTCTACGACAAGCATGATTGTTTGTTTTAAGTTGGCCACTCACTTGGCTTAGAAATTAGCAACGGAATATCAAGAAGTTAAGAAGTTGCTATTTCTACATTTTTCAGAATTTGGCGTCCAGTTTACGGCTGAGTAGAGAGTCAGAAGTCAGGAGTCAGAATCCAGTGCCCTCCTGGCTCCTGACTCCTAGCTCCTTTCATCAACAGAGTTTCTCGCCTTAAGTTGATAGCCTCCAATTTTAGGGATAAGAAATTAGCAGGTAAATATCAAGAAGTTGAAAAGAATGGCGATCGCTTCAGCATTTCCGAGTATCTAGATCCATAAAAATGCTCGATTTCATCAAGGGTTCAAGCATTTATACAGAATTCTTGACACGCTTAGATAAACTCTGAAAAGCCTAACTATTCAGAAGGTTAGTAGGCATATAATTTAAGCCGGGAAACTTTGGCCAGGAAGGGAATTTAGGAGCTAGGAGCTAGAATCTAGTGTTCTCCTAACTCCTAGCTCCTGGATTCGGGATTCTGTCCCAACCAACATTTCCCGCCTTAAGTTGAGCGCCGATTAGTCACTTTTTTAGATGCGCTAGTGCCGACCATAAAATCTTCAATGAACTTTCCAAGTTCTTGATATTCCCTTCTTAAACTCAGCCTCGTACCTGCAAACAGCCTATGCAGAGGTAATGGTATGAAACTGGCCCTAGTTTGCACATCAGGTGGGCATTTTGCAACGATGAAGAGCTTGCGTGCCTTCTGGCAAGATCACGAAAGAGTCTGGATAACGCATCGTGATGCTGACACAAGTAGCCTGGAAAAATGGGGTGAAACTGTTTATTGGATTCCCTATCAGGCACCCAGAGATTTGATGGATCTAATTCGTAATCTTCCAGCAACCCTTCGCATTCTCCAAGAAGAATCACCAGAGTTAGTTGTTTCTACAGGCGCTAGTATTGCGGTAAATTTTGGCTTTATAGCCAAAATGCTTGGCATGCAGTTCATGTACGTCGAAAGTATTTCACGATCGGCTGATTTGAGTTTATCCGGCAAGCTGGTCTATCCCATTTGTGATGAGATGTATGTTCAATGGGCGAGTCTTTGCCAGCGCTATCCCAAGGCAAAGTTTCAGGGCTATGCGCTCCAAAACTTCGTTGAGAAAACTGAAAATAATCAACTTTAAACCACCATGATCACAATCACGTTAGGCACCATTCCCTTTCCTTTTAGTCGGGCGATTGACTGGATTTTTGATTTATTGCAGCAAAACATCATTACAGAGCCAGTTTTCCTCCAACATGGCATCAGTGATATATCGAAATTAGGGCGTCATCCTTTGGTGACAGCCATGCCAAAAACCTCTTATCAACATCTTGTCGCGATGACTCAGCAATCTCGTTTAGTTATTTCCCATGCGGGCCAGGGTTCAACTCGCGATTTATCCAATCGAGGTATTCAGTTTGTGCTGCTACCGCGACTCGCGCAATATAAAGAGCACATTGATGATCATCAACTGACCTTTGCCGAAAGCATTTTACCCCAACGAGATTATTACTGTTTATCCAGAGAAGAACTCGCCGCCGCTATTCAGTTCCCGCCCCCAGCTTTAGAGCATCCATTGCTTATGGGACCCGATTTGTCACAGTACCTACGTTCGGTTTATGCCCCCGCTATCACAAGGCGTGTTGTATCGCAGACTGAAAGTTGTCTCCGGTAGCAACGAGCCAATAGGCGCTTTTGTTTTGGGGCAGGTGCTTAGAGTCCTTTCAAGAATGCATCCTTTCTATGGTTAGCTATGCAGCATTTTCTGGCGATCGCATTGAGGCATTGGAAGCCAATTACGTTACTCAATATCGTGATTATGGGCCTAGCTGCCTACAACATCCTGACAATTGAGAAAACCTGGACTGCTGATGCCAAGCTAATTTTGCCGAATACAACCCGTGACCTGAACCTGGACCTTGGTGAATTTGGCGATCTCCAAGAAGGGGAGGGGCTGACCTTTTCGCCCCAGCTTGACTCGCGCGAGATTTTGGCATCCATTATGACGAGCACAGACGCCGTTCGCCAAGCCTGGGAGGCTGACCCCGAATGGGAGCTGTATCCCCGATTAGAGCTCTACAAGGGGTTATTTACTGTGAGGCCCGATGCGGACTCAACGGCGATCTCACTGGTCACCAAAGGTAGCACACCCGAAATTGCCCGTGAGCGGCTGAGTCTGTTTATTGAAGCTTTTTACCAAAGGTTGGATGAGCTGCGAACCGACGATGTGGCTCAACGCACAGCGCTGATTGAGCAAGAACTGGCTGAAGTGGAGCAAAACCTGAAGCGGGCCGGTCAGTCGCTGGTTGAGTTTCAGGAGCAAACTGGCTTAGTCGATAGTGATGAGCAAACTCAAGAATTGATCAAGGCCATCAATACCCTCAGTTTGGCCCAAGGGCAGGTGCTGGCTGAATTTCAAGCGAACAGCTTACGCCTGGAAAACTTATCGAATCGTCTGAATCAAACCCCTGAACAAGCTGTCTTAGCCCTGCAGCTCTCGGAAGACCAGGAATATCAAGCAATTGAGCTAAAACTCTCGGAACTCAATATTGAACTTCTAGAAGCCCAGACCTTATTTACGGATGAACATCCCCAGGTCGCTTATCTACTGGCTCAGCGAGCCGAGCTTCTAGAGAATCAGCAAGCCTATATTGTGCAAAGCACCGCCGGGCTGCCAGGAGTCAATACCTCGGTTGGGCAAACCTATGCCGCTCTGATTCAGGAACTTGTGCTGACCGAAAGCGCAACCTACGCCCTGCAGCAACAGGGTACACAATTGGCGACGCAGCTCGAACAGTTGAACACCAGACTAGCGGCCATACCCTCAGCCCAGGTGCGCTTGCAAGCCCTGCGCCGAGAATATGATCTGGCCCAGGAAGTTTATAACAGCCTGATTGCTCAGATTGAAGCGAATCGGGTCGATGCCTTTAGTACCTACCCGATTGTCCAGGTACTCGATCAGCCCACGGCTAGCACGCGTCCCTCTGGCCCTGGACGTCGGCCCATTGCTGCAGGGGCACTGATTGCGTCCGTTTTAGGGAGTGCCGCGATCGCCCTCTATCGGGAACAGCAAAATCCTTTACTCACCCCCGCAGACTTAGACGATGCCAATCTGCCGCTGCTGGGCAAGATTCCAACGTTCCCAAAGCTCAACCCAGGCCAATTAGAACCTTTCACCTCAGCCCTTGCCTTTCAGCAACTTGCGGCAGTTGTAAGCAAAACGCTCCCGACTTCTGAGTGTTTGATGGTGAGTAGCGCTGTGGCCGCAGAAGGTAAGACAACGGTGGCCTTGGGATTAGCGATCGCCCTCAGCCAACTGAGTTTTAAGGTTTTGCTGATCGATGGCGGCACTGATGAGGGTCTCCAAGCCTGGCATAGCGGTGCTTCCCTTAAAAGCACTCATCATCTGAATGTAGCGACCGTTGCTATTCGTCCTGGATTAGAGGTAGCTGCGATCGAGCCACAATTCTCCAGTGACCAAACACACTCAACTTTTGCAGCTTTTGAAAAGCTGCTCCATACCGCTCAACACACACAGCAATATGACTATGTCTTGATTGATAGTGCGCCGATTACGACTAGCCGTGAGGCCAATTGGCTGATGGCTAAAGTTGCTGCCCTGTTACTGGTTATGCGGCCCGGCCACAGCTATCGCCATCCTTTTCAAGCGAGTCTCGAACACTTAGCAAAGACCCAGGTTCAGGTATTGGGATTGGTCGTGAATGGCTAGGGACCGGGTTGCTTGTAGCAACTTTCAACCGACGGGATGTCTAACCAAGAAACCTGGTCCCTGACGACAAATTTAAGGTAAGCCCAATGTACTCAGACACCGCCTTTGGTCAAACTCGCCCCACCCGTTCCCGTAAATCGGAACCCCTCTTCGCCGGTATTGGGTTAAGGTGGCAAACCCTAACCCAATCCGAAAAAGTCGTCACCCTTTTGATTACCTTGACACCCCTGTGGTGGCTGATGGGCTGGAAACATGTCTTTATTCTGATTGCGATGGGTGTGCTGGCATACGATGTCCGCCAGTATGGCAATGTGCGATTAAAGTGTCCCCATCTTTCGGTCATTGCTCTACTCGTGTTTTGTTTGTATACGCTCCTTTCCCAATATTTTTACAGTGCTTACCAAGGTGATTCCTTAAGCCCAAATGCCGTCTTATCACCGCTGAATACCTATGCGGGACCCGCTGCAATTTTGTGGTACTTGCAAAGTCATAAAATTCGTATTCGCTGGCAGGTGATTGCATGGTCTTTTACCGTGGTCACCCTCTTGATGATACTTTTTTGGGGCGTTATCTATTTCGGCTGGCACCAGGTTCACTATGAGCCCCCGCGATCGCTGTATGGCGCATTAACCGGAAAAAGCAAAACCTATGTCCCGGGTGCAGGCAATAGTAACTACCTGATCCCCTATTTCCCCACCGATGAGTCGTTCATTCCGGGCTTTGTTCGCTACGTCTACTTCTTCTCAGGACCGGAATCTTTAGCGCTTGTTGCTGGATTTATTAGTCTGCTAGCGTTAGAAATTAAGTCTAAAAAATGGTCAATCTTATTATTTTCAACCGCAGTTTTTATTTTACTCACGAGTGGAACGCGTTCTGTCGTGATGATCTTGCCCTTAATTTTGCTCATACGCGGACTATTCACAACTCGCACAGCATTTGGCCCCTGGTTTCTTTGTGCGCTTTTAGCCACCGGCAGTTTTACAACCCTTTCAGTACCTTCAATAACGAACTCATTATTGGATACGGTTACTCGCACAGCGGAAGTAGCGGGTGAGGCGAGGGCAGATTCGACTGCAGTACGAGGGGATATTTATCAGGGCACTTTAGATGGCCTTGTGCAAAGTTCTAATCGACAATTTTTCTGGGGGTATGTGACAACTGGAGAAACTGTTCTTCCAGGCTATGATCCAGCCAGAATCGGCTCCCATAGCTTCTGGCTAGGGACGTTACTCTACCGTTCAGGCGTTATCGGGACGCTCATTTTTATTGTTTTTTGGTTATCCCTGATCTGGCATGTTTATCAACACGCTTCGGCTAAACCGATTGTTTGCCGATTGATTTTTATCATGCTCACGCTCTGCCTTGTCGTGATGGAAATAGAAATGCCTGTGATGGCCATCGCCCTGCTGTGCGTAGCCATCTACAAGGACCGTGATAAATAGACCGTGAAACAGCTCCCCTGCTGGGGTTGGCTGGTGACTGTAATCCGACCACCGTGGTTACTGGCGATGTTTTGCGCGATCGCTAACCCTAAGCCAAACCCCTGATTCTGATACGTCCGCGACTGCTCCGCCTGCCAGAAACGCTCAAACAGCAGCTCAAGATGCTCAGGGGCAATGCCAATGCCGGTATCTTGGACTGCGACGCTAATTTGGTTGGACTCAGCCTTACCGGAAACGTTAACCGTCCCCCCTGCAGGCGTATAGCGTAGGGCATTATCGATCAAGTTGCTGAAAAGACGCGTCAACTGCGCCTCGTTCCCCCGCAGATAGAGAGCCTCTTCTAGTGTGGCATTGAGTTGCACCTGTTGGGCGTCGGCTCGGGGGCGATAAAGCTGCAGTAGATGATGCAAAATCGCCGTGACGTTAACCGGCGCTTGTTTATTAGCAGACGGTGTTTTGTCTGTTTTTCCTTGCGGGTAAGTGCGATCGCTGCGAGCTAGAAACAATAGGTCTTCGGTGAGTGTCGTGAGCTGGGTGGAGGCACTTTTAATGGCCTCAAATTTGTCGGCATCGGAGGCCCGAATGCCTTCTGGATACTTGAGGGCAACTGCTGCATTCGTTTTGATCGCCATCAAGGGACTGCGTAACTCATGCGCCGCATCTGAGGTAAACTGCTGCAATTTCTGAAAGCTTTGCTCAATCGGCTGCATGGCTTGACGGGTAAGCCAGAGCCCGCCTAAGCCGCTCAGTCCTAAGGCAATGACGACACCGCTGCCGAGCCCCCAATCCAGGCTTCTCAGCGTACTGTGTAATTCAACCGTCGATTCTGTGACTCGGGTGTAGCCGATAAAGGTTCCCGTCGTCTGATCGTAAATGGGAACTGTAAATCCTTTAATTTTTTGAGGATGCTGTTGTTCTTGAATCGCCTGAGCTGGATCAAACTCTTCTGGGTCAAACTGTAAAGCGGTGTTCCCCTTAGCTCTTAGCAAATCGCCGCTGACATCGAACCACTGAATTGTTTGATGCTCATTAATGAGGGGGTCTTGCTCAAAATCTAGCACGCCAGAATCAATCTGGAGTGCCGGGGCAGCGGCTCCGGCCAGCGTTTCTAAGCGAGCCATTAGCTGCTGATTGAGGCGATACGTAAAGGTGATGCGAATGGCGATCGCAAACACCATTGAAATACAGGTTAAGACCGCCAGGTAAGAACACAGTAGCTGGTATCGAATCTGAGTAAACACTGCATTTAACTTCTGGTCACGGACCTGATAGCGTCAAAAAGTTTCTCCCAAAGATTGTAGTTGATGCATGAAGGCATACGGTTTAAGTTGAGAGCCTGAATGAATACAGATTTTGACTCAGATAGCTTAATCTTGCTTCGGGAGTTGAACGCTACTCTTGAATACAACAGTCTGTTGGCTTCCCTCTGGTTCAACATCTCCTGAATGCAAAATCGCCCCATTACCGGCATCGATATAAATCTTTTGCAGGCCAAAAACCACTTCATACACGATGTTACCGTCCTCATTTTCTAGTTCCGCACTGTTGGGCTGTTTGTTCGCAAATGCTTCAGCAATTTCCAGTGCCTCTATAAGTGAAATTGTTGTGTGGGGCAGTATACTCAGCGCTTCATCAATTTCAGCAATATCTTCCGGATCGCCTTCTGCTTCCTCATCCTCAACCTCAAGCACTTCCCTGGTTTGGCCGTGAATAACCACTTCGTATTTGGCGAGGTCAACTTCAATGATTGGGGTAACGTTTTCTATTTCTTGCTCGATACTGTAAGCCTTTCCCTCAATCTCTGATTCAGCAATTTTGATGGCTTCTTGCAGGGTTACTTCAAAGGTAGGAACAGGGGGAAGTTCCTTAGAGGATAAATCATCGCCCTGAGTCTGAATTTCGGCTGATGGACTATTGGCTTGTGACTGTTTCATTAGCGATGGAAAATAGTTTTGCGTAGCCCAGAGACCCGCAGAACCTCCGATTCCCGCAATTAAGAAACTACCTATTAAAGACTTGATGCGAAATCTCATGGCGATTTTCAACCTTGATGCTCTTTTTGACAGGTAGTTTTGCTTGGATAGACATCCCATTTCCACCTTTCACTTTTCAAGTGTAAAGTCCATTTGTCAAGAACTTTGCAAGATTAAATAACGATTCGTCGTTTATTCTTAAAAAACATGCACCGGAGCCCCAGGCAGTGAGAATTCTCTTGGTAGAAGACGATGACCGAATTGCTGTTCCCCTAGCAGAGGATTTAAGACATCAACAATATATAGTCGACCTAGCCCAGGATGGCATAACCGGTTTGGACTGTACACAGGTGGTTGAATATGACTTGATTTTGCTGGATCTGATGTTACCTAAGCTCGATGGCATCAGTCTGTGTAAGCGCTTACGGGCCCATGGATACAGCGGTTTTATTTTGATGCTCACCGCTAAAGATACGACAACGGATAGAGTTGTTGGGCTGGATGCCGGAGCCGATGATTACTTGGTCAAACCCTTTGAACTAGAGGAGTTAGCGGCGCGGATTCGCGCTTTATCCCGTCGTCCGCCCCAACTGCAACAAACGGTTTTGCAACAGGGGCAGTTAAGCCTTAATCCAGCCACGCATCATGTCAGCTATGCCGGTCGTTCGCTGGAATTAACGCCTAAGGAATTTTTGATCCTCAGCTATTTTATGCAGCATCCCAGTCAGGTGTTTACCCGGTCCATGATTCTCGACAAGTTATGGGAGTTGGATCAGGATTCGGGTGAAGGGACTGTTAGAACTCATATTAATAATTTGCGCCGCAAGCTAGAGCGAGCCGGTAACCATGACTGTCTCATCGAAACCGTGTATGGCGTTGGCTATCGATGGAACGTTCCTAAAGTTTGAGCGAGTCAAATCATGATTAATTTTGCGTACACGGCTCCCCCAATTGAGGTCGTTACCGAGCCGCTAGTTTTAGCCCAAAACCTGCCCTCACAGCATGACACGTCTCAGGTCCAAGATCCCCTTGTGTCGGAGTTAGAAGCTCCGCCAGAAACATCATCCCCCCGCGCAGTTGCCCCCTCACTCAGCAATCGCGTAGAGGATTTAGAAGCACAAGTCTCCGACCTGGAAGCCAATCAAGTATCCCCCACGCTGACTTTATCGGGTGAAGCGATCTTCGGTATCAGTGGTGTGGTGGGTCAAGAGGTGGATGAGGCAACTGCTTTTCAGAGCAGTATCGAACTGGTTTTTGAGGCAAGTTTTACTGGGGAAGACCAGTTGGAGATAGCCATTGAGAGTGGCAGCGCGCCTGAGTTTAGGTTTAATGATGAGATTACACCAGAGGGGGAATTGGGTTTTCTCACTGACACCGATGAGGATCTGTTTGAGTTCAGTGAGCTGGCTTACGAGTTTCCGATTAGCGATCGCGCTACTGTCTACATTTCCACAACCGGGGATGATCTTGAAGACTTTAATCCAATCTTAGGAGACAGCGCCACGGGTGCACTCTCAGAGTTTGGGAGTGAAAATCCTATCCACAGCCTGGTGGAAGATGTGGGCATTCAGTTTAACTATGACCTGACGGAAGACCTTAATCTGGGGCTCGGTTACTTTAGCGAGGGTGCCAATGATCCCGAAATAGGGCTATTTGGTGGCAACTATGGGGCCTTTGCCCAACTGGCGTTTGAACCTAGCGACGATCTGTTGTTAGGGCTCACCTATGTTCACACCTATAACGACTCCAGTCTCGAAACCGATACGGGAAGTTTTCGATCGCAGGTTGATTTAGATCGCCCAGTGGTGGGTAATTCTTATGGGTTGGCAGGCTCTTGGGCTCCGAACGATAGGCTTGCCATTGGCGGATGGGTCGGGTACACCAATGCCAGAGTCCTCAACTTAGGGGATGCGTATATTTTGAATTATGCGTTGACGTTGGCTTTTCCTGATTTGGGGCAAGCGGATAATTTGTTGGGCGTGATTATCGGCCAAGAACCCAGACTTATCGGGACCAGTGGCTTTACTATCGATGGCCGACGTCAAGACCCTGACACCTCATTTCATATCGAGGCGTTTTACCGGCATCAGGTCAACGAATATCTCTCCATTACACCAGGGGTAATTTGGCTAACCGCCCCCAACCACAATCGAGAAAACAGTGATATTGTCCTGTTTACGGTGCGCAGTGCCTTTGAATTTTAGTGAGTCGGGGCGTACGGGGAAACTTCGGCTGAGTCAGGAGTCAGAATCCAGTGCCCTCCTGACTCCTGACTCCTGACTCGGGTTTATTCAGTACGCACCATTCTTACTCAAAACAACCTGAATCGTTTTTAGAATGAGCTTTAAATCATACCCAATTGACCACTTTTCCTGATAACTGATATCCAGCTTAACGACCTCCTCAAAGTCTTCTATGACTGAGCGCCCATGCACTTGCCATTCACCTGAAATACCTGGCTTAACAAGTAGCCTCTGATGATGATGTGGCTGATACTGCTTGACTTCATTAGGCGTGGGTGGGCGCGTGCCAATTAAACTCATATCCCCTAACAGGACGTTCCAGAACTGTGGGAATTCATCGAGGCTCGTACACCGGAGGAACTTACCCACTTGAGTAATACGAGGATCATTTTTGTTTTTAAAGAGATTTCCCTTTGCCTGGTTGGGAACCGCATGCTTGAGTCTGTCTGCATCGACAATCATGGACCGAAACTTCCACATATAGAAGGGTTGGCCATGCAAGCCACAACGCACTTGATGATAAAAGATTGGGCCTGGGTCGTCTAATTGAATGGCGATCGCAATGGGTATGAGCAGGATGGCCGTGATAGTTAATCCGACTAAAGCACCCACAATATCAATTAAACGTTTGACTCTGCTATCGACAGCAGGATGCTCCCTATGGGAAAAAATGATTCCCTGCATATGATTACCTTGCATCGGTTAAGTTATCAGTAAACGCTGATTAAGGTGATTTAAACGTCAAAGCTATTTCGCTTAAAACTGACGTCTAAGTCACTTCTATTCATATATGAGTAAAGTTAAGAAGTTGAAAAGATGACTGAGACTAGCGTTACTTTACCCAATCTCTCAGGAATTAATAAGTCAGCGAAATCAGTGGCATCCTTGGCATTTTCTAAATCCCGAAGGTAGAACCTGAAGCGAGGAGAATTAAGCCTTAATTCATTAAGCAGCAGTCTAATGTTTGAAGCGAAAGGACTCAACGGAAATTTGCAGCGTGTGTGGTGAAGAGAACTTCAGCAAGCATTCCGAGCCCCCCCTTGCTAACAGCTTCTTGATCGAGAAAATACCCGTGGGTCAAAACCCCACCCGGCGTGATACTGCCCCGGCACCCCACCCGAAAACTGCCGGGGCAGCATGGACGATTAGTATCAGGACAGAAAAATGTGCGTAATTAACTTGCCTACCGCTATAGGTTGATAGGCCTATGTAACCCAGCAAAATCAATAGGGTTTTCCCTGGGATGGC